>JAAELQ010000148.1 GCA_024226515.1 bacterium
ACCCTCGATCGCGGCGTCGTGGGGTCCAAATCCTGAACCGCGGCAATCGATCGCCGTGTTCGGCTTCATGAGGTCGCCCGCGAGCACGGCTCGTCAACCGAACTACGTATGCTGAGCGGGGTCATGAATAATCCGGGCTAGCGGGATCGCGTCCTGCGGATTGCCTTCAACGTGGATCGCACTGCGGAACAGATTGCCGGGCATCGACGTCAGGCTGCCGTCGCTGAGAACGTGGAAGTAGCTCTGCGGCGACTTCGAGAGGTCGATCTCGTCCTTGCCGCCCTGGAAGTTCTTCTCGCCGATGCTGGCGACGCCCCATGTGCCGCGGAACTTGAAGGTGTCGTTCCCCTTGCCGCCCAGGAAGAGGTCGTAGTCGTCCCTCTTGCCGGCCTCGATGACCGCGATCTCGTCGTCGCCCGCCTCCCCGTGCACGACGTCGCTGCCGGACCCGCCCACGAGGAAGTCGTTGCCGGAGCCGCCGAAGAGGACGTCGGGTCCCGTGTTGCCGAAGACGTGGTCCTTGTCGTCACCGCCCAGGACCGTGTCCCGCCCCGCGCCGGCCTGTTCGTCGTGCGAGCCGTCGCCGTAAACCTTGTCCTCGCCGTCGCCGCCGTCCACGTAGTCGGCGCCGTCGCTGCCGACGAGCACGTCGTTCGAGTCCGCGCCACGAAGCACGTTCCGGTCGCCGGACGCGACCAGCACGTCTTCGCCCGACTCGGACTCGACGGTCGCGACCTCGTACAGATGGTGCACGGCCCCCGCGGCCCACCTCTGCGGCCGGGCGATCTTGACCGCGTTCTTGCCGACTTCCTCGGCCGTCGCGTGGAAGCGAATCTTGGTCTCGGTCGCGGACCTCTCGACGACGGAGACGAAGTAGATCGAGCCCGAAGTCAGCCCCTTGATCGAGCTGCCGGGGCCCGTTTGAGAATACTCGACGGCCTGTCCCGTCCGCAGGTCGATCGCGTCGGTCAGCAGTAGCAGCGTGTCGTTGCCCTCGAACCGATGGCCGGTGTCGGGGTTCTGCGACATGTTGAACGTGAACAGCTCGCTGACCTCGTTCGCGCTGTAGATCCGATCTGCGCGACCCGAGCCGACGATCTTCGTGATCCCTCGCACCTCGATCGGGTCGCCGACGACCGCGTTGCCGTCGACCCTGAACACCGTGTGTGCGGGCAGGGTGGACACACCGCCGCCATCAGCCGCGGGCAGCCCGTGGAGCTTCAGTTTCGCGACGTTGAACGCCTCGCCGACTCCCACATCGCCCAGGTTGGCGAACGTGATGCGCCAGGGGAAGGCCCGGGTTCCCGCGCCGGACACGAGGATCACGGGCGGAACGTCGAGGGCGACGTCGTGAGCGCCGATCAGGGCGTCGATCTCGTCGGCGATCTGCTTTCGGATCTCGTCGGGGGACGCGTCGTATTCGATGTCCTCGACCGTCACTTCGTCGTGATCTACGGGAAACGCCGCATCGTTGAGCGAGATGGCCAGGTCGAACTTACCGTCGACGGCACGGGTGTGGACGTTCCAGGTCGCGTTCGCTGCTTTGAATCCGGGCTGCCGATCTCGTGCCGCCAGGGTCAGAACGTACGCGTCCTGAATCGGGCCGGGCTCGACGAAGGTCACCTTCCACTCGGTGCTCGCCGGGTTCTCGTTGACCGTCTGCTCGACGCTGAAGTCGGCCCGTCCAAGGACGCTCGACAGCGCATTCTTGAATTGCTGCTCGAAGACGTTCTGTTCCTCGCCTTGCTTCTCGTAGTCGAAACGGAACGCGCTCTTGCTGCGGATCTCGAATTCGTCTCCGTTGTCCCACTCGTTGTCCTCACCGCCCTTCAGCTTCGCGGTGATGGTGTCCTCGGTGTTGGATTGGATCTCCCCCTCGGACCCGTCCGTGGTGTTGACGATGGTGTGGCCCTTCAGCTCGTCGTCGACCCACTCCGCGTCATCGAAGGTCAGCGCGGCGTCGTTATCGTCGCCCGTATGGGCTCCGACGACCACGAGGCCGGCGCGCGAGTTCCGGAAGAAGTCGACGACGCCGTCGAGGCTGGTGAAGGTGTAGGTCCAGGTCTCCTTGACCGGCCGCCGGTAGTCATCCGGAGCGACCGGAGGTTCGTGCTCGTCGGCGCGAACGTCCTTGGAGAACGTCAGGGGCTGGTTGGTCAGGTTCGCCACGATCTTGTGCCCGAAGTCCGAGTAGTCGATCGCGTTGACCTTCGTCACGTTCTGGGCCGCCGCCCCTCCGGTCAGCGTGCCGTGCAGGAACCCGTCCTCGTTGTACTTGAACGTGTTGTTGCCCAGGCCGCCCTTCAGGTCGCGGACACTGTCCGCGTTCAGCACCGATTGCAGCGTGCGCCCACCCGAGGCGTCGAGCTTCCACTCCTC
This sequence comes from bacterium, assembly GCA_024226515.1. Lineage (GTDB taxonomy): Bacteria > Acidobacteriota > Polarisedimenticolia > Polarisedimenticolales > Polarisedimenticolaceae > JAAELQ01. The sequence continues at coordinate 2,380 of JAAELQ010000148.1, forward strand.
GACGCGGACCTTGCCGTCGTCGCCGATCTCGAAGACGAGATCGTTCGTCACGTTCTCGAAGTTGAGATTGACCAGACCACTGTCGTTCTCGGCGTCGGGACGTTCGAGGATGGCGAACTTGCCCCACTCGTCGAAGACCTCGACCTCGTTGAGGCCGTCGCTGTAGAAGAAGCCCTCGACCTCCCTGGTCGGCCCGAGCAGCGTGGGCCCCTGGTCGCTGCCCCGTCTCACCGAGACGCCGGTCGTCGCGAGGTTCCGCAGCTCCAGATAGAGCGTGACGCCGTCGTCGTCGTTCGGGTGTTCGTCGCCGAACGCCGCGAAATCGAGGAAGTCCGCGTCGCCCTCGTTGGGATTCTCGGTCACGGTGTCCACGTGATCCGCGATGTTGCCGCCGAGAAAATCCTCGGGGCGGAAGATGTAGCGGTCGCTGTTTGCCCCGCCCGCGAGCGGATCGGCGCCCTTCCCGCCGGTCAGGCGGTCCTCGCCCTTGCCTCCGGACAACGGGTCGGTCCCGTCGCCGCCGATCAGCCGGTCGTCCGCGACGCCGCCGGTCAGCGTGCGGCCCGCATCGTCGGCCGTGGCCGCGTTCGCGAACCCATCAGCGAGGTTGGACCCCTCCTTGCCTCGACCGAACTTGATGCTGTGGATGTTCGCGACGCCCTTCTTGGGCAAGCTCGATTTCTTGAGTTGGATGTTCTGCCCGTCGAAGCTGACGACGCTCGCGTTCTCGCTGAGGTCGATCTCCACCGCCTTCTTGTCGAACAACTCGAAGTCGAGCACGTTGTTCGCGCCGCCGTTTCCGTGAATCCAACCGTTGAACCGGGTCGTTCCCTTCTTGCCCTTGCGGAACTTGAAGTGATCGCTGGCCTGGCTGCCGCGGATGTTCTTGACGTTCTGGACCGTGATCAGCGTATCGGCGCCGTTCTTGACGACGACCGTGTTGTGGACGGTGCGGGCCTCGTTCCCCACCTCGATCGTCAGTGCCTCGGAGACCGCGCCGAGATCCAGGGTGATGTCCGTGTTCTTTTGCTTGTGCCCGATGATCTCTTCGATCTTCTTGACGTGGCTGAATGTCTTGTTGCCGACCTTGACCGAGCCGATCTTGCCGTCGGCCGCGAGCGTGATCGTGATGTTCTCGTCGAGATCGCTGAAGTCGATCGTGTCGTGGCCGTCGCCCCCGTCGATCCTCAGCTTCTCCGACGTCTGCCAGTTGGCTGCGAACGTGATCGTGTCGTTCTGTTCCTTCGCCCGGATCTCGAACGTCTCGTTCGCGCCGGCCACCTTCGTCGTCCGACCGACGGTGACCTGGTTGCCGAACACGGTGAACATGTCGGGACTGGACGAGCCCGGCACGACAGTCACCAGCACGCCCTCGACATCGAGCGCGAGCGCGTCGGTCTCGATCGCCCCGAGTCGCACCTCGAGCTCGCCGTCGCCGCCGAGACGGGCCGAGCCGGTCAGGTCGTCCGACGCGGCCACGTCCGCGCCGGTCAGCGCGGCCAGCTTGCCGACGAACTCGGCTCCGGCGTCGCCCGCGCCCAGGTTGCAGCCGTAGAGCAGGATGTCGGCGTCATCGGACAGCGCCTCACCCCAGCTCGACAGTTGATCCGCGTATGCATCGAGGGAACCCGCGCCGAACGTCTCGGCGCCGATCGACAGCACTCCGGCGTCCCCATGGGACACGATGTGCACGGCGTCGACGTCGCGCTCGCCCGCGAGCGCCTCGGTGATCTGCCGCACCCCGTCGCTCTCGGAGTCGAGCAACACGAAGCCCGTGTTGGCGCCGGCGTCCATGCGCAGACTCTCGAGCAGGTTCGGATCCTGGGCGACGGTGCTGTCGACGAAGACGATCGCGCGCGGGTCGACCTTCGTGCTCGGCGGCGTGACGCCGAGATCGGTCGGATCGGTGGTGCCGATGTGCGCGGCGGGCAGCGGGTCGTGCTGCACGAGGTCGGCCATCGGGGCGAGGTCGGCCGACAGCAACAGCCGCGGCTCGAGCGGTTCGAACAACATCCGTCGCGGTTGCGCACCTCGGCCTCGGCCTCGGCCGCGACTGCGTCGCTCGGGACGCGCGGGTCTGCGCCCGCGAATCGGAACCACTCGACCACACAGTTCTTCGTACCTGCGAGCCATGACGGACTCCTACGCGGTTCGTCTCACGACAACGCCGACGTGTTCACGCACACGTCCGCTTGCCGTGGTCGAGCCACGTGTTGCAGATCGGCAATTCGATGAAATCCGGTTGCTGTACGGCGGGCGGGGCGCCCGTGGGGAGACTCCGGTCGGCGCACTCGTCCCCGTGCATGCGACGCACGCGAGCTCGGGTTTCCGATGCAACTGGAGCGACCCCCCTCTTGTTAGTGGGAAGTGTACCCCGGTTCTGGATCTTTTTGGTCCACATTTTCGGATCTTTCGGGCGATTTTTGGGCGAAAACGGTGCTGGTCCTGAGAAGAATTCAAACTTCTCAACGTGGCGCGGAGCTTGGTGCTCGCACCGGACGTTGGATTGACAGCCTCGGGGCTGCCGGGCATCGTGTGTCCCCCATGGCCAACCGTACGCGCACGTGTGTTGCCCGGGCCCTGCTGGCCCTGGCCGTCCTGGGCTCCGCCACCGCGGGGTCGCAGGCCGAGACGCTGTTCGAGCTGTACCAGCGGGCCCGGGATTACGACCCCACCTACCAGGCCGCGCGGCTCGAGCGGCAGGTCGCCGACGAGCTGCTGAGCGAGTCTCAGGCCGACGTGCGGCCCACGATCAGCGCGAATGCCGACGCGTCGAAGGTCTACCAGAACATCGGCGAGAGCGATAGTTTCCTGTTCACGCCCGGGAGGTCGGACTTCTTCAACACCGCGTACTCGGTCTCGCTGACCCAGCCGGTCTACCGCTCGCAGAATTTCCGCAGGGTCGACCGGGCGGAGGCCGAGGTGCGGCAGGCGGTCGCCGTGCTCGAGGCGGCGCAGCAGGACCTGATCTTTCGCCTGGCCGAGTCGCACTTCGGCCTGCTGAGCGCAACCGACAACCTGGAGTTCGCCGAGGCGGAGAAGCGGGCCATCGAGCGCCAGCTCGCCGAGACGGAAGAGCGGCTGACGGCGGGCCTGGCCACGATGACGGACGTCCACGACGCGCGCGGTCGCTTCGCGCTGGCCGCCGCGGCGGAGATCCAGTACACGACGGAGGTCGACGACGCGCGCCTGGCCCTCGCGGGGATCGTCGGTGGAATCCCGGCCAGGACGGCGACGCTCAGCGAGGCGTTCCGCTTCGTTCCGCCCGAGCGCGAGGACGTCGAGTCCTGGGTCGAGGCCGCGCTGTTCCGCAACCCGGTCGTCCGCGCCCGCGAAGCCGCGGCCGAGTCGGCCGAGGAAGAGATGCGCCGACAGAAGGGCGCGAGGCTGCCCACGCTGGACCTCGTCACCTCGTACGGCGACTCGGACAGCGGCGGCACGGAGTTCGGCGGGGGCAACGAGATCACGACGACCAGCATCGGCCTGCGGCTCGCCGTGCCGCTGTACGACGGAGGACGCGCCACGAGCCTGACGCAGAGCGCGTCGCTGAGACACCGCGTCGCGCTGCAGGAGCTCGAGCGCGAGAAGAACCGCGTCGAGCGCGAGACGCGCACGGCGTTCCAGCGCGTGATGAGCAGCGCCCAGATCGTCGACGCGCTGACGCAATCGGTGTTCTCCTACGAGGCCGCGCTGGCCCAACGCACCGAGCGCATGCGCGCCGGGCTGACCACGGGCCTCGAGGTGCTGGATGCCAGGCGCGACCTGTTCCGCGCAAAACGCGAGCGCACGCGCGTGATTTATCGGTACATTCTCGACAGCCTGCGACTGAAGCAGTCCTCCGGCGCCCTCGCGGTGACCGACCTGCAGCAGGTCGACGCCTTCCTGCAGTAACGGAGCGACCGATGAGACTCGACAAGATCCTGCTCGTGCTGCCCGCCCTGCTACTGGTCTTCGGGTCGGGAGCCGATGCGGCCGAGAAATTCCAGTGCCTGGTCGAGCCGTACTCGGAGGTCGAGATCAGCAGCGGCGTGCCCGGAATCCTCGACGAGGTGACGGTCGACCGCGGCGACTTCGTCGAGGAAGGACAGATGCTGGCGCGGCTGCGCTCGGACGTCGAGCAGGCGGCCTACGACGTGGCCAAGGCCCGCGCCGAGTTCGCGGCGCGCCGGGCGGCGCGCAACGAGGAGCTGTACCTGAAGCAGATGATCTCGATCCACGAGAAGGACGAGCTGGAGACCGAGGCGGCGCTGCTGCTGCTGGAGGTGCGCGAGGCGGAGGAGCGGCTGAAGCGGCGCACGATCTCGAGCCCGTTGCGCGGCGTGGTCGTCAAGCGCCACTTCTCGCCGGGCGAGTTCGTTCAGGAAGATCCAGTCCTCGAGCTGGCGCGGATCGACCCGCTGCGCGTCGAGGTCGCCCTACCCGTGCGCCTCTACGGCAAGGTCCGGGTCGGGATGACGGGCCGCGTGACGTGGGAGGTGCCGCTCGGGAAACCGCGCGAGGCCAAGGTGACGGTCGTGGATCCGGTCGTCGACGCCGCCAGCGGGACGATCGGCGTGCGGCTCGAGCTGCCGAATCCGACGCTGTCGCTGCCGGCCGGCACGAAGTGCTCGGTCGAGTTCCCGATCGACTGAGGCGCTAGAGCGCGAGAAGCAACGCAGCGCCGATGAAGATCAGCCCCTGACGTCGCAGGCGGCGCCAGTTCGGGGTCTGCGCCGGGCCGACCAGGCTCACCTGTTCGTCGCCGACCGGGACGACGATCATCTGCTCGGGAGCGCGCGCGCTCTTCCTCGCCGAGCGCGGGTTGCCCAGCACGATTTCGGCACGCACCTGGTCCGGATCCGTCGGGTCCAGCTCGCGCAGGCCGCGGAGCACACGCCCGTCCGCGGCGACGATCTCCAGCTTGAACGGCGTCATCGGCAGTCGCTCGAAGACGAACGCTCCATTGGCCTCCGTAACGGATTCGTTCGCTCCCAGCCGGCCCGAGAGGCGCACCCTGGCGCCGACCAGCGGCCTCCCCCGCTCGTCGCTGATCCGTCCCTGCAGGAACACGAAGCCGTACTGCTTGGGCTCCGCCGCGGCCGTGCCGAGCGGCGCGAGCAGAACGGCCAGGATCGCGAGAACCATCGCCGCGCGCATCACGGCCCGGCGTCCTCGAGCCTACCGCGCGGGATCCTGTCTGGACGCTCGATCCGCGGCGGGTTCGTGTCGAGCAACGACTCCACCCCGTCGTCCATCACGGGCAACAGGTAGAACACGGGAACCCCCGGAACGGGCAGTCGCACCGGCTGTCGCGGAGCGGACTCGGCCGAGTCCTGCGTCGACTGTCGCGCGCCCCGGCCACCCCGCGGGCCTACCGTGCGCACGCGTCCCGGGTCGATCGCGCGGGTGGGGCGCTTGCGATCCGTGCGTGGCGGGGCAGGCGGCAGGCACTCGGGATCCGCGGCGTCGGTCAACCCGTCGCAGTCGTTGTCCAGACCGTCGTTGCAGTTGCTGTCCTCGATGCCCTCGTCGAAGCCCAGACTGACCAGCGGCTCGGAGTCGTCGCAGTCCCCTCCCGGCACGACGGGCAGGGTCGCGTCCGCGTCGCCGTAGCCGTCGTCGTCATCGTCGCGCATGCAATTCAGCGGCGCCTCGATCTGCGCCGCGCCCGGGAACGTCGTGTTCGAGTCGTCGTCGCAGTCGGTGCCGGACGTGACGCCTGCGGGCGGGTCGAGGTCGCCGTAGCCGTCGAGGTCCGTGTCCTTCATGCAGGCCTCGGCGAACGGCTCGGCCGCAGCAGCGCCGGGGAACGTGTCCGCGGCCCCGTTGTCGCAGTCGCCGCCGCCGGTGATGCCCGGGTTGTCCCCCTGGGTGTCGTCCCAGTCGGGGCAACCGGCGTAGCCGTCTGCGTCCGGGTCGGTCTCGGCCGTGGGCAGCAGCAGGTCGCAGTTGTTGTCGTTGCCGTCGCACAGCTCGTCCGCGCCGGGGAAGCTGTTGACGTCCTGGTCGTCGCAGTCGACGTCACACGCCGCACCGTCGCCGTCGATGTCGAACAGGTCCGGCGTGACGTCGTTGCAGTCGTTGTCCTTGTCGTCGCCGCAGATCTCGGGCGCGCCTGGATTGGTCAGCGGGTCGCCGTCGTCGCAATCGAACGGACCGCTGCAGGTGGTGAAGCCGTCGCCGTCGCCGTCGAACTCGCCGTCGACGACACCGTCGCAGTCGTTGTCGACGCTGTCGCACACCTCGGTCGCGTCGGGATTGACCGCCCCGTCCTCGTCGTCGCAATCCCCGTCGCACGTGCTGAACGTGTCCATGTCCTCGTCGAGCTGGTTCAGCAGCGGGTCGCCGTCGTCGCAATCGGCCAGGCAGTCGGCCCCATCCTCGTCCGCGTCGAAGACGTCTGGCGTCAACGAGTTACAGTCGTTGTCGGTCGCGTCGCCACAGACCTCGGGGGTGCCGGGATTGACGTCGCCGTCGCCGTCGTCGCAGTCGCCGTCACAGGTGTCGAAGGTGTCCTTGTCGAGGTCGTCTAGGTTCAGCTGCGCGTCGTTGTCGTCGCAGTCGGCCTGACAATCCGCCCCATCTCCGTCCATGTCGAACACGTCCGGCGTCCCCGCGTCGCAGTCGTTGTCGATGCCGTCGGCGCACGCCTCCAGCTCCAGCGGGTTCACGTCGGCGTCGCCGTCGTCGCAGTCCGGCTCGGGCAGGTCGCACGTGGTGAAGCCGTCGTCGTCCTGGTCGAAGCCCTCGTCGACCGTGCCGTCGCAGTTGTTGTCGACGTTGTCGCACACCTCGGCCGCGCCGGGGTTGATGTCGGGATCGAGGTCGTCGCAGTCACCACAGGTCAGGCCGGTGTCGTCGCACGTGGGCTCGGTCGTGCAGTCGGCGAAGCCGTCGTCGTCGACGTCGGGGCAGGCGCCCGTGTCCTGGCAGCCGGGGTCGTCGCCGTCGAGGTTCGCGTCGCAGTCGTTGTCCAGGCCGTCGCCGCACGTGGCGTCGCCGATCGGACCCTCGATCTGGCCGGGGTTCGCGCTGGGCTCGTCGTCGGCACAGTCCTGTCCCGGCACGACGGGAAGCGCCGCGGCCGCGTCGCCGTAGCCGTCGTCGTCGGCGTCGCGCATACAGTTCAACGGCGCCTCGACCTCGGCCGCACCGGGGAAGGTCACGTCGGAGGCGTCATCGCAGTCCGTGCCCGGCGTGACACCGGCGCCGGTGACCACGTTGCCGTAGTCGTCGCCGTCGGAATCGGTCATGCAAGCATTGGCGAAGTTCTCGTTCGGCGCGGCGCCGGGGAAGGTCGCGGAATCGCCCTCGGCGCAGTCCCCGCCGTCGACGATCTCGGGCTGGTCGCCTTGCGGATCGGCCCAGCCATTGCACTCGACGTAGAGGTCACCATCGTCGTCGATCTCCTCGGGCGGGACCTCGCCCGAGCAGGCGTTGTCGTTGCCGTCGCACAGCTCGGGCGCGCCGGGGAAGCTCGCCGGGTCGGCGTCGGCGCAGTCCGTGCCCGCGACGACGGGCAGCGTCGCGGACGAGTCTCCGTAGTCGTCGTCATCGGCGTCGCGCATGCAGTTGAACGGCCCATCGATCGCCGCCGCGCCCGGGAACGTGTCGGGCGACAGGTCGTCGCAGTCCGTTCCGGCCACGATCCCCTCGGGTGGATCGGGGTCGCCGAACCCGTCGCGATCGCGGTCACGCATGCAGGCATCGGCCGCGGCCTCGTTGACCGCGGCGCCGGGGAAGATGTCGTCCGCCGTATCCTCGCAGTCGTCGCCGCCGAGAACGTCCGGGTCGTCGCCCTGCACATCGTCCCAGCCGCTGCAAACAACCCACCCGTCGCCGTCGCCGTCCGTCTCGTCCGCCGGCAGCGAATCCGCGCACGTGTTGTCGTTGCCGTCGCACAGCTGCTTGGCGTCGGGGTAGGTGGTGGCGTCCGCGTCGTCGCAGTCGTCCGCGGTCGTCGCCTCGTTCTGCTCGGCGTCGCAGCTCTCGTCATCCGCCAGCACGGTCTCACCCGACTCGGCGCCGAATCCGTCTCCGTCCGCATCGACGATGCAGGTGATGGTGTCGAACTCGTTGCAGTCCTGGTCGATCCCGTCGTCGACGATCTCCTCCGCGTCGGGGTAAATCTCGTCGTCGCCGTCGTTGCAATCGGTGTCCAGAGTCGACTCGCCCGGGTCGTCGCAGTCGCCGTCGTCCGAGATCAGCGTCTCGAGGCTGCCGAAGCCGTCGCGGTCGAGATCCTCGAAGCAGGTTACCGAGTCGAACCCGTTGCAGTCCTGGTCGATCCCGTCGTCGACGACTTCCTCCGCGTCGAGGAAGCTGGATGCGTCGTCGTCGTCGCAGTCGTTGCCTGCGACGACCGGCAACAGTACGTCGGTGTCGCCGAAGCCGTCGTCGTCGGCGTCCTTCATGCAGTTCTGCGGCGCCTCGACCTCGGCCGCGCCGGGGAAGGTGACCTCGGACAGGTCGTCGCAGTCCGTGCCGGCCACGCCGTCCTCGGGGGCGACGACGTCGCCCCAGCCGTCTCCGTCGATGTCGCGCCGGCAGGCATCGGGGTTGACCTCGTTCGAACCGGCGGAGGGATGAGTGAACTCGTCCTCGGCCGCACAGTCGTCACCGCCGAGGATGTCCGGATCGTCGCCCTGGACGTCGTCGAAGGCGGTGCACGCCAGGTACTGATCGTCGTCCAGGTCGAGCTCGTCGTCCGGCAGATCACCGGTGCAGGCGTTGTCGTTGCCGTCGCAGATCTCCGCGGCGCCGGGGAAACTGATCGCGTCGGCGTCGTCACAGTCCGAACCCGGATCGACGCCTTCGAGCGGGTCGTCGTCGCCGTACCCGTCGCCGTCCTCGTCCTTGCGACACTCGTCGGGACTGGCCTCGGCCGACGCGGCCCCGGGGAAGGTGAACGAGGCGCCCAGCGAGATGTCGTCGCAGTCGGTCCCGCCCTCGATGCCCTCGGGTGGGTTCATCTCACCGTAGCCATCGCCGTCCGTGTCGCGGCGGCACTCCTCGGGGTTCTCCTCCAGCTCGGCCACGCCGGGGAACGCGTTCGACTCGAGGTCGTCGCAGTCGCCGCCGCCGAGGACGTTCTCGTTGTCCTCCTGTGTGTCCGCCCAGTCCTCGCACTCGACGTACCCGTCGCCGTCGACGTCGCGTTCGTTCGGCGGGATCAGCTCGCCACAGGCGTTGTCGTTGCCGTCGCACAGCTCGTCCGCTCCGGGGAAACTGTCGGGGTCGTTGTCGTCGCAGTCCTCCTGCGTCTCCTCGTCGCCGCACAGGTCGAAGCCGTCGCCGTCGTCGTCGGGCGCGTCGTCCTCGTCGCCGTTGCAGTTCTCGTCGATCTCGTTACAGAAGACCTCATCCGCCGAGCCACTGATGTCGGGATCGAGCGGCGCGCAGTCGGTCGAGTCGGGGTCGTCGTCCCCGTCGTCGTCGTCGTCGCGCAGGTTGCGGCCCACGGTCTCGCGGTCGTCGTCGGAGTCGAGCAGGCTGACGGCGTAGACCTGCCGGCGTACGATCGACGAGGCGTAGAGCTCGGCCGAGCCGTCGCCGTTGAAGTCGCCGGCGTCGACCGCGAAGCCGATCTCGCTCGCCACGTCGTCGGTCCGATCGCCGCCGAACAGCATCACGTTGATGTTCGCCACACCGGTGCAGTCCGAGGCGGCCGAGCAGGCCCCCAGGTCGACCGGCGACGAGAGGAACGTGTTGTCGACCGCGACGTAGACGGTGCCCTGGTCGATCTCGTCCACCGACAGCCCCGTGCCGTCCTCGCGCAGCGCGCTGAAGAGGATCTCCTCCAGGTCGAGGTCGTTCTGGTTCGCGTTCAGCTCGTCGAACGCGACACCGAAGCCCAGGTGATCGCCCGAACGCCGGCCGACCACGGTCAGGGCCGCGCTCGCGGCGCCGAGATCGCCCTCGGGGCCGTTGAACACTCCCGGGCCCCAGACGTAGACCTTGCCGCAGTGCGTGCGGCCGATCGTGCCGACGTTGGTCGCCGGGTCGCCGCCGTTCTCACCGGGAGGGTCGTTGTCCGCGAACACCGCGCCCACGGCAAAACGTCCGTCGACGCTCAGCGCGACGCTGAAGCCGAAGAAATCACCCGGCTGCTCGCCGTCGATCGTCCGCACCGCGTCGTCATCAACGCCGTACACGCCGTCACCGCTTCCGCCGCCGGTCGCCGACAGCGGCCCCTGCACGACGTAGACCGTTCCGGCCTCGGTGCCGACGGCGCCCACGGCCAGGTCGTCCTCGTCGCCTTGCGGCTCTTCCTCCTCGTCGAAGTCGTCGTCCAGGTTGCCGGACGCCAGCACCTCGCCGAGGCCGTCACCCTCGCGGCCCGCGATCTCGACCAGCTTGTCGAACGCCTCATCCACGACCCCGCCGTTGACGGGGAACACGGTCACGCGACCCGCACCGCCCATCGCACCGCGCGCGCCGACGACGACGTCCTGGTTGTCGCCTCCGTCCTCGAGCAGGCGGCCGAATGCGACGGAGTAGCCGAACTCGTCCTGCGCGTCGACGAACGTCGAGCGCAACCCCTGCCCCAACGCGACCGGGTCGAGCGTCTCCGGGGTGGCAGGGTTCTCGACGGCGAAGCACAGCGTGCCGGCCGCGAGATACAGCGCCGCGCCGCGCAGCCCGGGTTCGACGCCGGGCGTGCCCGGCGCGCCGATCAGCAGCGGAGCCGCCAGCTCGTCGTCGCCACAGCCGGTCGCATCCTGTTCCTCGCCGACGGCGATCGAGAAACCGAGCGAGCCGATCGCGACCGAGCCCGGCGGCTCGAGGATCAGGTCCGCCCTGTCCTCCGCGACGACGGTGCGGTCCTCCGTCAGCGGGTCCAGCTCGTAGCCCGCGACCAGGCTCTTGCGTCCGAAGAAGACATAGACGCGGTTGTTCTGCGGGTCGCCGACGACCAGATCCTCGAACGCGTCGCCGTTGAGGTTGCCCGAGGCCAGCGAGAAGCCGAACTGCGAGTCGCCGGCACCCGTGGAGCGGAAGCGCACATCGCTGCCCTCGCACTCGGGCCGCGGCGCCTGGCCCGATCCGCCGAGCTCCTCGCACATCGAGAAGCTCTCGGGCAGGTCCTCGCCGACGAAGCCGGCCATGGCGACCGGAAGGCACAGGCAGAGCGCGAGGCCCACCACGGATAGAGACATCGGGATGGCGGTGCGTGGCTTCGCTGTCGTCATGGCGTCTCGACTCCCCCGCGCGCGGCCTGCGTGACCGGCCGCAACGCCTGGGTTGGTTTATACTCGCGCGCCGTGTCGGCTGCACAGGGCGGATCCGGCACGGCAGTTCTGCTGTAGGAAGTACGATGATCTCGATGAGCAGGCCCGAATCCCGGCATCGACCGCGCGCGCGCAGGGCCGTCGCCCTGTGCCTGACGGCCGCGACGCTCCTGCTCACCGGCGCCTGCTCGGGCGGCAGCAAGAAGATGGTGCTCGAGCTGCGCGGCGCCGTCGTCTACGAGAAGCCGCAGATCGTCTCGGTCGCGCACGTCGTCGAGGACCTGCGCGGCGAGGGAGGCGCCTTCGTCGTTCGCGTCACGCTGACCGGCGACCCCGGGCTCGAGGCCACGTTCGACGTCACGCCGGACGTCGCCGAACTGCAGCCGATGGTCGAGAGCGAGGCGGGCGTCTACGTCGGCGAGTACGGCTTCCCCGAGGGTCGCATCGGCGGGCCGTTCACGATCCTCGGCCGCCTGCGCCACGCGGACGCGGGCGAGTCCGTCCTGCGCGACCAGGAGTCGCTGCTGGTCACCCTGCCTCCCCGTCGCTAGCCGCATCAGGGCTGCTCCGCGTCGTCTCCGGATTTCGCGCCGAAGCGGAAACCCAGGCTCGCCACCGCCACCGTCCCTGTATCGCCGAAGTCGCCGGCCAGCTCGACCGAGAAGCGGCCGAACCGCAGCCCGGCGCCCACGGTGAACCGATCCTCTTCGTCCTCGCCGCGGAACGCAGCGCGGTACGTGTCGTTGATCGCGTCGTCGGCGCTGTTGAACTGCGACATGCGGATCTGCCCGTCGGGCAGTCGGTACCAGCCGCCGCGCACGGCCCAGTGCATCCCGCCGGCGCTGTCGTCGGCATACTCGCCGCCGAGGCGCAACACGCTTCCGTCGTCGACGGTGTACTCGACCGAGCGCTCGGGATCGGTGGCAAACGCACCGTCCGCGACGCGATCCGACGTCAAATAGTTCACCTGGGCCCGGTAGTCCTCGAGCATGTCGGAGTACTCGACCCTCTCGTAGTCCAGCGTCAGCGTCCAGTTCGGGTCGGGCCGATAGCTCGCCCCGACGCCGAAGCGGTCCGGCTCGACGACGAGGTTGGTGAAGCTCGGATCGTCCACGTCGTTCAGCGACGCGGTCTCGAGCAGCTCGTAACTCGCGCCCTTGTGGTAGATCGCCCCCACGTGCAGCGGCGAGCGGCCGGACGCGAACAGGTTGTCCGGGTGCCAGTGGATGCCGATCGTGTACGAGTAATCCGTGTCGCTGTCGTCGATCCGCGTCTCGTAGAGGTCGGTCGCGGGCTCGGTCGGCAGCCGCGGGTGGCCGGGGTCGCTCAGCAGCTGCAGCGGATCGTCGACGCGCGTCCGGGTGAACATGTCGAGCTCGAGCTTGGCGTAGGTCAGCGTCGCGCCGATCGAGAACTCGGGGCTGGCGTCGAACGTCAGCGCCGCGCTGAGCTGCCGCAGGTCGGTCGAGCTCGAGCCCGTGACGCGCGTGTCGACGGAGTAGGCCTGCAGCTCGCCGCCGACGACCGCGTTGGGGAACGACTCGAACGCGAAGCGCGCGCCCGTCGTGGCGGCGCCGTCCGACAGCGTGCGGTCCTGCGAGACGACCGCGCGCGCCGCGAGTCCGAAGGTGAAGCGCTTGCTCAGGCGGAACGCCTCGCCCAGATACGAGACGTCGGTCGCGCTGTCGTCGTTGGTGACGTTGTCGAGATCGAGGTACGGCAGGTCGCGGTCGCCCGTCCCGCTGTCCACGTCCAGGCTGCCGAGCTGCGCGCCGGAGGTCCGCGTGTCGGGGTCCGTGTGGCGCAGGTCGAGGTCGATCACCAGGCTCGACACGCCGTACAACCCGGCCGGGTTGGCCAGCGTCGCCGTCGAGTCCGAGGCGATCGAGATCGACGCCCCGCCCATCCCCAGCGCGCGGGCGCCGGGATTGACCGCGTCGAGCTCGAAGACGCGGAAGATCTCCTCGTCGGTCAACGCACGGGCCATACCCGCCGAGAGCAGCCAGCACGTGGTGACTCCCAGCAGCAACAACACGCGGCCCGGGGCCGGTCCCCGAACACGCGCTTCGCAATCAACCGTCATCCCGTTCGCCCCCGTCGCTTCCGGTCCAGGCCTGTCGACAGCCTGTCCCGGGGACCGCTTCGGAGCGGCCCCGCCCAGCCCACGTCTGTGACCGGAAGTCGTGCCGTTTCGGCAGGTTAGCTAGTCCGCAAGAGTGTACGCAAAAGCCCCGGCAAGTCAACGACCCGCCCGCGATCAGCGCCGCGTAGGCCAGCCACGAGGTCCTGCACCAGGCGCGGCATGCGCCCGAGCCAGGCCAGCGCGACCGCCGTCACGGCCACGACCGCGGTGCGCAACACGGCGAGTGCGTCCGGTCGGAGATCGCCGGGAAGCAGCGGCGCCACCAGGGACACGACCAGCCCGCCGAGTCCCAGCGTGGCGATGACGAGGACGACGAGCTTGGGCGCCTCGGACAGGCGCCCCCACGTCCTGCCGTGCACCGCGATGGAAACGCACAGTAGGCGATCGCCGCGGCGACCGCGTAGACCGCGCCGTGCCCCTATCCAGGCCATCGCCAGCGCCCCGAGCGCGAGAAACACGGCCAGCACGGGCACGGGCAACAGCTCGACGACGGCGAGCATGACGAACACCAGCGCCAGGCTGCTGTAGACGATGAAGTTCGTCCGCCCTTCCGCGCGATCGATGAGCGTGAACGAGACCGCATAACCGGCGAGGCCGATTCCGGCGCTGGCGATTCCCAACGCGATCCAACCGGCGGGCAGCTCGCGCGCGATCGTGATTCCGGAGCCGAGCCCGATCGCCGCCGCCGTGATCACGCCCAGGCACGCGACCGACGCTGTCGGCCCCAGGAAGCCGAACTTGACGCTGGACTCCCACACCAGCGGGTAGGCGATCACGGTCGCGGCGAGTCCGTGCCACGTCGCGCTCGGACGACGCCCCTGTCCAGCGGCCCGATCGGCCACCGCGTACCACAGCAACGCATACACGCCGCCGAGCAGCGCACCGGCCTGGGCCCCGAGAAGTTCGGCCTCCGTTACGGCAGGCTTCTCGGCCTTCACGGGAGCTTCCGTCTTCGACTTCGAGGCCAACCAGGACAAGGGGACGCACAAGAAGTACTCGCTGAAGTACGCCCACTGACGGGCGCTGCCCCTCCGGCCGCTCCTTGACGCCTGACGAGGCGAGGGTCCGAACCGGAGGAGGTGCCCAGTATGCCCAGAGGCGTCGCCTGTCTGCTGCTCTCGCTCGGCCTGTCCGGCGCGGGGCTCGCGGTCGAGCTCTACCCGCACCCCGCCCTGCCGATGTGGCAAGAACCGTACGGCCTGATCGCCGTCGACCTGAACGATGACGGGCACGCCGACCTGATCTCGGCCAACCGGGACACCGACGACGTGGCGATCCTCTACGGCCACGGGGACGGGACCTTCGCACCCGTGAAGCGTTACGAGGCCTGCGGCCCCGGGCTCGACGGCGGAGCGTCGTTCGCGCGGCTCGGCGACTTCGACGAGGACGGGATCGACGACCTGGCGGTGGCCTGCTCGTTCTCCGGCGAGATCTCCATTCTCCTGGCGCAGGCCGACGGATCGTTCGGTCCGCCGGTCGAGTACGGGGTCGTCGACGAGCTACCGGTCGACCTCGCCGTGGGCGACTTCGACGGTGACGACCACCTCGACATCGTGGCCGCGAACTGGGCCAATGGCGGCTCGAGCACGGTGTACTGGGGCGCGGGCGACGGGACCTTCGGCGACGAGATCGAGGTGGACCACAACCCCTGCTGGTCCATCGCCGCGGGAGACTTCAACGGCGACGGGATCGACGACTTCGCGCGTGGCCGGTACGGGAGCGGACTCCGAGTACGGCTCGCCAAGCCGAACCGGACCTTCGCGGATCCCGCCGACTACGGGATCGGCGGGCGTCACGTGCGGGCGGTCGACCTGAACGGGGACGACGTGCTGGACCTCGTCTCCACCTACGGCGACTCGGACGGCGCGGTGACCATCCTGCTGGGCCACGCCGACGGGACCTTCACCGAGGGTCAGACGCTGGAGACCGGACGACCGAACGCGACGTTCACCGGCATCGCGGACTTCGACGGGGACGGGAACCTGGACCTGGCCACCTCCAACTACCTGGGTAGCCCCGGGCTGTCGCTGTATTTCGGCGACGGAACGGGTCAGTTCGGGGCGGCTCTGGAGCTCGACTTCATTCGCGAGAGGGCCTATTCGATCGCGATCGCCGACTTCAACGAGGACGGCTTCGCCGACCTGGCCCGGCCGAGCTTCACGCTCGATGAGATCAACATCCTGTTCGGCCGAGGGGAGGGTCGATTCGCAACCGGCCTGCTGCTGGAGATCGGGGACGAGCCACAGGACGTCGTCGTCGCGGACCTCGACTCGGACGGCCGCAACGACCTCGTTTCGGTCAACCTCGCCTCCGACGACGTGTCGATCCTGTTCGGCAGCGCGGCGGCCGAATTCGCTCCCGAGATCCGCGTCCCCGTCGGCGACGAACCGTCCGCGATCGCGGTCGCGCAGCTCGACGGCGATCCGGCTCCCGATCTCGTCGTGGCCAACGCTGCGACGAACGATCTCACCCTGCTGATCAACGACGGCGCCGGCTCGTTCACGGCGGGCGCCGGGGTCGCCGTCGGGGCCGCACCGTCGGCCGTCGTCGCCGCCGACCTCGACGGCGACGGACAGGACGACGTCGCCGTGACCCATGCGACAGGCAACGACCTCTCCGTACGGCTCGGGCTCGGCGACGGAACCCTGGGGCCGGCGCTGACCATCCCCACGGGCCTGTCCCCGACAGCGATCGCCGCGGGAGACCTCGACGGAGACGACGTTCCGGATCTCGCCGTCGCCAACCGCGACTCGGACGATGTGACGCTGTTGCTCGGCGTCGGCGACGGGACGTTCGTTTCGCTCTCCGCCGTGCCGGTCGGGGAGGATCCGACCGACCTGAAGCTGGCCGACCTGACGGGCGACGGCGTTCGAGATCTCGCCGTGGTGCACGAGACGTCGAGCGACCTCCACGTCTATCCGGGAGACGGTTCCGGTGGGATGGGAGCGGCCCTCGTCTTACCCCTCAATCGCGCGTGGCCGAGCGGACCGTTCGCGCAGTCTCTCGTCACGAGCGACCTCGACGGCGACGGCAGCGTGGACATGGCGGTCGGCTCGAGCCGCTGGATCGGCGTGTGGCTAGCGGACGGAGAGGGCGGCTTCGGACCGGAGCGCGATTTCGTCGCTGATTACGGCATCCTCGGACTTGCCGCGGCCGATCTCAACGAGGACGGGCGGGTCGACCTCGCGGGCACCGCCTCGAGCGGGGCGCTGTCGCTGCTGCTCAATCAGTCCGGGCCGACCTCCCTGGTGG
The DNA here is from genome assembly GCA_024226515.1 of bacterium. Classification (GTDB taxonomy): domain Bacteria; phylum Acidobacteriota; class Polarisedimenticolia; order Polarisedimenticolales; family Polarisedimenticolaceae; genus JAAELQ01. The sequence goes on from JAAELQ010000148.1 coordinate 18,985, forward strand.
TCGAGGCCGACCGCGAGACGGTGACCTGGCCGGCCGTCACCGGCGCCCTGTCGTACGAGGTCTACCGTGGCGACCTGTCGTCTCTCGTCGACGTCGACGACGACGGACTGCCCGACGACGGATACGGAAGCTGCCTGACCGGCCTGGATCCGGACCCGACGGACACAGTTTTCCTTGACCCGGTGATTCCCACCACGGGCGACGGGCTGTTCTACCTGCGCAGCGTCGTCGACGCAGAGGGCGAGACCGGACTCGGCACGACGAGCACGGGTCTCGCGCGACAACCCGGTGTGCCCTGTCCGTAGACTCAGGCGGGTTCGGGAAAGCAAGACGCCAGACCGCGGTCGAAGGTCTTGACCCGCGTCACGCCGCGTCGGACGCAGCACGCCGCGTGCAGCAGGTCTCGGGCGCCCAGCGACGGGTGCTTCGCGGTCAGGTCGCGGGCCAGCCGGACGTCGTCGGCCTCGATCGACCAGACGTCGCCGACGCAGGACTCGAGCAGGCGGATCGCGGCATCGTGCGTGCCCATCCGCTCGACCGGCAGGTACGCGTGCAGCAGCTCCTGGAGAACCTCCGCCGAGGTAGCGAGAGGAACGGCACGGTCCGCGATCGCGTCCTCGAAGAAGCGACGCGCAACTTCCTTCAGGGGGTGGTCCCGCCCCACCGCGTACATGAACACGTTGGTATCGACGAACGTCACGTCTCCGAGCCGCCGCGGCGACGCGACCGGGCGATCACGTCGAGATGCTCGTCCCAGTCCGGTTCGCGCCCGGTCTCGGCGGCGTCGCAGACCTTCCAGAACCCGCGCAGGTCGTCCATCGAGCGAAGGCCTCCGTAATGGCCTGCGGCATCGATGCGATCGCGCGCCAGCTTCCGCAGCCATCCGCTCAGGGTCATCCCCTCCACGGCGGCTTGGCGCCGGAAGCGCTCCGCCTCGTGCTCGTCGACGACCACTTGGATTCTTCTGGACATATTCTACCTATACACCAGACTCATACATATCATACATACACATCATTGAATTGACAATTCGACCCTTCCGCCGGGTTTCCGGCGGCAGAGAACCCGGCCTGCCGGGAGTGTTCCCGCCTACGCGGCCAGGGAGCGGATCAGCGAGGTCTTGCCGTACGAGGTCGCCGAGTGGAAGCGGCGCAGCGTACGCAGCCGCTTCGCCGGATCGAGCGCGCCGAGCGCGTCGAGGAAGCGCACGCCCCAGCGACGGGCGTCGCGGTAGCGTGCGCGCACGCGAGTGTCGGGGTCGGTAAAGCGGATCTTGCCGAACAGATGGTGGCGCAGCCACAGTTTCTGCTCGACTTCCAGGGCCGGACGGTTGCCGGCGAGGAAGCGCGTCAGCACCAGGTGCTTGCTGACGTTGGCGTGCAGCTCGAGCTCGAACATCGACACCGTGCGCTGCTCGCGGACGCGCTCGGCCAGCACCAGCAGGTGGTCCAGCTCCTCGACCAGCGCGGCGAAGGCGTCGACGTTCTCGTCGCCCAGCCCCCGCTGGGGTGGGAAGCGTTCGAGCCGCTCGATCTGCTCGTCGGGGAAGAACAGCGCCGCGCGCACCGAGCGTCCGGTCTCGCGGAACAGCACCTTCGCCCCGCAGCCGGCTCCCGAGCGCGGCGCGTGCAGGAACTCCTCTTCCTCGGCGTACAGCAACTTGTAGCCGCGATGGCCGATGACGAAGCGACCGGCGCTCTCGAGGCCGGTGTACATGTGGTACGTGCGCTCGAGCAGACCCTGGACCTGGTCCAGCAGGCAGCGTGGGCCGTTCACGACGGCTCCCGCGAATTCTCGGGGACGTAGTCGAACTCACCGTCGCGGCAGACGACGTGCAGCGTGTCGTAGTCGAGGCGTGCGCGCGTGTGCTCCAGCACGCGACGGCCGACCTCGCCCGGCTCCGCCGCGCGCTCACCCGAGCGGATCTCGCGGATCCACTGCAGCAGGCCGCGGTCGCCCTCGCGCCGTCGGTCGTCCTGCGACACCTTCTTTGCGATCTCGACGTTGCACACCGACTCGAGCGTGGCGGCCAGGTGCCGGGCGCCGTAGGTCGGGGAGAAGCCGCGCCCGATCAATTCCTCGCGTGCCGAGTCGTCGAGGACGACGCGCAGGCCGTGCACCTCGGCGTAGCGCCGGGCGATGCGGTCGAACTCCAGATCCAGAATCCGCTCGGCGCTCGATCGCGTCAACCGGTTGAAGTGGACCATGCGCACGCGGTTGACGAACTCCGGCTTCAGCGCGTGGCGCAGCTCCTTGCGGATGTCGGTGTCGATCGCGACGTCGCGCGCGTCCTCGTCCATGAAGCCGACGGGCACGCTGCGCTGCTGGGCGTCGCTGTAGCCCAGGTTCGAGGTGAAGAACAGCATCGAGTTGGAGAAGTTGAGCACGTTGCCGCGGTTGTCGGTCGTCGTGCCGCGATCCAGGATCGACAGGAAGAACGTCAGCAGCTGCGAGTGCGCCTTCTCGACCTCGTCGACGAGGATCACGCTGAACGGGGCGCGCGAGGAGCGCTCGTGGAACGCGGTCAGCAACCCCTCCTCATCGGAGCGGATGAAGCCGCGCGTCGCACCGCGCAGCTCGTTGATATCGGACGGATACGTGTAGTTCGGACCCTCGATGGTCAGCGCCGGGATCTCGGTGTTCCACACACCCTCGAGCAGGCGGCACAGACTCTCGACGAGGTGGTTCTTGCCCACGCCGGTGGGGCCGACGAGGAAGTAGGCCGGCGGCTTGCGCAGGTCGCGCGTACCCGCGGCGAACAGGCTGAATTCGTCGCACAGCGTCTCGACGGCCCGCGTCTGATCGACGACGGTCGCGTTCAGGGCATGCCCCAGCTGAGCGATGTCGAGCGACGAGAACAGCAGCAGCCGTTCGTAGATCGACAGCGCCTGCTGCTCGGACAGGTCGCCGTCGGTCGCCGATTCTCCGCGCGCGGCCTGCACGTAGGCGTCCGCCTCGGCCTTGTCCACGGGCACGAGCGCCGTTACCTCGTCCCGCTTCGTCAGCGCCTCGGCGGCGGCCGCCATCAGCGGAACCCGGGCCGCCACGTCGCGCATCGACTCGGGCAGGTCGTGGCCGGTCCCGCGCAGAATCTCCGCGTAGACGCGGAAGCGTTCTGCGCACTGGCGCATGAACGTGACTTCCTGCTCCAGCGGCAGCATCAACAGCCGGTTCTCCTTGAAGAACTTGTGCAGCCTGCGGTCCTCGGCCAGCAGCTCGAGCGCCTCCCCCGCCATGCGGTAGGCGCGCGCCCCGAGCTCTTCGAGGTCGTAGCCCTTGACCTGGCGCAGGCCGAGCAGGCCGATGTCGAACAGCGCCTTGTCGCCCACGACGCGCACGTCCTCGGGCAGCCGGCGCACGAGGTACAGCGCCTCCCCTTCGCCCTGGCGTTGTTTCTCGATCAGCTGATCGATCAGGTTGGCGAGGAAGCCCCTCTCGGGGTGCATGATGCGCAGCAGGCGCTCCTCGGAGTAGACGTCGGTCAGCAACAACGAGCACTCGGTGATGACGCGCGTCAGGTGGCGCACCTCGAGGTCGTCCATGATGCGATCGGGCTGCAGCGCCTGCGCGGCGTCGCGCAGCCGGGCCTCCAGGCTCTCCTGGTCCAGGCGCTCGATCCGTCGCCGCGATTCGTCGTCGATCTGTCGTTCTGCCATGCGTCGTGCCCTCGACACAAGAAGTTACGCCCCACCCCCTACTCGTATCAAGAACCGTGCCCCGCGGCCGCGGCGGGATTCAGGGGTTTTTGCTACGTTTCGGAGAGTTCCCTACCCCTTAATGTCACCTCCGGACCGCATCGCGTCCACCGAAGTGAAATCTTTTTCGGCCCGCCTTGACACCCCCTGAGGCCAATCCTATAGTACTGGCACTCGGCACCCAGGAGTGCCAAACAACAAAACAGAAACCGTTTAGATTCAGAGATTTAAGTCCCTTTCTGGAGGAAGAGAGAACCATGAAGGTTAAGCCCCTGTACGACCGAGTCCTCGTGAAGCGCGTCGAAGAAAAAGAGCAGAAGCGCGGCGCCATCATCATCCCGGACACCGCCAAGGAAAAGCCGATGGAAGGCAAAGTGATGGCGATCGGCAGCGGCCGCATCGAGAAGGGCGAGCGCGTCCCCCTCGAGCTCAAGGTCGGCGACCGCATCCTGTTCGGCAAGTACGCCGGCACCGAGATCAAGATCGACGACAACGAGCACGTCATCCTGCGCGAGGAAGAAGTCCTCGGGATCATCAGCTGATCCACCCCCCGCTTCATAACGACAAAACGAAGATTCAAAGAATCTGAGGAGGAATCCCCGAATGGCTGCGAAGATCATCACGTACGCCGAGGACGCGCGCCACTCCATGCTGCGCGGCGTCAACAAACTCGCCGATGCCGTCAAGATCACGCTGGGACCGAAGGGTCGCAACGTGGTCCTCGAGAAGAAGTTCGGCTCGCCGCTGTCCACCAAGGACGGCGTGTCGGTCGCCAAGGAGATCGAGCTCGAAGATCCGACCGAGAACATGGGCGCCCAGCTCGTGCGCGAGGTCGCCAGCAAGACGTCGGACGTCGCCGGTGACGGCACCACGACCGCGACCGTGCTGGCCCAGTCGATCTTCCGCGAGGGCGTCAAGGCCGTGACGGCCGGCGGCAACCCGATGGACATCAAGCGCGGCATCGACCTCGCGACCGAGACGGCCGTCGAGTCGATCCAGAAGCTCTCCCGCCCGGTGGCCGGTAAGGCGATCGCGCAGGTCGGCAGCATCTCCGCCAACAGCGACCCGATGATCGGCAAGATCATCGCCGAGGCGATGGACAAGGTCGGCAAGGACGGCGTGATCACGGTCGAGGAGGCCCAGGGTCTCGAGACCTCCCTCGAGGTGGTCGAGGGCATGCAGTTCGATCGCGGCTACCTCTCGCCGTACTTCGTCACCGATTCCGAGCGGATGGAGTGCGTCCTCGAGTCGCCGTACATCCTGATCCACGAGAAGAAGATCTCCAACATGAAGGACCTTCTTCCGGTGCTCGAGCAGATCGCCAAGACGGGCAAGCCGCTGGTGATCCTCGCCGAGGACGTCGAGGGTGAGGCGCTGGCCACGCTGGTCGTGAACAAGCTGCGCGGCACGCTGCACGTCTGCGCCGTCAAGGCCCCGGGCTTCGGCGACCGTCGCAAGGCCATGCTGGAGGACATCGCGATCCTGACCGGCGGCACCTGCATCACCGAGGACCTCGGCATCAAGCTCGACAGCATCAAGCTGGCCGACCTCGGCAAGGCGAAGAAGATCGTCATCGACAAGGACAACTCGACGATCGTCGAGGGTGGCGGCAAAGCGAAGGACATCGCCGGCCGTGTGAACCAGATCCGCAACCAGACCGAGGAGACCTCCTCCGACTACGAACGTGAGAAGCTGCAGGAGCGTCTCGCCAAGCTGGTCGGCGGCGTCGCCGTGATCAAGGTCGGTGCGGCCACCGAGTCCGAGATGAAGGAGAAGAAGGCCCGCGTCGAGGACGCGATGCACGCCACCAAGGCGGCCGTCGAAGAGGGAATCGTCCCGGGCGGCGGCGTGGCCCTGCTGCGCGCCAAGAAGCCGCTCGAGCGGCTGATGAAGGCGCAGAAGAACGAGGACCAGGGCGCCGGCGTGCGCATCGTCCTGCGCGCCGTCGAAGAGCCGGTGCGCCAGATCGCGAACAACGCCGGCCTCGAAGGCTCGGTCGTGGTCAACAAGGTTCTCGAGCTCGAGGACCCCAAGGGCTTCGACGCGCAGACCGAGAGGTACGTCAACATGGCCGACAAGGGCATCATCGACCCGACCAAGGTCGTGCGCTCCGCGTTGCAGAACGCGGCCTCGATCTCCGGTCTGATGCTGACCACCGAGGCCCTCGTCAGCGAGGTCGCCGACGAGGACAAGAAGGGTGGCGACGCTGCCGCCGCCGCCGCCATGGGCGGTGGAGGCATGGGCGGATTCTGATCCACCCGTCACCCTGACGACGTCAGTCAGTGAGAAGCCCGGCCGTTCGCGGCCGGGCTTTTTTCTGTTTGATGTACCGTGGCGCCGCATGTCGGAGGCGCGTCGTTGACGGATTCTCGCGAGAATCGCGCACTGGTCGTGACCGGGCTGGTGCTGGTCCAGGTGTTCTTCGGACTGAACTACCTGGCGGCCAAGCTGATCCTCGAGGAGATTCCGCCGCGCGCCTGGGCGCTGTTGCGCGCCGGAGGGGCGGCCGTGATCGTCCTGGCCGTCGTGCTGCTCGCGCGGCGTCGGTTGCCCCGCTCGCCCGTCGTATGGCTCAAGCTGGCCGGACTCGCGCTGCTCGGCGTGGTCGTCAATCAGGTCTGTTTCATCGAGGGGCTGTCGCGCACGACACCGACACACTCCGCGCTGATCAACACGACGATTCCGATCGACACCATGCTGTTCGCCGTGCTGCTCGGCCGCGAGAAGCTGCGCCGCGGCCGCGTCGCGGCGCTGCTCGTCGCGCTGGCCGGGGTGCTGCTGGTCATCCTGCCCGGAGCGTCGACGGGCACTCCCCTGCTGACGGGTGACCTGTTGACGGTCGTCAACGCGGCCTCGTTCTCGCTGTTTCTCGTACTGTCGCGCCGGCTCGTCACGCAGAGCGACCCGCTCGGCGCATCGGCGGTCCTGCTGCTGTTCGGCACGCTCGGCATCGCGACGATCGGGCTGCCGCAGTTGATGGCGACCGACCTGGCGGCCGTCTCGTCCAGGACGTGGGGGTTCGCCGCCTTCGTCATCGTCTTCCCCACCGCGGGCGCGTACCTGATCAACTACTGGGCTCTGGCGCGTGTGGACTCGTCCGTCGTGGCGTTCTTCATCTTCCTCCAGCCGGTGCTCGCCACGGGGCTGTCGATGCTGTTGCTCGGCGAGCAGCCCGCCGTGTCGGTCTACGTCGGCGCCGCGCTGATCTTCCTCGGCGTCTTCCTCGAGCTGCGCCCGGCCCCGCGCGATTAGCGGCCAGCCGTTCCGCGTTGGCGGGGTTTTCCGGTTGCGCCGTTCGCCCGACCTCACAATCCGTCGTTGTCGAGGCGCGGGTGCTCCGTACTGTCTTGCTAAATGCGTCGCTCCCTGCTCATCCTCGCCATGTTTTTCTTCGCCGTGCTCTCGACCGAGGCCCGCGCGGACGACGATCGTGCGCTGGCCTTCATCGCGCACATGGTGCGCGGGATTCAGGCCACCGCCATGGAATGCCCAGAAGCCGTGCTGGACGAGCTCAGCGGCGGTCAGGTGCGCGCCGTGTGCGCCGAGTTCGACGGCGACTTCACGCTGTTCCGCAAGCGCTGGACCCTGCGCCTGCTGCTCAACGCCTCGCTCGAGACCGAGAGTGAAACGAGTCCTCAGCCACAGGCCCTGGCGCGAACCGAGTGGCAGTCCAACGCGGACGTCCACGAACGCGTGTACAGCGTGGGCGACACGCTCGTCGCCGTACGCTTCGTCGGCGGCGAGCTGCTGCTGGCCTATCGCTCGGACATCGACGTCGAGCGTCTGGTCTGAAGCGGGGTCTCCCCGGCGTTCTATCGCGGGCACTCCGCGTGCAACGCCAGACGCGCCAGCATCTCCGAGCCTCGCGGCAGCACCGACTCGTCGATGTCGAACTCCGGCGAGTGATGCGGCGCCGTGATCCCCAGCTCTTCGTTCCCCGCGCCGAGAAACAGGAACGCTCCCGGCCGCTCGCGCAGGAAGTACGAGAAGTCCTCGGAGGCCGCGATCGGCGGCGGCTCGCTGACGCTGTCCTCACCCACCGTCATCGTCGCCGCCTCGCGCGCGATGCGCGCCGCCTCCGTCGAGTTGATCACGGCGGGATACCCCTCGTGGATCGTCACCTCGGCGCGACAGCCCGCACCGGCGGCCGTGGCCTCGAGCAGCTCGCGCACGCGCGTGCGCAGCGTCTGCCGCACGCGATCGTCGAACGAGCGCAGCGTTCCGGTCATTCGCGCATCGTCGGGGATGATGTTCGTCGCGGTGCCCGCGTGCAGCTCGCCCACGGTGACCACGGCGGGTTGCACCGGATCGATCGTGCGCGAGACGATCGTCTGCAGCGCCGTGACGCACTGCGCCGCGGCCACGATCGGATCGCGGCTCTCGTGCGGCAACGCGCCGTGTCCTCCGCGGCCCACGATCCGCGCCTGGAACGAGTCCACCGCGGCCATGAACGCGCCGGGGCGGACGAGGATCCTGCCCGCCGGCTCGAGCGACCACAGGTGCAGGCCGTAGACCGCGCCGACCGGGACGATGTCGAGCACGCCCTCCTCGACCATGCGCCTGCCGCCGCCCAGGCCCTCCTCGGCGGGCTGGAAACAGAACACGACCGGTCGCGAGAGTGCGTCGCGCATCTCGCACAGCACCTCGGCGGCGCCGAGCAGCATCGCGGTGTGACCGTCGTGCCCGCACGCGTGCATCCGCCCTTCGATCGTCGAGCCGTAGTCCCGGCCGGAGACTTCCTGGATCGGCAGCGCGTCCATGTCGGCGCGCAACAGCACCGCGGGTTCGTCGGAACCCGCCGGACGCAGGACACCGATCAGTCCGGTGCCCGCGATACCGGTGTGCACTTCGAGATCCAGCTCGCGCAGGTGCGACTCGACGATCGCCGCCGTCCTGTGCTCTTCGAAGCCCAGCTCGGGGTGGCGATGCAAATCGCGGCGCCAGCGAACGAGCGCTTCACGCCGATCGTCCGCCAGGCCCCGGACGCGCGTGTCGAAGTCGGCGGCCATTACTCGATGCGCTTGATGACGTGCCAGCCGTACGGGCTGTTGCCGGCGTGATACTTGGCCAGCCCGACCTCGCCGACCTCCAGCGAGAACGACACGTCGCCGAAGTACACGGCCATCTTGCGCCGCTCGAACGAGTTCGCCTTCAGCGCCGCGTCGGTGTTGGTCAGCGTGTACGTCGCTCCGCGATCGTCGGTGTACTCCTCGATCAACTTCATGAAGTCCTCGCCGTCCTGCGCGCGCTGCAACAACTCCTCGGCCAGCGCCCTGGCCTGGGCCTTCGTGCGGTCGAGCTGTTTGCCCCGGACCTTGTTCTTGAAGCTGATCAGGATGTGCTGGACGACGACGACGTCGGGCTCGCCCTTGCGTGCGAGTACGGGCACCGCGAACAGACTGACGAGAAGCAACAAGCAAATCCACCGTTTCATCGATCGTTCTCCCGTGTTGTCGGAACCCGTGTGGGCCGAGTGGTCATTTTTCCACCGAAACGGCCGATCGAGCAAGCGTCGACGGGGATCCCAGCGGTGTGGCACCCGCTTAGCGTTTCGATATAATCCTGCCTCAATCCCCGATAGGCTCCACAGGAGAATCGACTTGCAGCCCAACAGCCCACCTCGCGTGCGCGTCGGCCACAGTCCGGATCCCGACGACGCCTTCATGTTCTACGGCATCGATTGCGGCGGCGTCGACACGGCCGGATTCGACATCGAGCAGGTCCTCGCGGACATCGAGACACTGAACCGCCGAGCGCTCGAGGGCCAGCTCGAGGTCAGCGCGGTCAGCATCCACGCCTACGCACACCTCGCGGACCAGTACGCGCTGATGCCGTGCGGCGCGAGCATGGGCGACGGCTACGGTCCGTGCATCGTGGCGCGCGAGGCGCTGAACCCGGCGGATCTCAAGTCGAAGACGATCGCCGTGCCGGGGACACTGACGTCCGCCTTCCTCGCGCTGCGTCTCTACCTCGAACAGGACTTCGCGTTCAAGGTCGTTCCGTTCGACAAGATCCTCGACGTCGTCGAGGCGGGCGAGGCGGACGCCGGCCTGATCATCCACGAGGGCCAGTTGACCTACGGCGAGCGCGGCCTGCACATGATCGTCGACCTCGGCATCTGGTGGGGCGAGCGCACCGAGGGCCTGCCGCTGCCGCTGGGCGGCAACGTCGTGCGCAAGGATCTCGGCAACGAAGTGATGCAGAAGCTGACCGTCGTGCTGCGCGACAGCATCAACTTCGGGCTCGACAACCGCGCCGCGGCGTTGAAGTACGCACTGGACTTCGGCCGCGGGCTGGACACGGGACTGACCGATCGGTTCGTCGGCATGTACGTCAACGACCTGACACGCGACTACGGCGAGCGTGGACGGCAATCCATCGTGCGCTTTCTCAAGGAAGGCGCCGCCGCCGGGCTGGTGCCGCAAATCGAGCGGCTCGAGTTCGTCGACCTGCCTGGGGGTGAGTCCGCGTGAGCGAGTCCTTCCGGGACAGCCTGCTCAGCAGCGGCGCGGTGATCGACGGCGCCAGTTCGACACCGCTGCATTTCGGCAACCCGGAGGGCGAGCTCGATGCGGCCCTCGAAGGCTGCGTCGTGGCCGACGCCTGTCGCCTCGCGCGACTGCGCGCGACCGGACCCGACGCGCTGGACCTGCTGCAGCGCCTGTCGACCGGTGACGTGAAGGGCATCGCGCAGGGAGAGGGACGGCCGACGATCCTCACCACGCCGAAGGGCCGCATCGTCGAGCGACTCGTCGTACACAATCTCGGCGAAGAAGGGCTGCTGCTGATCGGAGGCCCGGACTCCGGCCCAGCCATCGCCGAGCATCTGCAACGCTTCACCTTCCGCGAGGACATCGGCCTGGCCGACGCGGCGGACACGTCGGTGTTGATCTCGCTGATCGGCCCGCGCGTGGGCGAGGCGTTCGACGCCTCCGGGTACCCGCGACCGGCACCCTACGGCTCGATGCCCGCCGTGTTCGACGGCATCCCGATGCGTGTGCTGGGCCACGACGGCTTCTCGCCCGACGGCTGCTCGGTGCTGACCCCGCCCGAGTGTGCGGGCGGCGTGTGGAAGGCGTTGCTGCTCGCCGCGGGCCGGGTCGACGGCTGCCCCGCGGGAAGCGATGCGCTCGAGTCGCGGCGCATCCTGCGTGGCATCCCCGCGGCCGGACACGAGCTGACCGAGGACTACAACCCGCTCGAGGCGGGCCAGCTCGACGCCGTCTCGTTCGACAAGGGGTGCTACGTCGGACAGGAGGTCGTCGCGCGGCTACGGACCTACGACAAGATCTCGCGCGTGCTGCTCGGCGTACGGTTCGGGGCCGACTCGGTCACACCGCAACCGGGCGATGCGCTGTTTTTCGATGGTAAGGAGGTCGGACGCGTCACCAGCGCCGCGACGCCTCCGGGCCACGACCGGCCGCTCGCGTTGGCCTACGTCAAGCATCGCTCGGCGGGCGCCGGGGACACGGTGCGTGTCGGTGCGGCCGACGGCTCGATCGTCGGTCGCCTGGAACAACTACCGTTCGGGAGTAATACGGATGAAGACTAGAACCCTCGCCCTCGTCCTCGTCTGCGTCGCGTGCCTGATCGCGGCCTGCAATTCCACTTCGGGTCCCGCGACCGTCGACGGCGCCACCGAGTTCGCCGAGGCGGCCGAGGCCCGGCTGCTCGACTCCTGGATCAAGCGCGAACGCGCGGCCTGGGTGCAGTCGAACTTCATCACCGACGACACGGAGGCCATGGCGGCCGAGGCGTCCAAGGAGACGATCGCGGCCACGATGGAGCTGGCCGCCGAGGCGACGCGCTTCGATGACCTCGATCTTCCTCCGGACGTGAGGCGCAAGCTGGGCAAGCTCAAGACTTCGCTGTCGCTCGTCGCGCCGCGCGACGAGGCGAAGCAGGCCGAGCTGGCCGAGATCGCCACCGCGATGGAGAGCCGCTACGGCAAGGGCAAGTACTGCAAGACCGAGGACGACTGCCTCGACCTGACGGCGCTGACGCGCATTCTCGCCGAGAGCCGCGACGCGGACGAGCTGCTGGAGGTGTGGCAGGGCTGGCGGACGATCTCGCCGCCGATGCGCGATCAGTACACGCGCTTCGCGGAGCTGGCCAACGCCGGCGCGCGCGATCTGGGCTTCGACGACCTGGGCCAGCTCTGGCGCTCGGGTTACGACATGCCGCCCGACGACTTCGCGGCCGAGGTCGACCGGCTGTGGGAGCAGGTGCGTCCGCTGTACGAGGCGCTGCACTGCCACGTTCGCGCGAGGCTGGCCGAGGTGTACGGCGCCGAGAGGGTGCCGCAGGATCAGCCGATCCCCGCGCACCTGCTGGGCAACATGTGGAGCCAGAGCTGGGGCAACGTCTACGACCTCGCCGGACCCGGCAAGAGCGACCCCGGTTACGACCTGACCGCCCTGCTGCGCGCCAAGGGCGTGGACTCGCGCGAGATGGTGCGCTTCGGCGAGCGGTTCTTCATGTCGCTCGGCTTCGATGCGTTGCCGGAGACTTTCTGGGCGCGCTCGCTGTTCGACAAACCGCAGGATCGTGAGGTCGTGTGCCACGCCAGCGCGTGGGACGTCGACTACATCGATGATCTACGCATCAAGATGTGCATCGACATCACCGCCGAGGACTTCGTCACGGTGCACCACGAGCTGGGGCACAACTACTACCAGCGCGCGTACAACCAGCAGCCGCCGCTGTATCGCGACAGCGCCAACGACGGGTTCCACGAGGGCATCGGCGACACCGTCGCGCTGTCGATCACGCCGGAGTATCTCGTCAAGGTCGGACTGCTCGACCGGCTGCCCGCGGAGGGCGGCGATCTCGGCCTGCTGATGCGCATGGCGCTGGACAAGGTCGCGTTCCTGCCGTTCGGGCTGCTCGTCGACCAGTGGCGCTGGAAGGTGTTCGCGGGAGAGATCGGTCCCGCCGATTACAACGCCGGCTGGTGGGAGCTGCGCGAGAAGTACCAGGGAGTCCGGGCGCCGGTGACGCGCGACGAGACGCTGTTCGACCCGGGCGCCAAGTACCACATCCCGGCCAACACGCCGTACACGCGCTACTTCCTCGCGCACATCCTACAGTTCCAGTTCCACCGCTCGCTGTGCGAGGCCGCGGGCTTCGAGGGGCCGTTGCATCAGTGTTCGATCTACGGCAACGAGGAGGCCGGCAAGAAGCTGATCCAGATGCTCGAGATGGGCTCGAGCCGGCCCTGGCCGGAAGCGCTCGAGGCGCTCACCGGTCAGGACAAGATGGACGCCACCGCGATCCTCGACTACTTCGCGCCGCTCGTCGCCTGGCTCGAGGAGCAGAACCAGGGACGCACCTGCGGCTGGTAGACGGAAACGGATGACGACGATCTCCGCATCGCCGAGCCGCGCCTCGCTGGTCGGCCGGACCTTCTCGCACCCGGCGTTCGACTACCTGCTGATCGGGGGCGGGATCAGCCTGCTGGTGACGCTGATCGTCGTCCTACACCCCGCGGGCTCCGGCATCGTCGGCATCGAGACGCTGCCTCTGTTCTTCCTGGCGGCCAACGCGGCCCACTTCGCCGCCTCCACGGTCCGGCTGTACACCAAGCCCGATGCGTACCGCAGCTTGCCGTTCCTGACCATGGCCTTTCCGCTCGTGTCGCTGCTGGTGCTGACGGCCGGGATGTTCTGGGCCGGCCAGCTCGGCCCGCACCTGCGCTCGCTGTATCTCACCTGGTCGCCCTATCACTACGCCGCTCAGGCCTACGGGCTGGCCGTGATGTACACCTACCGTTCGGGCTGCAAGCTGGCGGACGGCGACAAGAAGCTGCTGCGCGGCGTCGCGCTGCTGCCCTTCCTGCACAACTTCGTCACCGCGCCCGAGGTCGGACTGGACTGGCTGCTGCCCCAGTCGGTGCTGGACAGCGGAGGCGTCGCGCTGGCGCGCGGCTCGGTCTACTGGGCCCTGCTCGTGCTGGCCCTCGCCTCTCCCGTCTGGCTCTTCATCCGTGTGTGGCGCTCGGCGAGCGGGCCGATGCCGCTGATCGCCATGCTGACCGTGGTCACGAACGGCGTCTGGTTCTTCGTGCTCAGCCCGCTCGACGCGTTCATCTACGCCACGATCTTCCACAGCGTCCAGTACCTGGCGATCGTCATCATCTTCCACCTCAAGGACCAGAAGGCTCGCCCGGACAACCGACACGGCGCGCTGTACCACGTGCTCTGGTTCTACGGCATGAGCCTCGCGCTGGGCTACGCGCTGTTCTATTGCCTGCCGCTGGCCTACGTCTTTGCCGGGTTCGGCCGCGTCGAGAGCATGCTGCTCGTCGTCGCCGCGATCAACCTGCACCACTTCATCGTCGACGGCTACATCTGGCGCCTCGGGCGCGGCGACGCCAACCGCCACGTCGTCGACTCCGGCCCGACGCGATGACGTTGCTCGGCGACTCGAAGCCCGGCTACCTGATCGTCTTCGCCCTCGGAACGCTGATTACCGGCGGTGCCGTCGTCCTGGGCCTCTACGAGTCGCTGTCCCACGACCGGCGCCTCCCGCCCCCACGACTCAACGAGGCCGTCGAGGCCTACCTCGGGGAGATCGAGGCGATGCTCGAGCGCGGCGACTACGACAACGCCGAGCAAGAGCTGCGCGTCTCGCTGCGCCTGTTACACCCGCACGAGGGCCACCACCTGGCCCACGAGCTTCTCGGCCGCACGTTGGCGGCCCAGGGCGAGAACGACGAGGCCGTCCGCCACTTTCGCGAGTCGGTCACCCTCGCCCCGAACTTCTCGGCAGCGCACTACAACCTCGCCCTGACCTACGAGCACATGGACCGCACCGACGAGGCCATCGCGGAATACCGTCGCGTCCTCTCGATCGACCCCGCGTTCGCCCCCGCGCGGAACAACCTCCAGCGCCTCGAACAGCTCTCCCTCACCCGGGCTCCGCAGACCGACGGCTCGCCCCTCGGCCTCGGTCGCTCCTACGCCGCGCTGTTCTACCGCGGAGATCTCGACGCCCTGTACGCAAGGTTCTCCCCGCGGTTCGCGAGCCAGCTCGACCGCACCCAGCTCACCGCGCTCCACGCCAGCATCGAGCAGCAGCTCGGCTTCGAGACCGAGTTGCTCGACGAGTCCAGCGAGCGCGGCAAGAGCTCGACGCTCTACGTCCGCCGCGCGAACTTCGAACGCTTCGACGGCGAGGCGGAGTGTGTGATCGAGCTCAACGACGACGGCAGCATCAACGGCCTCCTCTTCCGCCCGGCCGGCTCGCGCTAGACACCCCCCGGCTACGCCTCCAGCATCGTCGACAGGTGCAACGACACGGAGTCGGCGAGCGCGTCGAGGTCGTATCCGCCCTCGAGGGTGGAGACGAGCTTTCCGCCGCAGGTACGCCGGGCGAGGTCGAGCAGCAGCGAGGTCGCCTCGCCGTAGGCCGCGGTGCTGACGTCGAGGCCGCCGAGGGGGTCGGCGCTGTGCGCGTCGAAACCTGCAGAGATCAGGATCATCTGCGGAGCGAAGGCCTCCGCGGCGGGGATCAGCTTCTCGCGCAGCGAGCCGAGGAATGCGTGGTCGCCGGCGCCGGGCGGCAACGGGCAGTTGAGCGTCGTGCCCTTGCCCGCGCCGCGGCCGGTCTCCTCGCGCGCGCCGGTGCCGGGATACAGCGGCCACTGGTGCAGCGAGAAGAAGAACACGCGCGGGTCTTCCTCGAACAGGTGCTGCGTGCCGTTGCCGTGGTGCACGTCCCAGTCGACGATCAGGACGCGCTCGAGCCCTTCGCGCTCGCACAGGGAGCGCGCGGCGACGGCGACGTTGTTGAACAGGCAGAACCCCATCGCGACGTCGCGCTCGGCGTGGTGCCCCGGAGGGCGCATCGCGGCGAAACCGCGAGCCAGGCGACCGGCGGCAACCTCGCGACACAGGGCGGTCAGCGAGCCTGCGGCGAGGCGCGCCAGGCCTGCGCTCTCGGGGCAGATCGCGGTGTCCATCGAGTCGATGAAGGTCGCGCCGCTGCTGCAGGCGTCGTCGACGCGGCGGATGTGCTCGCGATCGTGGACGAGTGCGATCAACTCGTCGTCGGCCGACTCGAGCGGCAGGCGCCGGCAACGGTCGGCGAGCCCCTGTTCGAGCGCCTCGCGGATAGTTCTTAGCCGCTCGGGTCGCTCGGGGTGCCCGGGGCCGGTGTCGTGTCGTTCGAAACACGGATCGAGGATCAGACCGACTTGCTGGCTCATCGCTGCTCCGTCTCACGGGCCGTTCGCGGCACGGCCGCCGAACGGGTCGTAAGTTCCCGTGAAAGGAAGTGTCGCATGTCCCACGCGCCCTGGCGAGCCGAAGAGGACTGCGCAAGCGGTGCCCCGAGTAGCGTCTACGTTACTGCGTGGACTCCGGCGTCAGGTTGGGCAACCCGCTGAAGCCGTTCGTCACCTTCACGTCGGCCGGGATGTCGACGGAGTACAGGTTGGCCGCGAGCGACGGGTTGACCTGGATGTCGCGGAACTCGATCACCCGCGTGTCTCCGCCCTTGCTGAGGTACTCGACGCGCACCGGGAGGTTGTTCGAGCGGCCGAGGAAGAAGCGGACTTCCTGAACCCGCTTGCGGGCGCGCTTCTTCTTGGGGTGCAACAGCAACAACACCCGGTCGTCGTCTTCCTGCGCATCCGCGAGGCTGATGTTGTAGAACTTCGACAGTTCCTTCGAGCCCTGGCCCAGTCCGAAGAAGCGGAACAGGTGATCGGCCCAGCGCTGGATGTTGCGCTTCTCGGCGCGCTTCTGCCGCGGAAAGTAGCCGGTGTACTGGTTCTCGGCGATGACGAACTTCATCTCTTCCGGCGAGCTGTACTCCCAGCGGATGGCATTCGGCTTGGTGAGGAAGAAGCGGCCTTCCGCCTCGATGGGATCCTTGAGCAACGAATGCGTCGTCGTCTCGGTGAACTCGGCGCTCAGCGTCTCGATCTCGTCCTGGACGGCATCGAAGCGGTCGAGGACCTCGGCGAGATCTTCCGCGGCCGACGCGGCGGGCGCCACGGCGAGGGCGACCAGCAACAGCAGAATCCGGCGCGACAGAGAAGCGATGCGTGATTGGCTCATGGTTCGGGAGTCTCCGGATCGATCGTGACACGGCGTCGCTGCGCCGATTCAGCGTCACGGCCCGGCGGCCGTTACGCCCTGTTCCCTCGAAAAACGCTAACAGCCGGGTCGGGCACCGTCAAGACGAACTGCGGCAGTGGTTCTATAATGGGCGATCGCGGTCAAAGACCCCATTTCGGAGAGACGAATATGTTCCGATTCCGCCCACGATGGACCCTTGCGCTCGCCTGTTGCCTGCTCGCCGGTTGCGCCGGCTCGAAACGCGGCGAGGTCACGCCTACCGAGCCGATCGCGCCTGCCGGTGCCGAGCCGGTGGATCTTTCCGAGGCCCTCGAGCGCGCGGCGGCAGACGAGCTCGACCCCGCCCCGCCGGAGATCCGCGCGCTGGCCCTGCGCGCCGAGGACCAGCGGGTCGTGTCGCCGGAGCTGATCGGCGCGCTGAAGCACGAGCACCCGGAGGCTCGCGCCCTCGCGGTGCGCGCGATCGGACGCATCGGCTCGGCGGAGCACGGTGTTCTTCTGCTGCCCACGCTGGCCGACCCTGCGGAGATCGTGCGCGCGGAGGCCGCGTTCGCCATCGCCGGCTACGGTTCGTCAAGCGCCGTATCGGCGCTGGAGAAGCTGCTCGATGACCCATCGCTTCTGGTGCGGATCCGCGTCGCGGCGGGCCTGGGGCTGCTGGCGGACGAGCCCTCGGCGCGCGGTCCGATGCTGCGCGCGTTGCAGGACGAGGACCCGCGCGTGCAGATGATCGCCGGCCACTCGGTGACGCGGTACCGCTCCGATCTCGACTTCGCGATCGATCCGTTGATTGCGCTGACGGCGAGACCGGAGCCACCGATCGCGCGTGCGGCGTTCGACGCGCTCGGCCGCATCAGCTCGAAGACGCGGACGCTCGAGCCGGCCGACCGCCGTCGCGTGCGCGACCACCTGCTGGCTCACGCAACGTCCCCGGATCCGCTCGTCCGCGCGGCAGTGGCCTATGGTCTGATGCTCCCGCAGGGCGAGCGAGAGGCCGCGCCGTTGGGCAACCTGGCCCTCGACCCCGACCCGCGCGTCCAGGTCGCAGCGATTCGCTCGTTCAGCTTCCCGGGGGCCCCGGTCGAGCCGTTCCTCAGTCAAACGCTGCGCGACGAGGACGACGTCGTCGTGCTGGCCACCGTGCGCGGCCTCGGCAGGATGCGCGGCGACCCCGTGATCCAGGCGCTGAGCAATCTGCTCGTGCACGACGAGACGAACTGGTTGCGCGAGCGTGCGGTCGCAGCGCTACGCGGAAGCAGCCGCATCGCCGGCGCGAAGATCGCCAACGGGCTGTCGAGAGACGACTCCGCGGGCATTCGCAAGCGCACCGCGTCGCTCGTCGTCGATCGAGAAGAAGAGCTCTCGCAGGAGATCGCGAGCCGCCTGCTGCAGGACCCCGACCCGCAGGTGCGCGCCGCGGCGATCCCGGCGCTGGCCACGCGCGCCGAGCCCCTGGCGGACTCCTGCGCCGAGTTCGCCGCGTCGCCCGACGCGGAGACCCGGGCGGGTGTCGTGGCAGCGGCTCGCTCGCGGCTGACCTCTCCCGCAGCCGACGACGCCACCCGGAAGGACGCGCTGGACGTGCTGGCCCGGGCCTGGCGCAGCTCGCCGAAGAACGAGGATCCCTGGGTCCGCCGTCTGATCCTGGACGCCGCGGCGCTCGGCGCGAAGACGAGCGCCGCGCCGCAGGCCCGCCAACTGCTCGACGCGGCGCTGCAGGACCCCGACTACTCGATCCGTCGCGACGCCGTGGCGGCCCTGCGCTCGGAGTACGACCTGAGCGTCACGACCGGCCCCGCCGCCGAGCATCCGGTCGAGCACTACGAGGAGATTCTCCGCTGGGCCGAGACGCCGAAGGCCGCGATCGTGACGATCGAACGCGAGGGATTCACCCCGGGTCGCTTCACGGTCCTGCTCGACACGTTCAATGCCCCGTTGACGTCGTGGAACTTCGCGCAGCTCGCTGCGTCGGGTTTCTTCGTCGGCTCTCCGGTGCACCGGCTGGTGCCGAACTTCGTGGTCCAGATGGGCGATCCGCTGGGCAACGGATCCGGGGGGCCCGGTTACACGATCCGCGACGAGCTCTCCGCTCGCCCGCTGGTCGCGGGCACGCTGGCGATGGCGTCGCGCGGGAAGGACACGGCCGGCAGCCAGTTCTTCGTGACGCTGACGGATCAGCCGCACCTGTTGGGCGAGTACACGGTGTTCGGCTCGGTCGTCCGCAACATGGACGGCGTCGTGCGGCTGCTGCTGCCGGAAGATCGGATCGTGGCGGTGGAGGTCTACGACGGGGACGGCAGCGAACCGCTGCCGCCGCTCTAGCGCATCGCCTTCTTGACCTGTTCCTCGAGCTCGGCCATCTCGCGGTGCACCCGGTCGCGGATCGCCTGCCAGCGGTGAGCCTCGATCGACAGGAACGCCTGCGAGACACCGGGGTCGAACTGCGTCCCCGTGCAGCGCACGATCTCCTTGCACGCGTCCTCGATCGTCAGCGCCGCGCGGTAGGGCCGATCGGAGGTCATCGCGTCGAACGTGTCGACGACGGCGAAGATCCTGGCGCCCAGCGGAATGTCGTCGGCCTTCAGCTTGCGCGGATACCCCGAACCGTCATAGCGCTCGTGGTGGCATAGCACGATGTTCAGCGCGGGCTCCAGGAACGGGATGTGCTGCAGCATGCGAAAGCCCATCTCGGGGTGCTTCTTCATCTCGACCCACTCGCCGGTGTCGAGCCTGCCGGGTTTCTTCAGAATCGCGTCGGGCACACCGATCTTGCCGGTGTCGTGCAGGATCGCGCCGCGCCGGATCCACGTCAGCTCCGGTTCCTGGACGCCCATGCGCTCGGCGACGAGCATCGCGTACTCGACGACGCGATAGGAGTGGCCCTGGGTCTCGTTGTCGCGGAAGTCGAGCGCGGTGACCAGCGCCTGTAGCGTGCTCTCATAGGCTTTCTGAACCTCGCGCGTGCGCTGGTCGACCAGCTCTTCCAGGTGTTCCTGGTACGCTCGGTTCTCCTCGACCAGGCGGCGCTTCTCCAGCGTGCGGTCGATGACGATCTGGACCTCTTCCAGGTTGAACGGCTTCGCCACGTAGTCCGTCGCACCGTTGCGGATGGCGTGAATCGCCGTCCGCGCATCGACCACGCCGGTCACCATGATCACGTCGAGGTCGCCGTCGTGCCGTTTGATCCGGGAGAGCAACTCGATCCCGTCCTCGCCGGGCATCTCGATGTCCGACAGCACGATGTGCACGGCCTCGTCCTTGAGGATGTCGAACGCCTCGGACGCGCTTCCGGCGGCGAACGTCTCGTACCCCATCGCACCCAGACCCTGGGCCAGGATCTCGCGCACGGACAGCTCGTCGTCCACGATCAGAACCCGCTTGTGAGCGCCGTCACGGTTCGGTTGCACCATCTGCCCCGCTCTCCCTACACAGAATGTGTGCGGGGAACTTAGAACTTTGATAGGTTTGCGTCAACGATACTTTCGGCTTGCTTTCGCCTTCCGTTCCGTCCATACTGCCCGGCATGGAACAACCGGAACCGCAATGGAATCGACCGCTCCCCGTGGGCCGCGGGGCCGTCGGCAACCCGGCCGGGCGCTTCGACGCCACCGAGATCGTGCCGTTCGACGACGGCTGGGGCGCCGACGACCCGCTGCCGCCACGCGTCGAGACGGTGGTCACTCCCGAGGCATCGCGCTCGATCCTGACGCAGAACGACTCGCCCGACGTGCCGTTCGACCAGTCGGTCAATCCCTACAAGGGCTGCGAGCACGGCTGCGTTTACTGCTTCGCGCGGCCCACCCACTCGTACCTGGGTCTCTCACCGGGCCTGGACTTCGAGAGCCGCATCTTCTCCAAGCCGCACGCGGCGCGGCTGCTGCGCGACGCGCTGGGCAAGAAGGGCTACCGCTGCCGTCCGATCGCGCTGGGCTCCAACACGGACCCGTATCAGCCCGTCGAGAAGCGGCTGCGCATCACGCGCTCGATCGTCGAGACCCTGGCGGACCTGCGCCACCCGGTGACCATCGTGACCAAATCGGCGTTGATCCTGCGCGATCTCGATCTGCTGGCTCCGATGGCGCGCGCGGGACTGGCGATGGCCTTCGTGTCGATCACCACGCTCGATCGCTCGCTGGCGCGCAAGATGGAGCCGCGCGCCGCGACGCCGCAACGGCGACTCGACGCCGTCCGCGCGCTGCGCGGCGCGGGAGTGCCGACCGGCGTGCTCAGCTCGCCGATCATCCCGGGTCTCAACGACTCCGAGCTGGAGCGTATTCTCGAGGCCGCCGCCGATGCCGGTGCCGAGAGCGCGGCCTACATCCTGCTGCGCCTGCCGCACGAGCTGAAGCGCATCTTCACCGAGTGGCTGCAGCGTCACTACCCTACTCGTGCGGCCAAGGTGCTGAATCAGCTGCAGGAAATGCGTGGCGGCCGACTCAACGATCCCGCGTTCGGCCAACGGATGACCGGCGGCGGCAGCTACGCCGATCTCCTGCGCCGGCGCTTCGACGTGACCTGTCGCAAGCTCGGGTTGAACGAGCGACGTATCGACCTCGACACGAGCGCGTTCCGCGCTCCGACCCCACGCGGCCGTCAGTCGCGGTTGTTCTGAACCCGGGCCAGCCGCCACTCGGCGCGCAGCGTGGCGACGATGTCGTTCTGCGCGTCGCGGATCGGCACTTCGACCTCGTAGTCCAGCGGCTCGTCGCCGACGTCGGGCACCTCGCAGCGGCACTCGGCTACGAGACGGCCGCGCGCCTTCTTCACGTACTCGATGTGCAGCCCCGTGGGGATCCCACGCACGCTCGCCGGCAGCCCGGAGAGAACGGCCAGCCCGCTCGACACCTCGCCCAGATTGACCAGCGCGACGGCGTGGATCGAGTTGATGTGGTTGCGCACCTTCGGCCGGTCGCGCAGCTCGACCCGCGCGTAGCCGGAACCGAGGTCGACGACCCGAGCGCCGATCGTCCCCGTGTAACGCGCCATCCGCCCGAGCAGATAGCTGAACAGGAACTTGCCACCGGGCATGCGGCTCATCGACTCCCAGCGTCGTCGGAGCCGCGCGCCCGGCGCGGCAGGGTCGTGTGTGGCCTGGGTCATCTCGCCCCCCGTCTCAGCTTACGTCGAACCAGCTCTCGCCGACCTTCTGATCGACGACCAGCGGGACGGCCAGCTCGAATACGCTCTCCATCTCGCGGCGCACCAGCTCTTGCGCCGCGTCGATCTCGTCGCGCGGAACTTCCAGCAGCAGTTCGTCGTGGACCTGCAACAACACGCGCGAGCGCAGGCCCTGCCCGGCCAGCGCGGAGTCGACGCGCAGCATGGCCAACTTCATCAAGTCGGCGGCCGTGCCCTGGATCGTCGTGTTGACCGCGGCGCGCATCGCCTGCTCCTGGATGCCGCGATGGACCTTCTGGTGCAGCTGCGGGAAGTAGCGCACGCGGCCGAACAGCGTGCGGACCGCCGCGTCGCGCAGCGCCTGCTCGCGCACGCCGTCGATGTAGCCGCGGACGCTGCCGAAGCGCTCGAAGTAGGACTCGATGAAGCGTCGCGCATCGGTGCGTTTCATGCCCTGCTCTCGCGCCAGGCGCGTCTCGGACATCCCGTAGAGGATGCCGAAGTTGACCGCCTTGGCGCGCGAGCGCATCCCGTCGGTCACCAGGTCCAGCGCCACGCCGGCGACCTTGGACGCCGTGTAGCGATGGATGTCCTCACCGGCCTCGAAGGCCGCGATCAGCCCGCTGTCGTTCGTGACATGCGCCAGTACGCGCAGCTCGATCTGCGAGTAGTCCGACGCCAGAAAGACGAAGCCGTCGTCGGGCACGAACGCAGAGCGGATGCGACGCCCGGCCGTCGTGCGTGTCGGGATGTTCTGTAGATTGGGGTCGGACGACGACAGGCGGCCGGTCGCCGCCCCGGTCGGATGGTACGAGGTGTGAACACGGCCCGTCTCCGGATTGACGAGGCCCGGCAGCGCGTCGACATACGTGCCCTTCAGCTTCGCCAGCTCGCGATACTCGAGAATGCTCCTCGCGATCTCGTGCTGCTCGGCGAGCTCTTCCAGCGTCTGGGCATCGGTGGAGGCGACGCGGCTCTTGGCGGTCTTGCGTTTCGACTTCAACCCCAGGTCCTCGAACAGGACCTCACGCATCTGCTTGGGCGAGTCGACGTTGAACTCCTTGCCCGCCAGGCGGTGAATCACCGCGCGCGCGTCGTCCAGCCCGCGCTCCATCTCGGAGGACATGCCGGCCAGGACCTCGGTGTCGATGCGGATCCCGTGGCGCTCCATGCGCGACAGCACCGGCAGCAGCGGGCCGTCGATCCGTTCGTAGACCTCGAGCAGCTCCGACTCTTCCATGCGCGCGGTCAGCGCCCGGCCGAGGCGCGCAACCAACCCGGTCGTCACCGCCGCGAGGTCGACCGCACGCTCCACCTCCAGCTCGCGCAGCGGCAGTCGCTTGGCCCCGCTGCCCAGCACCTCCTCACGCCGCGGCGCGCCGCAGCCCAGGTACTCCTCGGCCAGGTCGGCGACGGCGTAGCTCGTGCGCCCCGCGTTGAGCAGGAACGCGGCCACGTGGGTATCCATCGCCCAGCCCGCGACCGGCATCCCGTGGCGCCGCAGGACGATGTCTGCGGTCTTCAGATCGTGCGACGTCTTCTTCACCGCGGGATCGGCCAGCAGCCCCGCGAGTGCCTGCACCACGGACTCGAGCGAGAGCTGCGCCGGCACGCCCAGGTACTCGTGGGTCAGCGGCACGTAGGCCGCGCCGTCGTCGTGCGTGGCCAGGCTCAGACCCACCAGGCCGGCACGCATCGGCCCGGCTCCGTCGGTCTCGATGCCGACGGCCAGCTCACCGGCGCCGCGACAAACCTCGACCCACGAGTCCAGCTCGGCGCGCTCGAGAAGCGGACGCACGTCGACCGGGGTCGCCTGCGGCTGCGCCGCCGAGCCGGGGCCGCCCTCCCCTGCGGCCAGTTCCTCGACGAGAGCCTTGAAGCCCAGCGAGCGGAACAGCGCCAGCGCCGTCTCGCGATCCGGGTCGCGCATCTCGAAGTCGGCGGGGGTCTCGTCCACCGGGACGGCGTCGTCCAGCGTCGCCAGCTCGAGGCTCATCCGCGCCTGTTCCGCGTGATCGCGAATCGCGTACCACACCTTCTTCGAGCTGCCGCGGTCCATCGCCTTCAGCTCGCGCTTCAGCGTGCGCAGCGGCTTGGCCGCCGCCTTTCCCGGCCCTCCGACGGCGCCGCGCACCGCGTCGACGTCGGTCTCCGCGAGCGTGGCGCGCAACGCGGCCAACCGCTCGGAGAACTCCTCCTCGCGTTCGATCTCGAGCAGGCTTTCGACCCCCCGCTCGACGGCGCCGATGCCGGAGAGGATCGCCTCCACGGACGCCGCTTCCGCCTCGGACTCGGCCTCGGTCCGCTTGAGCGCGTCGAGCACCGCGTCCCGCGCGTCGTACAGCGCGCCGAACCGCTCGCCGCGCTCGATCACGCGCTCGAGGTCGCCGTAGGTCGAGACGACGGAGACCGCGGTCTTCTCCCCGACCCCGGGAACGCCGGGGATGTTGTCGACCGAGTCCCCCATCAGCCCCAGCACGTCGCGCACGCGCCGCGGCGGGACGCCGAACGTCGTCTCGACGCCCGGTGGATCGAGGACGAGGTTCTTGGACGGGTTGAGCAGCGTCACGCTGTCGCCGACGAGCTGGAACAGGTCCTTGTCCGAGCTGACGACGACGACCTGCCAGCCGTCCTCCAGCGCGCGCCGCGTGTGCGTCGCGATCAGGTCGTCGGCCTCGAACCCCTGCCGCTCGAGCACGCTCACGCCGAGCGCCTGACACACCTCCTTGGCGTACGGCGCCTGGACGTTGAGGTCCTCGGGAGTCGGCGGGCGGTTGGCCTTGTACTCCGGGAACTGCTCGTGGCGGAAGACGGGGCCCTTCACGTCGAACACCACCGCAATGTGCGCGAGCCGCTCGTCCTTGATCAGCTTGCGCAGCATCGTCGTGAAGCCGAACACGGCGTGCGTGGGTAGCCCCTCGTCGTTGGTCAGCCCGGGCAGCGCGAAGTACGCCCGATACAACTGAGCCGTTCCGTCGACCAGGTACAGCTTGTTCGGTTTTCCGCTCGACGCCTCGACCATTCGCCACCCTTCCGGGCGGGCATGATAGCTCAGCCGGCGTCCCCCACGACGGTCGTGGGAGCGGAGTCTCCCTCGACGTCCTGCAGCATGAGGTAACCCTCCCCGCTCACGGCCAGCGTTTCCGTCGAGGCCCACCAGACGCGGTCGACGCACTCCAGCTCCTGCCCGAGGCTCTCGCTCTTGTCGAACCAGCGATCCTGGGCGGCGTCCCACACCGCGACCCGCGCCGTTCTCGGCGCGAGATCGACGCGGTGCGAACCTTCCATCGCGATACAGGTCGTTCCCGGCTCGCCGGCCGTCCCGTACTCGCTGGTGCTGACCAGCACGCGCCCTGCGTCCGGCGAGACGCTGAAGGCGACGAAGCGGTCGGGGAACGAGCGGATCTCCCGCGTCTCGCCGCCGACCTCGCGGACGACCAGCGCGTCTTGCTCGAGATACGCCAGGCGATCGCCGGCGAGCCACTTCGCTTTCTTCAGCGGCCCGGTGTCGATTCGCGTGCCGCCCTCGAGATCGACGATCCCGAGT
This sequence comes from bacterium, assembly GCA_024226515.1. Classification (GTDB taxonomy): domain Bacteria; phylum Acidobacteriota; class Polarisedimenticolia; order Polarisedimenticolales; family Polarisedimenticolaceae; genus JAAELQ01. The sequence goes on from JAAELQ010000148.1 coordinate 44,430, forward strand.
CCGGCGGCGCCGAGCAGAACGTAGCGGCCCGAGGGAGACAGCTGCATGCGGTTGAAGTAACCGTAGTGCTGCCTGGCGTCGATCTCTTCCAGCCGCGGATCCTCGAACGCGACCGGGCCGATCTCACCCGTGGCGACGTCGAAGGGCCGGAACTCGGCGGGCCCGGGCCGGTCCGGCGTCGCGGCGCGTACGATCCACAGCCGCCCGCCCGTGTTCGACCCGAGCAACCTCCAGCTGCGCCACGGAGCGTCGATCGCGACCTCGCGCGTGGCGCCGGTCGCCAGGTCCAGTACGAGCATCTCGCCTGCGGAGTCGTACGTGCGCGTCACGAGATGCTCGCCGGCCCAGGAGAAGTACGGGCTCAGGTCCTGCATCGGCTCGTCGATCTCGAACCGCTTCAGCCGCGCTCCGGACGCGTCGAGGATGTCGACGCGCAGGCCGGCGAAGCGACCGGAGAGCCCGGCGTGGTGCACCAGCGCCAGCCGGTCTCCCTCGGGACTCCAGCGGGCGGTGCTCACGGGAGGTGGCAGGAAACGCAGCCGCCGCTTGTTCTCGACGTCGAGGATCCAGCCCGCCTGGAGCTCTCCGCCGAGCACCAGCGCCCGATCCCCGGAACCCGAGGCCATCACGACCCCGCCACGCGGCAGGCGCGCGGCCTCCTTGCGCATGGCCAACGGCGCCGACGCGAAGAACAGGACGGGGATCACGGCCAGCGCGATGCCCAACGTCGCGAGTCCCCGCTTGTAGCGGCCGCGACCCGCGGGCTCTCCGCGACAACTCACGCGGAACGACAGCACGACGTACGCCGCCAGCAGGATCCACGGGATGATCGCGGCCAACGGCACACGACGGTACATGGCGAAGGGGAACAGTGCGGTCATCAGCGCCGCGATTCCCGCGGGCAGGCCGCCGAACAGGATCCCGAGCAACACGGCCTGCATCGGCGAGTTGACCAGGGCCGACGCGGCGATCCCGCCGAAGAACCCGGCGACGAACGCCCCGCCGGCTCCGTAGCTCAGGATCGTCAGCGCCGAGCTCCAGTGGGTCTGCGACGGGCTGACGGCGATCTGGGTCAGCGCGGCCCAGTACACGAGGTGTCCGGCCAGCAACACGAGGATCGTCGCCAGCGACGCGAGGAGACGCGACTGCCAGATGCGCGCGCGGGGCACGGGTCGCTCGAGCAGGAAGGTCTCGGTGCCGGCGGCGCGTTCGCCGACGAAGCTCTGGGCGGTCACCAGTAGCACCAGCAGCGCCCACAGCGCGACGAAGAACGCCGGCGCCAGCTCGATAAGAATCGTGGTCGCGTTGTATCCGGCGATCTTGCCCGGAAGCCAGCCCTGACGCCCGGCCTCGGCGCCCGCCAGCAGCAGCAGCGGCAGCCCGAGGCCCAGCCCGAAGCCCGCCCAGCGCAGGGCCCGCAACTGCATCCAGTCCTTGATCACCAGGGCTCTAAACATGACCGGCCTCCTCCACGCCCGCGCGTCGCAACATGGCCACCAGGATCTCCTCGAGCGACAGCGGCTCGACGTCGACTTCGCGTGCGCCGAGCCCGCGCAACGTCGCCGCCAGCTCGCCGTTGACGCCTTGCGCGACCACCGTCAGAACGCGCCCGTCGGTCGTGAGGTCGATCGCGCCGGGCACGTGGAGGCCGGCCGGAGCGTCGTCCTCGAATACCGCGCGGGCGCGCCGGACGTCGGCCTTGAGCCGCTCCAGGGATCCGTCGTAACGCAGGACTCCCTCGTCGAGGAACGCGACGCGATCGGCGACGCGCTCGAGATCGTGGACGAGGTGCGAGGCGTAGACCACCGCGCCCCCCTCGTCCGAGACGGCCTCGAGGACGCCCTGCAGCACCTCGCGGCGCACGAGCGGGTCGAGCCCGGCGGTCGGATCGTCGAGCAGCAGCAGGTCCGGACGGCTGGCGACCGCCAGCACGAGCGCGACCTTGGCCCGCGTCCCGCGCGACAGCGACTTGATCTTCTGCCGCGGGTCGAGCGTCAGCCGCTCGACCATCGTCTCGGCGAGCTTCGCGTCCCAGCGCTCGTGCAGGGCGCCGGCGAAGCCGACGATCTCGCGGACCGTCATCCACGGATAGAGCGACGACTCCTCGGAGAGCAGGCTGACGCGCTGGCGCAGCTCGAGCCCCTGCTCGACGGGGTCCATACCGAGAACGCGCACGTGGCCCGCGTCCGGGTACAGGATGCCGTGGGCCAGGCGCAGGCTCGTCGTCTTGCCCGAGCCGTTGCGGCCCACGAGGCCGAGCACGGTTCCCGGGGGGACGTCGAGGTCCATGCGGTCGACCGCCACCCGTCGCCCGAAGCGGCGCGTGACACCTTCGAATCTGAGTGCGGATTCGCTCATCGCTGCGTTTCCTTGTCCGGGATGTTGGCGTCCGATTCGCGGGTGGCGGCGTCGCGCTCGCGGCGGAAGCGATCGATGCGGCGCGACAGGCGCCAGCCGAGCTCTTCCAGCGGAACGCCGAGGGTGTGAGCCTCGACCAGCAGCCGGTCGATCAACTCGTCGACCGCGGCGTCGCTCTCGGCCCGGTCGACCGGGACCGCCGACTCGAGGACGAACGTCCCCTGCCCGACGCGGGTGCGCACGACGGCCTCGGCCTCGAGCTGCTGGATCGCGCGCGCCGCGGTGTTGCGATTGACCCGCGAGCGTACGGCCAGCTCGCGCACGGTGGGCAGACGGTCGCCCGGCCTCAGCGCGCCGAGCGCGATCAACCGGCGGAACTGTTCCGCGATCTGCTGGTACAGCGGAACGGGGCTTGTCGGATCGATTTCAATCATTCATTGTCCTAATGTCCTATGACAACATAGCCAGCCGATCGAGCCGTGTCAACCGGATGCCCGCCCGGCGGCGAACAAGCTAGACTGCACGCGCGATGCTCGCACGTCACCGAACCTCCATCGTCGCGGGACTTCTGGCCGTCTTCCTCGTCGCCGGAGCGTTCTCGCTGACGCGCGACTCGGCGACGTTCGACGAGACCGCCCACCTGCCCGCGGGCCTGAGCTACCTCGACCGCCACGATTTCCGCATGAACCCCGAGCACCCCCCGCTGTCCAAGGCCTGGGCCGCCCTTCCGCTGTGGATCGCCGGCTCCGCCGGGCCCGACTACAGCAGTCCGGCCTGGAACGGGTCCAGCCAGTGGGCATTCGGCTACGAGACGCTCAACGGCCCGCTGGGCCGTCCCGAGCGGCGCGACCCGATGCGGCTGCTGGTTCCCGCGCGGATCGCCGTCCTGCTGGCTGGCGCCGCGCTGGGCCTGCTGCTGTGGCACTGGTCGTCCTCCGCGTGGGGCGTCGGCGCCGGACTGCTCACGCTGTTTCTCTACTGCCTCTCGCCGACGATCCTGGCCCACTCGCGGCTGGTCACGACCGACCTGCCGATCGCCATCGGCTTCTCGGCCGCGCTGTTCTCCAGCTGGAGGTTCTGCCGCTCGCCCTCCCCCGCGCGGCTGATCGTCCTCTCGCTCGCGCTGGCGCTCGCCATGCTGATCAAGTTCTCGGCGTTCCTGCTGTTGCCGGCGCTCGCGATCGTGGGCGGCGCCTGGGTCCTGGGCGCGCGCGGCAACCGGAGCGAGCTGCGTCGGCGCGTTCGCTGGGCGGCGCTCGCGATCCCGGTCTCGGGCGCGATCGTATACAGCGCGCTGTGGGCCGGCTACGGGTTTCGCTTCTCGGCCGCGGCGGACCCGGGCCACTCGCTGGACTGGAGCGTGGTGACGCGGCACGAGGGTCCGGCCGGGGCAGCGATCGACATCGCGCTCGAGAAACGGCTACTGCCCGAGGGCTACCTGTACGGCCTGGCCTACTTCCTGGGCGGAGCCGAGCGACGGGTCGCGTTCCTCAACGGCGAGCAGTCGTTGACCGGCTGGTGGTCCTACTTCCCGGAGGCATTCCTGATCAAGACCGCTCCGGCGCTGCTGATCCTCATCGGCTGGGCCGGCTTCGACGCGCTGCGAGCACGGCGCCGGCCCGGGTTCGACGCGCTGGTGCCGCTCGTCGGGATCGGGGTCTACACCGCCGCGTCGATCGCGGCGAACCTCAACATCGGCCACCGGCACCTCGTGCCGCTCTACCCGTTGATCTTCGTGCTCGTGGGGAACGTGGCGAACCGCGTCGGCGGTTCCCGGGCCGCCGGACGCCTGCTCGGCGTGATCCTGCTGTCGTACGCGGCCTCGTTCGCCGTCGCGACTCCACGGTACCTCTCGTACTTCAACCTCTCCGTCGGCGGCCCCGGGGCGGGGTGGCGCTACCTGGCCGACTCGAACGTCGACTGGGGGCAGGACCTGATCCGGCTGCGTGGCTGGATGCGCGGGAACGGTGTCCAGCACGTCCACCTGGCCTACTTCGGCACAGCGGACCCCGCGGCGTACGGAATCCGTTTCCGCAAGGTCGTCCGCGTTCACGACTTTCACCCGGAGAGACCCGCGACGCGGCCCGGGCCGGGCGACGTCCTCGCCGTCAGCACGAACCTGCTGCAGGGCGTGTACCTCGACCGCGACCGCGAGCTGGCCGAGGCGATGTTCGAGGCCGGTTGGACGACGCCGGCCCAGATCGTCGAGTACTCGGCGTTCCGCGACGAGTCGCTCGACGCGAGCCGCGACTACCCGGACTTCGGCGAGTGGATGGTCCGACTCGGGCGGATTTCCCCGGCGCAGCACGCGGAGCTCGTCGAAGGCTCGCTGTCGGGCTGGCTGGAGTCGCTGCGCGAGAGCACCGAGCCCGACGACCGGGTCGGCGACTCGATCTTTATATACCGACTGAAGTGACCCACCGAACTGTCTCACCATGAGACCGTAGCAACGAAGTCGGCGTCTCACGCACAAACCTTTTTGTTTCATAGGTTTATCCCGTCAATCAGCCCTGGCCGTCTCACGCTGAGACAGCTCGCCCTTGCGGTCCGGGGGCCCGCGGCCCGCGAACGTCCGTTCAACCCCCTACAAACAAGGGACTTGTGCCGGGTGGCAACGCCGGCCCCCGCTCCGGCCCCGCACTTGCACCTATGGGGGGCGACCACGAAATCGCCGAACGAAATCGGGTCGCTTGGGGGCAGAGAAGACCATGAAGCACACACTGACCAACCTGATCTTGATCGCGAGCCTGTTCTCGGTGGTCCAGGCGGGGATCGTCGAGAACAAGCTTGCGGTCGACCTGCAGGGAAGCATGCGTGGAGCCACGGACGGTATCCCGGTCATCGTGACTTACGACGAGCACCTGTCGGAACGCCAGATCGCAACGCATGCCGGCGACAAGCTGCGCCGACTCTCGGGTGCGCTGGCGGGAAGCCTGTCGCCCGAGGAGATCGAAGAGCTGGCCGCCCGGCCGGGCGTCGTCTCGATCTCTCCCGACCGCACCGTGCGGGCCAACATGGACACCGCGATCGAGACCCTGGGCTCGGACCTCGTGTTCCAGAACCTCGGGTATCTCGGCCGTGACGTCACGATCGCCTTGATCGACTCGGGGCTGACGCCGAGCGCGGCGGTCCCCGCCCGGCGCATCGTCGCCAGCGTGGATTTCACCGGCAAGACCGAGACCGGCGCCGACGGCTTCGGCCACGGCACCCACATCGCCGGGATCATCGGCGGCTCGGGGCGCCACGCTTCCGCGCGCGGGATCGCGCCTGGCGTGCGATTCGTGAACCTCAAGGTGCTGGACTCCGAGGGTGCCGGGAGCGCGAGCCACGTGATCGAGGCCATCGACTACGCGATCGCCCAGCGGGAGCGTTACGACATTCGCGTGATCAACCTCTCGCTCGGTCACCCCGTGCACGAGCCGTTCGTCACCGATCCGCTGAACCGCGCCGTGCAGCGCGCCTGGGCCGCCGGCATCCTCGTCGTCGCCTCGGCCGGCAACCGCGGGCGCGACGGCTACATGACGATCAACACGCCGGGCAACGATCCGTACGTGCTGACCGTCGGCGCGATGAACGACGTCAACACGGGCGACCGCTCGGACGACATCCCGACGACGTACAGCAGTCGCGGCCCCTCGCGCGACCAGGTGCTGAAGCCGGACGTCGTCGCCTCCGGCAACCGCATCGTGTCGACGCTGGCCGCAGGCGCCCGCCTCGGCGACATCTATCCCGAGCGCGTCGTCGACCGCCGCTCCATCGAGCTATCCGGGACCAGCATGGCGGCCGGCATGGTCTCCGCGGTCGCCGCGATCCTGCTCGAGGTCAACGACAACCTGACGCCGGATCAACTGAAGGCCCTCGTCATGTACTCCGCCGAGTCGCGGCCCGAGACCGAGGTCTTCGAGACCGGCGCCGGCTACGTGAGCCTGACGCAGGCGCTCGCGATGACCGGCCCGTTCCGCTCCGTCAACTTCAACTCCGCGTCGCCGATCGTCGTGCGCGGCGAGGAGTCCTTCGAGATCGTCCCGGTGCCCTCGCTGCCGAAGCTGCGGACCCTGCGCAACGGCGGACGCGAGGCGACCCCGGCGGCGGCCCTGTGGTCCGACGCGGCCCTGTGGTCCGACACCGCGCTGTGGAACAACACGGCGCTGTGGACCGATGCGGCGCTGTGGACCGACGCGGCGCTGTGGTCCGACACGGCGCTGTGGACCGACGCGGCGCTGTGGTCCGACGCGGCGCTGTGGTCCGACGCGGCGCTGTGGTCCGACGCGGCCCTGTGGTCCGACGCGGCCCTGTGGTCCGATGCGGCGCTGTGGTCCGACGCGGCGCTG
>JAAELQ010000149.1 GCA_024226515.1 bacterium
CGACCTGGCGCTCTCGAAGACCGACGGCCTGGACGAGGTCTCGCCCGACGAAGACCTCTCCTACACCCTGACGATCACCAATGCCGGTACCCAGGACGCCGCCGACGTGACGCTGGTCGACACCCTGCCAGCGGGCGTGACCTTCTTCACCGCCTCGGACGACGGCATCGAAGCCAGCCCCGGGATCGTCACCTGGCCAGCCTTCGATCTCACCGTCGCCGAGACCATCGAGCGCACGATCCAACTGCGCTTCGACGGCACCCCAGGCGGGACCGAAATCGTCAACAGTGCCACCGCCACCCCGGGCAACGGCCCTGACGCCGACCCTGCCGACAACACCGGCACCGACGTCACCACCGTGGCTCAGCGCATCGACCTCGACGTGGCGGCGGTCGACGCCACCAACCTGGTCATCGACCTTCAAACCCTCGAGGTCTCCGGTACGGTGCGGGTCGACATCGAGAACCTGGGCAACGGCGACGCCGCCCTTCCGTTCGAGATCAGCCTGTGGGAAGACGCAGACGGCGACGGCGACCTGTCCGGCGCCGACAATCTGCTCGCCCAGACGACGGTCTCGGACGGAGTGCCTAGCAGTGAGACGGCGAGCTTCGATCTGGCAGTCGCCGGTTCGGTGAGCTTCCGCGATAACGTGATTCATGCCTTCGCTGACAGCGCCGAGGAAATCACCGAGCTCGACGAGACCAACAACACGGGCACCACGGCCGAGGGCTGCATCGCGGTGCCGGTGCCCGAGGACTTCGCCCCGGTGATCGAAGTCGCCTGGCCGCAGGACGACACCAACCTCTCCACCTCGACCTCGGTCGAGACCATGTCGACGCCGATCGTGGTCCAGCTCACCGACGACAACGGCGACGGCACCATCGACGGCGACGACGTCCCCGACGTCGTCTTCGTCACCGCCAACCTGGTGGGCGGGATAGATCCCCAGCTCAAGCTGCGCGCTATCCGCGGCGGTTCTTATTCCCCCCTCGGTCCCCCAGGGGACGCAGGCCGCTCCATCTGGGCCGTCGATCCGCCCGGCCAGTTCCTGGCCTTCGCTCTCTCCGGCCTGGCCGCCGGCGACATCGACGGCGACGGCATCGCGGAGATCATCGTCGCCACCCCGGAGCCGCCGTTCCCGCCGTTCGACGGCCACGGCAACAAGATCGCCGCCTACGAGCACACCGGGCAGCTCAAGTGGACGAGCGGCTACTACCAAACCCATCCCACTGGCTCGACCTTCACCAACCGCGACAACCCGACGATCGCCGATCTCGAAGGCGACGGCACGCCTGAGATCATCGTCGGCGGCAACGTTTTCAACGCCAACGGCAGCCTGCGCTGGGCCGGCACTGCGGGCCAGGCCTACCAGTCGGCGCGCAACGACGACAACGTCGACTCAGGCTCGATCTCGATCGTCGCCGATCTCGATCTCGACGGCGTCCAGGAAGTGATCGCCGGCAACACCGCCTACCGCGCCGACGGCACAGTCTACTGGCAGGTGGCGATGGACGACGGCTACCCGGCCGTCGGCAACTTCGACGCTGACGATGAGCCTGAAGTCGTCGTGGTGGCGAGGGGCAGGGTACGCTTGCAGGAGCACGACGGCACCCTGA
>JAAELQ010000150.1 GCA_024226515.1 bacterium
AGCACTACCGGGGCGTCGGGCAGCGTCTCGAGCGCCAACGGGTACCCCGGCGATCGCGGGGTCAGCACGCGGATACCGAGCTTGCGGCAGCGCCTCCACTCGCGTTCCGCCTCGCGGGCGAGTGTCCGACGCGCTCTGCGGATTTGCTCGGCGTTCGTCTCGCGCGCCGTGCTGTTGCGCACCAGCTCGTCGACAGGCAGCCGGTGCGCGATCAGACCGGGATCGCGGTAGCGCTCCACGAGCCGGCGCATCCCGATCGGCCCGGGGCCGGGCAACAGGCTCAGGGCGATCCAGTCAACCGCAGAATCCACCATATCGGCGCGACCCGAGGAGCACCGAGGACCGCTACCGACTATCTCCCACCATCGCCGGCGAGTCCACGGATCCGGCCGACGAACCGGTTCCCGAACCGGCACCACCCCCACCCGACCCAGGTTGATGAATTAGCCCGGTGAATCAACCTGGGTCGGGAGTGGGTGGGCAACCGTAAGGGGCGTTGAACCCTTGCTGTGAGAGAGGTTTGCGGCTTTTCGACGCCGGCCGTCCGGTCGGGAGCGCGATCGCGGCTGCCGCGTCGTGGCTGGATGAGTTACGATGGCCCAAGCGAAGGAAGGGACGGCATGGTAACGAAACTCGAGGTTCAGAGTGTCGAGCACGACGAGCGCACCCGCATCTACTCGGTCTCGGGCAGCCTGTTCGGTAACCAGGACGGGTACGCGTTCCAGAACCGGGTCCGTGGCGCCATCGCGGCCGGCGCCAGCCGCGTCGTCATCGACCTGAGGGGCGTGGACAAGATCGACAGCTCGGGCATCGGCATTCTGGTGGCCATGATGTGGTCGGCATCCAACGCGGGCGGGGGCATGATCCTCACCGCCCTGCCACCCAAGGTCGAGCAGGTGCTCGGCATCGCGATGCTGCTCGAACACATCGACCACGCGGACTCGGTCGAAGCCGCCCTGACCAAACTCGACGCTCAGACCTGAGCTCCTCAATCGACGTATATGTGCGTCTCGGGGTCGACGCCGGGCCGACCGGCCGGAGGAGTTCCATGTTCGACAGCCTCGCCCGACGTGCGTTGATTCTCGCCCTGCTGGCCACGGCACCCGCCATGGCGCAGATGCCGGACTGCACCGGGATCTCCGACGTGTCGGACTTCGACGGTCCGACCGTGGGGACGATGGACGGAGTGCTGACGACCGTCCGCGTCGCCTCGGGCCTACTCCGTCCGCTGTTCGTCGCATCGCCGCCGGGAGACACCGAACGGTTGTTCATCGTGGAGCAAGACGGCACGATCCGGATCCTGCAGAACGGCGTGTTGCTCGGGACGCCGTTTCTCGACATCAGCTCGCAGGTTCAGTCGCCGGCGGACGGCTGGGCCAACGAAGAGGGACTTCTCGGTTTCGCGTTTCATCCGGACTACGCGAGCAACGGCCACGTGTACGTGTACTACACGGGCAACGGCGGAACGAACTACAGCAACTTCGTCGACCGCATCACGGTCTCCGCTGGCGACCCGAACGTGGCGAACCCGGCATCGCAGAAGGCGATCATCAAGTTCGAGCACCCCACCGCGACGTATCACCACGGAGGCATGCTGGCCTTCAGTCCGACCGACGGGAATCACCTCTACGTCGGCACGGGCGACGGAGCGCTGTCGCCGTGCGATCCGTCGGGCAACGGACAGAGCCTGAACACGAAGTACGGCAAGCTGCTGCGCCTGAACCTCGATACGTTCCCCTACGTCACCGACGGAAACCCGTTCGACGGTCCCACGCCGGGACAGGACGAGATCTGGGCCTACGGGATTCGCAACCCGCATCGCTTCTCGTTCGACCGCGAGAACGGCACCCTCTACATCGGCGACGTCGGACAGTTCGACTGGGAGGAGGTCAACTGCCAGCCGGCGACGAGCACGGGCGGCGAGAACTACGGCTGGGATCTGTACGAAGGCGATTTCTGTCCCAACCCGTCGTGCGGCTCGCAGGGCAGCTGCGGCCCCACCGACTACGTGCCGCCGATCGCCCAGTACTCGCTCGCGGGCCTGAACTGCACGATCATCGGCGGCTACGTCTATCGCGGTTGCCGCATGTCCGACCTGCGCGGCACGTATTTCTACGCCGACCATTGCTCGGACATCATCGAGACGTTCCGCACCGATTCGACTTGCTCGGTGGCCGAGCCGCTGAGCCGCGCGGCGGATCTGGCCCCCGGCGGCGGATTGTCGATCGTCGACATCACGTCGTTCGGCGAGGACGCGCGCGGAGAGCTGTACATCGTCGACCGCGGCGGAGAGGTGTTCAAGATCGAGCCGACGCTGGCGATCCTGGAGGTCTCGGCTCCCGGTGCGGCGCGCTTCGATCTCGACGACGTCGTTGCGGGCGACTGGAGCTGGGAGGACGTGACGAGCACGTCCGCGCATCCGATCGCGGCTTACAAGATCTACCGCTCGGACGGGGATCCGACCGGACCCTTCGACTGCCTGCTGGAGACGGCCGGGACGAATTGGGCGGGAGGCGATCCGCAGCAGCCGGGGGCAGGAGACGTCTTCTTCTACCTGGTCACCGCGCGCAACGCGGCGGGCGAGGAGAGCCGCGCAGGGAACCGCTCGGACGGCAACCCGAGGGTCGTCGACACGGCGTCGGTCTGCAACTGACCGGGCGTCGCGTCAGAAGTTGATCACGAGCGACGTGCGGAACACCGTGTCCAGTTGTTCCTTGCGGACCTGGCCCTCGCCGATCTCGATCTCGGTTCCCTGGTTCTCGCCGACCGTTTCGAACTCGCCCGTCAAGTCGTTGAAGACGACGTAGGCGAAGATGTCGGCATCCTCCAGCGCGGGCTCGCTGTTGTACAGGAACTGCAGGCTGACCTTCAGTGCCAGGTGTTTGCTCATGTTGACCGACAGGGATCCGGTGGTGTCGATCGTGTAGTCGCTCTTGTCCTCCAGGTTGAGGTTGCCCGTGAGGCGGTAGCCGAGCGAGGTCGCCTCGGTCATGCGCCAGTCGAGGTCGACCGTGGCGCGGAAGCCCCAGAACTGTTCCTCTTTCTCGGGGTCGGGCGTCTCCTCTTCACGGTCGGTGAAGGAGAGACCGTAGCTCGTTTCGAGGTCGAGCTGCTCGCCGTCCTTCCACACGTTACCGATGCCTCCGAATCCGATATAGCGGTTGAGAATCCCGGCGTCCTCGTTGCGGTCCCAGCTGGCGCCGGCGTTCCACATCTTGCTGGAGCCGAAGCGGTTGGTGTAGCGCCCCTCGATGAAGTACTTCTCGACGTCCGGTTCCTTCGATGGCGTGACCTCGGTCGTGTCGAAATCCGTGAGTGTCTCACCGGGTGCGAACGACAGGCCCTCTTCGACCTGAAGAAACACGTCGTCGGCCGTGTCCGAGATCACGACGTCCGCGTACAGCTTGAAGTTCGAGCGCTCCCACTTGCGTTGCAGCGTGTCCTTGAAGCCGAGCGTCTCGGTCTTCGAGTTGCCCTCGGTGACGACGAGGCTGAGATCGGTCGAGTTGAACCAGCCCGTCTCCTTCTTGCCTTCGTCCTGGGCGACGGCTGCCTGGGGCAGCAGCGCGACCACGAGCAAACCTGTCGTGATGGAAGTGCGGATCTTCATCGAACCCTCCAAATGTCTCTGGCCGACCGCGAAATAGTGAAATCGGCTGGAAAACGTAGCACAACGCGGTGGCGCGGTCGGGACGCCGGAGAGCGGAAGCAGGATGCGGTGATAGAGTCCTTCGCCCGGCAGCCGGTAAGGCCCGGTGCCGCAGAGGAGTGAATCATGTCGACCCGCCCGATCGCCAGATTCTTCGTGTCCGTCGTCCTTGCCCTCGTCGTGCTGCTATCGCTGTCTCCGCCGTCCCGCGCGGCGTCGGACGCGCAGCCGCGGTATCTCGACGACAAGTTCATCATCTCGATCGGCGGCTTCCTCACCGACTTCAAGACCGACGCCAGCGTCGGTGCGGGCGGCGTGTTCGGGACGAGCCTGCGGCTGGAGGACGAGCTGGGCGTCGACTCGGATCAGTCGGTCTTCCGCACGGACGGGCTCTACCGCTTCAACGAGCGTCACAGCCTGGGGTTCGGTTACTGGTCGCTCAATCGCGATGGCCTGACCGAGATCGACGAGACGATCGAGTTCGACGGCAACGTCTACGAGCTCGGCGCCGAGATCGCGACGGTCTTCGACACGGACTGGGTCCGCGTGGACTGGCGCTACTCGCTGGTGCGCAGCGAGCGGGGCGAGGCCGGCTTCTCGGCCGGCCTCAGCATCTACGACTTCCAGGTGGGGTTGGCCGGTGAGGCGACCCTCGGCGGCGGAGGCACGGAGTTCATCCGCGCCGAGGAAGAGCTGCTCGCGCCCGTGCCGACGATCGGACTGTTCATCCACTACGCGATCAAGCCCAAGCTGCTGCTGCACTTCGAGGCGGAGTACCTGGACCTCGAGCTCGGCGACCTCGAGGGTACCGTGACGGACACCAGCGTCAGCATCGAGTGGTACTTCACCGAACACTTCGGCGCGGGCATCGGAAGCAGCACGACCGACATCGAGGTTACCGATGCCGGCGACGACCCGTTCAGCGTCGACTACCGTCAGTCGGGCTTGAACTGGTATCTGATCTTCGCGTTCTAACCCGCGCTCTCGGCGTCGGCGCGGTAGAGGTGCACGTCGCGCTGCGGGAACGGAATCGAGATCCCCTCGCGGTCGAAGCGCAGCTTGACCTCCCGCGTCACGTCCCAGTAGACGTCCCAGTAGTCGTCCGTCTTGGTCCACGGCCGCACGACGAAGTTGACTGAAGAATCGCCGAGCTCGTGCAGCTTGACCTGCGACTCGGGATCGTCGAGCACCAGCTCGTGGCCGGACAGGATCTCCGTGAGCACCTTCTCGGCGAGTGGAATGTCGTCGGTGTACGAGATGCCGAACAGCATGTCGACGCGCCGGATCTCCTGTGCCGTGACGTTCTTGATGACGTCGCCCCAGATCCTGTTGTTCGGCACGATGATCGTCTGATGGTCCAGCGTGAGAATCGTCGTGGATACGAGGCTCATGCCCTTGACCTTGCCCATGATCCCCGCGGCCTCGACGAGGTCTCCGACGTCGAACGGGCGGTAGATCAGGATCATCATTCCGGAGGCGAAGTTGCCCAGCGTGTCCTGCAACGCGAAGCCAACGATGAAACCGGCGACGCCCAGGCCGGCGAGCAGGGGGCCCAGCGAGATCCCCATCTGCGACAGCCCGACCAGCAGCCCGATCGCCATCACACCGTTGTAGACGACCTTCAGGAGCATCTCGCGCGCCAGCTTGCTGATCTCGACCTTCGAGGTGTCCAGGCTGCGCTCGATCAGCTTGCGCAGCAGCCGGGCCACCAGACGGAACAGCAACAGGACGGCGATCAGGATGATGACGCTGGAGAACAGGCCCGGGCCCCGGTCCACGACCCACGTACGCAGCCGCTTGTACCACGTCCGTGCCAGGCTCTGAACGGCGTCGACGCTGAGCACGGCGGGACTCAACTGGCCCGTCGTCTCGAGCAGCAGAGCCTGGTAGCGCGACGGATCCATGTCGAGCCGGCTCATCATCTCGACCGTCAGGTCCAGATGGGCATCCGCCTGACCCTTGCGCATTGCCGCGGCAGCCAGGCGCTGCTTCAGATCGGCGTCGTCGGGACTGGTAGCCAGACGGTCGCGCAGCATCCCGGCGTCCTCGATGGCGAGGGTGATCCGCGCGCTCAGCTTCTCTCCGCGCAATGTCAGTTGCCGCGACATGAACTCGCGAATCTCCACCGCGTCCATGCCCAGTTTCTCGGTCCACTCCGTCATGTCACACAGCGCCTCGAGATAGACGTCGATGTCGCCCTCAGCACGATCGATGCGCCACTCGTAGTCGGCCAGCTCGCCGGGCGCGGCTCCTTCGCGCGCATCCCGCAGCGCTCCCAGCTCGGCGGTCGACGAGTTGAGCAGCTTCCCGATATTGTCCCGCGCCGAGCTCAGGATCGGCTCGGCGACGCCCCGTTCCTGCTGCGCCTGTCCGCCGGCCTCCTCGCGCGCGGAGATGTTGGCAACCAGCTCGTCGAGCACGGCCAGTCCCTCCAGCTCGCGGTCGCGCAGGCGCTTGGAGGCGATGCGGAGATCCTCCCCCTGGCTCTGCTCGACCTCGGCCCGCAGGTGACGAATCTGGATGATGTCCCGGTTGAGCTGCTCGACGAGCTGGGCGCCCTCTTCCGCCAGCGGGTCGCCGGCCTCCCGACTCGAAGCGGGCCCCGAGAGCAGCGCGAGCCCCAGCACCATCCAGATCGACCAGCCCGTCCACGTGTGTCGCATTACATCCCTCTTCAGCCGTGCGCGGCATTGGCGTGAGCCGGCATTCTAGACGTTCGACGCGGCCGGCGCGCCGGGTTCGGACTCCGAAACGCAATCGAGTTCACGGACGGTTCCTCTTCGCCCGTCGGGGAGCTATCTTCTGGAGCATCCGGTCCCGCCGTCGCGCGGTCTCCGCGTACGCTTTGCCTCCCCGATCAGGTGTTTCATGATCGTCTCGTTGATCCGACGGGCAGGGGTTCTCGGTCTCGCACTGTCGTTTCCGTTCGCAACGGTTCCGGCTCGCGCGGCGGTACCCGACGAGGTGCACTCGCTCGAGTGGTGTCCGTTCACCAAGAACTGTCTGCAGTGGTCCTCGACGCCGGGGGCGTTGGACTACCTGCTCTATCGCGGTGGCGCCGGCGATCTGCTGGCCCTGCTCGGCGCCGCGGCTGCCGGATGCACCGCCGGGACCTTTGCGGAGCCCACGGCCGACGCGGGCCTCGACGATCCGGCGCCGGGCTCGCTGCACTGGTTTCTCGTGACCGCGCGCAACGCCGACGGGGAGGGCCCGGCCGGAGACGCGTCCTCCGGCCCGCGCAGCGTGAACGGCAACGGCTCGTGCTCGTCCGGCGGAGGGCTCGTGCTCAACGAGGTCGACTACGACCAGCCGGGCATCGATTCGGAGGAGTTCGTGGAGATCTACAACGCGGGGCCGTCGGCGCGGGACCTGAGCGACGTCGCGCTCATCCTGGTCAACGGCAATACCCAGCTCGAGTACCGCCGGATCGAGCTGCTCCAGGCGGCCCCCGTGCTCGACCCCGGCGCCTATCTGGTCGTCGGCTCGCCGGCGGTGGTTGCGACTTTGCCCGCGGGGGTCCCCTCGATCGAGTTCGCCGCAAACACGAACAGCGTTCAGAACGGGGCTCCCGATGCGATCGCTCTGTTCGACACGACGACGGGAACGTTGCTCGACGCGTTGTCCTATGAGGGTTCGATCTCGGCGGCTCAGTTCGACGGCGTCGCGGGCACGTTCGATCTGGTCGAGGGTACGCCCACTGCGGCCGCGGACTCCAACTCGGTGCCGGGATCGCTGGCGCGTTTCCCCGACGGGCAGGACACGGGCGACGCGAGCGCCGACTGGCACTTCAACAACGTGTCGTCGCCCGGTGGGTCGAACCCGATCCCCTAGGCCCTGGGGTATAGTTCGCGGGAACGAAGTGCGTGAGGAGGTGCTCGTGAAACGCGAATCGAAACTGGTGCTTGCGGCCGTAGCCCTGTTGCTCGCGGCGGCTGCGCTCGTCGGTTGCAGCGAGGCGAAGGCCGAGCCGCTCGACGTAACGTACTACTACCTGCCCGGCTGACCGATCTGCGACAAGGTCAAGCTCGCCGTGGGCGAGTTAAAGCAGGAGTTCCCAGAAGCGATCGTGGCGTCCAACGTCGACGCGACGATCCCCGAGAACGCGCAGATCTGCAAGGATCTGGGCTTCAGCAATCACGGACTCGTGGTCCGATCGTCGAAGGGCGAGACGCTGTGGAAGCAGGCTGACCACAGCGTCGACATGGAGCAGGTGCGCACCGCGTTGCGCGACCTGACCGACTGAATCGAGGCGGGGGGCAGGTTCGAGAGGGCCTGTCCCCCTAGTCGGTAATCTCGCCCAGGGCCTCGAGGCGCGCGCGCTCGATCGCCTCGGCCAGCGTCTGATCGAAGAACCGCCCGGCTGCGGCGTCGTCTCCGGCCAGCGTCTCGCGCCACGCCGACAGGTCGATCCCCTCCGCGAACTCGTCGCCCGTCTTGCCGGACGCGATCGCGGCATCGACTTCCAGCACCAGCGCCTCCATGAATCCGCGCACGTCGCCGATCTTGGCCCGGCCCTCGAACAGCGGTCCGTGCCCGGGGACGATCCGGTCGAACGGTAAGTCGGGCAGTTGCTCGAGCGCTGCGACCCACGAGCGGGGATAGCCATGTCCGATGTAGGGCAGGTCGTCGAGCATGTCTCCGGTGGCGAGGATCCGCGCATCGGGGATCAGCACCACGGTGTCGCCGCGCGTGTGCGCTCGCAGGTGAATCAGGTCCACCTTGCGCCCGCCGAGGTCGAGGGTCCGCGTATCCGTGTAGGGCTCCGTGGGCGCGATGAACTCGACGCCCCGGTTCGCTTCCAGCCAACGCTCGCCCTGCTCGATGGCCGCGAGCTGATTGACCTGCTGTTCTTCCGTCAGTTCCTGACCGCGCAACCCCAGACCGCGCTCGAGCTGTTTTCGTGCTTCGGGCAGCTGTTGCTCGAGACTCTGCGCCCGCTCGGTCACGGAGGGCGCCGCGCGCCCCGGAACGTCCTCGAGCAGACTCTCGTGGCCCACGAACGCGACCGCGTCCCCGAACTCCTCGCGGTAGATCGAGTTGCCCTGCGTGTGGTCGCTGTGCCAGTGCGTGTTGATGACCCACTTCAGCGGAAGATCCGTCAGGCTGCGAATGCCCGCGACGACCCCGCGCACGAACTCGGCATCGGCTTGCGTGTCGACGACGGCAACCGCGTGGCGGCCGACGATCACGAGCGCGTTGCTGTCGTTGAACCGACCGTCGTGCGGCTGCAACGCCACGTAGACGCCGTCGGCCAGCCGGGTCAGTCCCTCCGCCTCGCGAGTCTCGTCGACGAAGGGAGCGGAAGTCGAGCTACAGGACGCGGCGATCGCGATCGCCAGCGCACCGAGAAGAGTCGAAGCCGTCTTGTTCATGGCGACAGGCTAACACCGGTGGAGCTCGATGACCGCGTCGTCAGGGAATGCAGGCCGGCAGGGATCGATCCTGGTCGGTTGCGCCCCAGGTGCCCAGATGGCCGTGACCGCACTCGTTCGAACCCCAGATCAGATACCAGTATCCGCTGCCCGGCGCCGGGGTCGAGCCGTCGAAGATCGTGGTGTCTTCCAGCGTCGTCGTCAGACACGAGCTGCCCGGGCCGATGGGGAACTCCCCCAGCGTGCCGCGCGCGAAGACGAACTCGGTACCGGCCCCGGCCTCTCCCTCCAGCGGGTCCCAGACCAGGTACTGCGGTTCGTCGAAGTGCAATCCGTTGACGTCCGGCGGAGCCAGCGCCGCCGTCTCGTCGAACGGCAAGCAGTCGCACGCGTCGCCGACGAGGTCGTTGTCGGCGTCGATCTGATCCACGTTGGCCACGGCGGGGCAGTTGTCGCACGAGTCGCCGTGGCCGTCGACGTCGGCATCGACCTGCACCGGGTCGTCGTTGTTCGGGCAGACGTCCAGCGCGTCGCCGACGCCGTCGCCGTCGCGATCGTTGCTGACGATCGAGTAGTCCCAGATGCCGCGGCCGTACGTGCCGTAGCGGATCGTGCCGCCGTCGTTGACCGACTCCACCGACCAGTACGTGGTCGCCGGGGCCTCGTTGTCCATGATGTTCTGCCACAACCCGGTCTGGCGGTCCCAGCGGTACGCGCCGGTCTCGGACCCGGCGTACAGGTCGCCGCTGCCGTCCTCGGCGTAGACCAGGGAGTAGATCAGCGTCGCGGGCAGCCCCGAGGCTTCGGCCTGCCACGTCACCCCGCCGTTCGTCGTGCGGATGACGCCGGGGTTGCTGTAGCCCGAGCCGCCGACGGCCGCCTCGAGCGGGTTCGTCGGGTGCACGGTGATCGCGTTGCCGTAGAAATAGTGGTCGCCCGGCGCCGAGTCGGTCGACTCGTTCCACGTCACTCCGTGGTCCGTCGAGAAGAACAGCCGGCCCGTGTCGTTGACCGCATACGCCCGCTGGGGATCGGTCGGCGCGAACGCCAGTGCGGACATGTAGCTACCGCTGACGCTGGGGCCGCCGAACAACTGGGCGGAGTGCTCCGACGACGCCCAGCTGCTGGTGCTGGTTCGGTCGAAGCGGTAGAGCTTCTCGGCGCAGAAGTAAAACGTCTCCGGATCGAGCGGATCCGCCACGACCGGAGGCAACCAGGCGTTGGTCGCTCCGCCCGGGAAGTCAGCCGTGTGCAGCGGCGGGCTCGCGGGTCCGTCCTGGATCAGGATGAATCCGGGGTAGGTCGAGTAGACCAGCCCGTGCGTCCCGTCGCCCGACGTCAGATGTCCGTAGTCGCCGCTGATCAGCTGCTCCAGAGGAGAGGCGGGTCCCGGCGCCGCCAGGTGCTGTACCAGTCCGTGCTGGTATCCCTGATCCTGCGCGCCCGCGGCGATCAGGTCCCAGTCGCCGCGGCTCGACAGCGTCGAGTAGTACTGGCTGACGCCGAGGCCGTGCTGGGAGAGGTTGAACACTCCGGCCAGCCCGTTGCGGCTCTCGTACAGACCGCCGTCGGTCGAGACGTACCAGATCTCCTGTCCGGCCTGCTGCGGATCGGGCCAGGCCTGCAGCCCCGGCGTGTCGGCATGCAGCTTGTTGACCGGGTCGCCGTAGTAGTCGCCCCAGTTGTTGACCTTCGAGAATGCGTTGCCGCCGTTGGTCGAGCGATGGACCTCGACCCCGCCGAAGGCCACGATGTCGTCGTCCACGATCGACGCGTTCAGGCTCTCCCAGAAATCGTTGATCGTGTAGCGGAAGAGCCAGGTGCGTCCCGCGTCGAGCGAGCGATAGAGCTGCCACTGGCCGCCCGAGCGCACCGCGGCGTACAGCGTGGGGCCGCCGGCCTCGGAGCCCGTCAGCACGGCGCGATCGGAGGTCGTGCTGATCGCGCCGATCGACTCGAAGTCGAGGCCGCCGTTGACCGATGTCAGCAGGTCGCCGTCGTCCACCATGTAGACGTGGTTCGCGGCCGCGGCGCCGATGCGCGGGACCCACATCGACCCCAGGTAGGCCTGCGCGCCCTGCCAGCGTTGGGAGAACGTGCGCCCGTAATCGGTCGAGGCGAACAGCGTGGGCAGGTTGCCGGTGGACGAACCCCGGCCGTAGAGCAGGATCGTGTTCTGCGGGTCCTGCAGCCGGTCCAGCCCGCGGATGTTCGAGAGCGACCCGATCCCGGTCGGAACCTCCCACACCAGACCGTCGTCGCGGCTGACGTGTATGAGGCCTCCGTCGGTCACCGCGACGATCACGTCGGGCTCGCCCATGTTCTCGCCCGGCAGCACCACCAGCTCGTGGACACCGCCGTACAGGTTGTCGCCGAGAGGCTCCCACCCCGTTCCGTCGAGGTTGCCGCGCCAGACGCCGCCGCGCGACGAGCCGGCGTACAGCTTCTGACCGTCCGAGGAGATCGCGGTGGCATGCATGCGCCCGGCCTGGTTGCTGCTGCCGACCTCGGTCCAGTGCGACGTGGCGCCTGCGAACGAGCCGGCCCGCCCGAGGGCGTTGCGGCGCTGCTGCTCGAGGCGGCCGTTGGCGCTCTCGAGCTCGCGCCAGTCCACGTCGGGCGCCGAGCGGTGCATGCTCTCGATCCAGGCCCGCCGGTCGTCGCGGTTGCGCTTCTCGGCGTCGCGATCGAGGCGATGCTCGATGGGTTGCGGAAGAACCGGCAGCAGATCCGCCGGTTGCTCGACCGGCGCGGGATCCGCCGTGTGCCCGCAGGCGACGAGAGACAGAAGAACCGCCAGGCAAAGAGCTCTCTTGAACATGAACACCCCTCTGAACGCCTCCCTCGAGGCTTCTCGGCGCTCTGGCCCCCCACGCGCCGACGACGGCTTCAATATACTGAAACGGGGCGGCGAAGCACGTAGAATGCGCTCTCTACAAAAGGAGACAGCAATCCATGGACTGGGGGATGAAGAACCGACTGAGCCGCATCCTGAATCCCGCCACGGGGCGCACGGTGATGCTGGCCATCGACCACGGATATTTCCTCGGGCCGACGAGCGGTCTCGAGGACCCGGGCGCCACGGTGGAGCCGCTGCTGCCCTACGCCGACTCGCTGATGCTGACGCGCGGCGTGCTGCGTCGCTGTATTCCCGGCGAGGCGAACGTACCGGTCGTTCTACGTATCTCGGGCGGCACGAGCATTCTGACGGAGTTGTCCAACGAGGGGCTGACCGTCGCGCTGGAGGACGCCGTCCGGCTCAACGCGTCGGCGATCACGTTGTCGGTCTTCGTCGGCTCGGACGGCGAACGGACCACGCTGCTCAATCTGGCCAAGGCGATCGACTTCGGCGAGCGCAACGGCTTCCCGGTGCTCGCCGTGACGGCGGTCGGCAAGGACATGGTGCGCGACGCGCGCTATCTCGGGTTGGCCTGCCGCATCTCGGCCGAGCTCGGCGCCCACATGGTCAAGACGTACTACTGCGACGGGTTCGAGGAGATCGTGCGCAACACGCCGGTCCCGGTCGTGATCGCGGGCGGTAAGAAGATCCCGGAGCGCGAGGCCGTCGAGCTCGCCTGGAGGGCGATCCAGAGCGGCGCGTCCGGCGTCGACATGGGCCGCAACATCTTCCAGTCGGATTGCCCGGTGGGGATGATCCGCGCGGTACGTGCCGTCGTGCAGGAAAACGCCGACGTCAAGACCGCGTTCGGCATCTACACCGAGGAGAAGGAACGCTCGCTTGCGGGTCGCGGTTTACCACAGCAATAGCGACGTACGCGTCGAACAGCGCCCCCGGCCGCAGATCGGACCGGGCGAGCTGTTGCTCTCGGTTCGGGCCAGCGGCATCTGCGGCTCGGACGTCATGGAGTGGTATCGACTCCCGAAGGCCCCGCTGGTGCTGGGCCACGAGATCGCGGGAGTGGTCGAGGAGGTCGGCCCCGGCGTCGATCGCTTCCGTCGGGGCGATCGTGTGGTCGCGACGCACCACGTGCCGTGCAACACGTGCCGCTACTGCCTGACCGATCGGCACAACGTCTGCGCGACGCTGCACGGCACCAACTTCGATCCCGGCGGATTCTCCGAGCTGCTGCGGCTACCCGCGATCAATGTGGATCGCGGCACGTTCCGGCTACCGGATCACGTCACCTTCGAGGAGGGATCGTTCGTCGAGCCGCTGGCCTGCGCCGTCCGCGGACAGCGCGTCGCGGGCCTGCGCGCCGGCGACGACGTCGCCGTGCTCGGTTCGGGGATCTCCGGGATCCTGCACGTCCAGCTCGCCCGCGCGCTCGGCGCGGGTCGGATCCTCGCCACGGACGTCAGCCGGCAGCGGCTGGAGATGGCCCGCCGGAACGGCGCCGACGCGGCGATCGCGGCGGACGAGCTGTCCGCCGACCTCCTGCGCCGCAGCAACGAGGGGCGTCTGGCCGATCGGGTGCTGGTCTGCACCGGCGCCCGCCGCGCATTCGAGCAGGCGCTCGACCTCGTCGAGCCGGGAGGAACGATCCTGTTCTTCGCCCCGCTCGAGCCGGGACAGACGCTGCCGGTTCCGGTCAACGATCTGTGGAAGCGCAACGTGTCGCTGGTCCACTCCTACGCCGGCCCCCCGGCGGACATGTCGCAGGCGCTCGACCTGATCGCCGCGAGGCGCGTCGACGTGGCCTCGATGATCACCCATCGGCTGGGCCTCGGGCAGACGGGCGAGGGCTTCCGGTTGACGGTCGAGGGTGGGGAGTCGCTGAAGGTCGTCGTCGATCCGCAGCATTGACGATGGAGTTCTCGCCTTGCAGCCTGCCGTCGTAGAACGACCCCCGCGTTCGAGTGGTTGAGCTACGCGAGGCCGAGCGAGGAAACAGGTGAAGAACCGGGCGGTAGATTCCACGAGAATCCGCTGCAACCTATTCGACCGTGGCCCGTCTAATGGACGAAGAGGGGACTTCGCACGGAGGGAGGCGGTATGAGCAGGGCATGCCAGGCAGGGCTGGGGGTCGTTCTGGTTCTGTTGTCGAGTCTCTCGACCTCGTGTGTCTTGCGCGGGCCGTCGGGGATCAAGAACGAGGTGGCCGACGCGACCGGCGCCGAGTACGACCGGCAGTTCGGCCTCACGCTCGGCCGCGTCAGCATGGCCATCGCTCGCTGGGGCATCCGCATTGCCGAGGACGACGAGGGTGACAGCGACATCCCGATCTCGCTCAAGGGCGTCAAGGGCGTTCAGGTCGGCGTCTACCGGGTCAAGGACGACTCGTGGGGCGACGAGCCGGAGAGCATCGATCCGGCCTCGCTGGGTGAGTGGGAGCCGATCGTCGCCATCCGCGAGGAGAACGAGAACGTCTTCGTCCTGGTCCGCACGCGGGACGAGCGGATCAAGCGCATGCTCGTCCTGGTCAGCGACCCCGACGAGCTGGTGATCGTGCGCCTCAAGGGCAAGCTGGATCAGGTGATCCAGGAGGCGTTGCACTTCGGCCTCGAGGAGGCCGGCCGCGAGGACCTCTACGAGCCGGCCCTCGAGCAGATGGAGCAGAACCAGGACCCCGAAGCGGTCTGAAGACGCCCTCGGACAGGCTCCCGGCCGTCACGATCCTGATATCGACCCTTCCGGCTTTCCGGGTTTTCCGGGTAGGACAGCCTGTCCGTGCGCGCTGCGCCCCACCGGTCCCCACAACCTCCCCGTCTCGATTGCGCCCTCCGAGAGTGTTCGTAATTTCAACGCGAACAGCCATTGGACAGCTTCGAGACGAGGGACGCTTTGCCCCGATCCGGCCCATTGTTCGAAAGGAGAGACTCCGGTCTGACGTTGGTGGAATTGCTGGCTGTCATAGCGATTCTGTCCATCGTCCTCGGCACGGCCTCTCTGTACTTCAAGCCGATGGAGTCGGCGCTGAATTCGAGCGCCGTGCTGACGCAGGGTCTACTGCGCCAGGCGCGTTCCGCCGCCATGGCAACGACCTCCGCCGTACGCGTGGGTCCGTCGAGTGACAGCGAGCTGATGGCCGAGACGGCCGACTCGTGCTCGGCCACGACGTGGAGCGTCGACGGCGACATCGCCGTCGAACTGCCGACCGGAGTCACGTTCACCGACACCTCGTGGAATGTCTGCTTCAGTCCGCGCGGCATGTCCGAAGACAACGTGAAGATCGGCCTGTATCACGGTGACTTCGGCAAGCTCGGCATCGAGGTCCTGCTCGGCGGGACCACGAGGCGGATCCAGTGATGTCCGGCCGCGGCTTCACGCTCGTCGAGGCGTTGATCGCCATGGCGCTGCTGGGGATCATCCTCTCCGGCGTCGCTGCGGGCTTCGTCTCGCTCTCGACGATCAACACGCACAACGAACTGCGCACCGGCGCCGTGCAGGCCGCGCAGATCGTGATGGAGGCCTGGCGCGGGGTCAGTCCGGTGGACATGCCCGATCCCCTGCGCATCGTGCGCGAGAACGTCGTCGTCGGAGAACGCGAGTTTCGCGTTCACACACGGTTCTGCGGGATCGCGGAGCTGTGCAGTGAAGACGTGCGGCACATCGTGGTCGAAGTCAATTTCCAGGGAAACAGGATCTACAGTGTCGAAACCGTTTACTCGCGCGTTTACTAGCGCCGCCGGGATCTCCCTGGCCGAGATGCTCGTCGCCTTCGCGGTCGCGTTCGTCGTGACCGGGGCCGCGTTCAGTCTGGCCGTGTCTAGTCGCGGCATCTACGCCAGCGACCAGAGCCGCACGGCGCTGAACCAGAACCTGCGCGCCGGGATGGACCTGATCGGGGTCGACCTGCGCGGTGCGGGCGCCCGACTGCCCGAGGACATCACTCGACTGGCGATCGACAATGGAGACACCGGCGAGTCGGACCGATTGCTGGTGCGCCGCAATCTCGTCCCGGTCGTGCTTCCGGTGTGCAGCGACATTCCGTCGGGCTCCAGCGTCAAGAACATCACGATCGCGGGCCTGACCCTGCCGCGCCCCGCGGGCTGCGACCCCGTGGCGGACACCGACGGCGACAACTGGCCCGACAATCTGAGGGTCTGGCACGACTACCGGCTGGAGAACGGCGCGATCGACGGCAAGGAGCGCCTGCTGCGCGCGTTCATCTGGGATCCGGGCCGGAGGCGCGGAGAGTTCTTCGTCTATCACGGCGAGAATCGCGTCGAGCATCAGATCGTGCGCAAGAGCGGTCGCTGGAACAACTCGTACTCCGCGAACGGCGGCGCGCGGATCTACATCCTCGAAGAGCACGAGTTCTTCGTGACCGACGGAATCCTGCAGCGCGTCGACAACGGCGATGTCGAGGGGACGAAGAACGTCATCGATCACGTCGAGAGCTTCCAGGTTGCGGTCGTGTTGAAGAACGGCAAGCGGCGCAACGACTTCGGCCTGGACGATTCCTGGGTCGATCTGCAGTCCGTCGAGGTGCGTCTGTTCGGCCGCACCGAGTCGAGCGGGGTCGATCTCGATCGGCGGCTCGTCAGTCGCTTCTTGCCGCGCAACGTATTGAACTGATTTGCGGAACGATGCCATGAACTGCCAGCGCAAACTCGAATCGGGATTCGCCGTCGTCAGCGTCATGCTGTTGATGGCGTTGATGGGGTCGATGCTGATCGCCTACTTCGCCCTGACCCAGATGGAGCTGGGCGCCACGCGGTCTTCGATGGACAGCACGCGCGGCTACTACGCCGCCGAGGCCGGCCTGAACATTCGCGCGGAACGCATTCGACGCTCGTTTCTCGGCTATCGCCGACCCTCCGGGACCTCGCCGGACGAGGCGGCGGGGACGCCTTGCCTGCCCGGCAACAGCGGAGCGGGCAGCTTCCGTTGCGTCGAGCACGACCTCGAGTCGCGCGCGGTCACGACGTTCATCAAGGAGCACCCGCAGAACCCGCGGCGCATGGTCGTTCCGCGCGGCGAGCGGTTCCAGAACCTCGCGGCGCAGGTCTACGAGTACACGATTCCGTCCGTGGCTTACGGCCGCAGCGGCCGGCCCGAGGCGATCCTCGAGCTCGAGGTCGAGAGCCGACTGATCCCGCTGTTCCAGTTCGCCGCGTTCTACGGCAAGGACCTCGAGATCCTGCCCGGGCCGTCGATGACGCTCGCCGGGCCGGTGCACGTCAACGGCGACCTGTATCTCAACGCTCTCAACTCGCTGAACATCCTCGGCCAGGTCACCGCCAGCGGCGACCTGTATCGCGGTCGCAAGGCGCTGAACGAGTGCGATCGGCAAGATATCCGCGTGATCGACGCCGGTGGGCTGCCGCGCAGCATTCCGGCCTGTCGTGACGTACGTCTGGCGGTGCCGCAGAAGGACCTCGACGCGTCCCGCGTCCTCGTCGACACCCACGTCGAGCGGCTCGAGATTCCGAGTCCCGACACGCTCAAGCCCCAGGCGGGCCAGCCGTTCTGGACCCACGCCGACATGCGCATCGCCATGGACCTCAACGTCGACCCGCCCGAGTTTTCGATCCACCACCCCGACGGCTCGAAGGACTTCGCGGCGACGTCCAACCTGCGCGACTGCGACGTGATCCGCTATTCCCACGGGCTGCGCAACGTTCGCGAGAACACGACGATCCGTATGATGAACGTCGACATGGAGGGCCTGCTCGACTGCGCCGCGGGCTCCTACATCCTCGAGGAAGGGAAGCTGCTCGACGAGGGATCGGACGGCGGCCTCGTATTCCACTTCTCCGTCCAGGGCCCGAGGGAAGAGGGGATCAACAACTACGGGGTGAAGCTGTACAACGCCGAGGAGCTCGTCTCCAGCAACGGCGGCGCGCCGACCCCCCGAGGACTGACGGTCGTCAGCGACCAGGCCATGTACCTCCAGGGAGACTACAACTCCGTCAACAAGAAGCCCGCCGCGGTCCTGGCGGACACGATCAACGTGCTCTCCAACGACTGGGACGACGCCAACAGCACCGAGGAGCTCGAGGAGCGGATCGCAGCCAACACGGTCGTCAACGCCGCGTTTCTCGCCGGAATGGCGACCACCGGCGACGTCGCGTTCGAGGGCCCGGGAGGCCAGGATCGAGGAAAATACAACGGCGGACTGGAAAACTACCCGCGAATGCACGAGGATTGGACTGACCGGACGTTGACGTACCGAGGTTCGTTCGTCAGCCTCAACCAACCGGTTCATGTGAAGGGCCTGTGGGAACTCAGCAGTTACGAGCCGCCGCGGCGCGACTGGAACTACGACACCGATTTCAACGATGCAGCGAAGCTGCCGCCGTTGACCCCGCGGTCGGTCTACATGAAGCAGAACATGTTCGTGCGGAAGTTCGACTTCTGATCGCAGCCCCGCGGTCCACGAGGTCGGACACATGAGCGCGGCGATCCAGAGCCTGTGGATCGGCGGACCCCTCTCGAAGCTCGAACAGCTCTCGATCCGGTCCTTTCTGGCCAACGGCCACGATTATCATCTTTACGTCTACGACGACGTAGACAGCGTCCCGTCCGGCGCGGTGTTGATGCACGCCGACGAGATCGTTCCGCGGGACAGGGTCTTTCGCTATCCGAAGCACGACTCGGTCGCCGGCTTCGCCAACGCGTTTCGCTACAAGCTGCTCGCCGAACGTGGCGGCTGGTGGGTGGATACGGATCTGATCTGCCTGAAGCCGTTCGCACTGGCCCACGACATGGTCCTGGCGTCGGAGCGAATCGAAGCTCAGACGTTCCTGTGCAACGCGGTGATCAAGGCTCCGGCCGGCAGTCCGGTGATGAACTGGAACTGGAAGGTCTGCGAGATGAAGGACCCCAGCAAGCTGCGCTGGGGCGAGACCGGGTCGCAACTGATGACCGCCGCGGTCAAACGCTTCGAGCTGCAGAAGTTCATCCAGTCCGAGGAAGTGTTCTGCCCCGTCGGTTACCGCGACTGGAAGCGACTGATCGATCCCGACCTGGAATTGGGCTTCTCCCGAAGTACGCTCGCCGTTCATTTCTGGAACGAGATGTGGCGGCGCGACGAGCAAGACAAGAACGCCGACTACTCTCCCGCCTGCCTCTACGAGCGGCTGAAGCGCCATTACCCCGAGAAAGAGCAACCCGCCGGCCGCCTGGAATCCTCGATCCGCGGGACCTAAGTTTCCTGGAAGTTCCAGGAGGCACTCACAAATGCGTAACATGCGGTTCCCGGTTCTGTTCGTCGTGGTCTGTCTTACGCTCGCTTCGCCGGCCGGTGCCACGGAGCCGGTCGTTCAGTTGCACGACGTCACGTTCCCCGAGAAAACACCCGTATCCCTTTCGTTCAAGGCGACGCCGATCGCGCCCGCCGCCAATCTCGGCGCGGACGTCGTGTACCGCAAGGGCCAGGCTCGAATCGAGTTGAGCTACGAGGCGATCAAGCCGGCAATCCTGTTCGGCGGTGACGTTACCTGTTTCGTCGTCTGGGCCGTGACCCGCGACGGGAAGGCCGAGAACCTCGGCGAGCTGCTCACCCGCAAGAAGAGCGGCAAGGTCACACTGTCGACCGGTAAGAAACACTTCGCGATGATGGTCACCGCGGAGTCGTTCTACCTCGCCGGACAACCGTCCGAGCTGGTCGCGTTCTACAGCGCCCCGATCAAGACCGACGTCGTCGACTCGACTCTGTTCGAGTTCACCCGCTTCGCCCCGGCGCCGCGGCACAACATGGACGCCATCGCGCACCTCAAGTGGGACTCCGACGTCCCGCTGGAGCTGCTCCAGGCACGCAAGGCCCACGAGCTGGCGCGGAAGAACGACGCCGAGAAGCACGCCGCGCAGATCTTCTCCGAGGCCGACGACGCGCTGAACGGTGCCAACGAGATCGCCACCAGCGCGCCCAAGAGCCGCGAGCTGCTCGATCAGGCACGCCTGGCCGTCGCGCTGAGCAACGAGGCGTTGAACATCTCGCTCCACCGCATCGAGGCCATCGAGGTCGAGCGCAAGCTCGCCGAGCGTCGCGCGGAGACCGAGGCCCTGGAGCGGCGCGCTGCGGAAGCCGAAGCCGCCTCCGTCGCGGCGCAGCAGCTGGCCGAGGACGTCCGCCATCAGCGTGAGCTGGCACAGGCGGAGATCCAGGCCATGCGCGCCGAGAAGACACGGATCGAGAGCTCGATGATCGTGCTGCAGCAGGAGAAAACCACGCTGCAGGACGAGTCGTTGCGCCTGCTGCAGGACAAGACCTCGCTCGAGAGCGAGGCGCAGCGCCTGCTCGGCGAACGCGCCCTGCTGGAGCAGGAAGCGACGAGACTGCGCGAAGAGAAGGCCTCGCTGGAAACCGAGTCGAAGACGCTGCGTCGGGAGAAGAGCACGCTCGAGACCGCCTCGCTCCGTCTGGCAAGCGAACGGGACGAGCTGCGGGGACGTCTGCAGTCCGCCCTGTCGCACGTGGCCGACACGACCGATTCGACTCGGGGCCTGGTCGTCAACCTCCCGGACATCCTGTTCGACGTCAACGACGCGACGTTGAAGACGGACATCAAGATCGTGCTGGCCAAGCTCGCGGGAATCCTGCTGATCAGCGGAAGCCAGTCGGCGATGATCGAGGGTCACACCGACTCCACCGGCGACGAGTCTCACAACCTCGAGCTGTCGCAGCGTCGCGCCAACGCGGTGCAGGAGTTCCTGCACGCGCAGGGCATCGAGCAAGGTCGGCTGCACGCCGTCGGTTTCGGACTGCAGAAGCCGATCAGCGACAACGACACGCCGGAGGGTCGTAGCAAGAACCGTCGCGTCGAGATCGTGATCTCGGAGACGGGCGATACCGTAGCGCTCAACCGCTAACCGAAGAACGCAACCCTACGCCGCCGTATTCGCGCTTCGCGATCGGCGGCGTTTTTGTGTCCGCGAAACGGTTCGTTCGTGTTAGACTCGCGCAAAACAGGCTCCTCGACACAGCTTCACACCTTTGATTCGATGCTTGCGACGCGACGTCCTGGAGCAAGTCCAAGGAGGGACCGCGATGCGACGACCATGGACTGCGCTGTCGGCTCTGGTGGCGGCCGTTGCCACCTTCGCATTGTGCTCGTCGCCCGCAGATGCGCGTCGTGGCATCGCGCTGATCACTCACGGACAGGCGATCGCCGAGATCGGACCGGTCGTCGAAAGCCAGCGCCAGTACGTGCGCGAGGCCACCGGAGCCGATGCCGCCGTCGGCTACATCTACGAGTCGTTCGGAGTGTTCTGGCTCGACCTGTGGACGTGGGACGGCCGCTATTGCCTGACGGACGGCGACACGTACTGGGAGCTGGACGAGACGCAGGCGGCGAGCTTGCTCGGTTCGGGCGCGGCCGGGCCGAGACCTCCCCTGCGCTACTCCTGGCCACCGGGGCTCGTCGTCGCGTTGGCGCTCGCGCTCGGCTTCGGCGGACATCGAGCTCTGCAGGCGTCGCGCGAGGGCAAGATCCGACGCCTGTTCGAGGATCCGCGCTACCGACGCGCGCTCGAGATCATGGCCGAACGGAGACAGCGGTCGCACGACGCGCTAGACTCCGACACGACTCGCTCCGTCATCGCGGAGCTGGACGAGGCCGTGTCGTATCTCTCGAGCCAGGGGATCGCACGGGGCGAGGCCGAGGCGAATCTGCAGGTGATGGTCGACCGGCTCGCGCACGCGGGTCGTGAAGCCGAGGCCGCGTAAGATGATCCGGAGAGAGCGCGTTGTCGGTACTGGTCGTGATCACGGCGGAGTCGGAGGCGGCCGCGCTGACGCGCTACGGCTACTGGCTGGCGCGAGCCCACGAAAGCGATCTCTCGGTGCTCTACGTGACGTGGGGCACCGAAGAGGGCGAACCGCTCGAGGTGCCGCTCGACGTCGCAGGTGAGGACGCGGTCTGCGAGCTGATACGCGGCGCCGTCGACGAGATGCACGAGTCGGCCGGAGCCAAGGCGGCAGCGTCGGCAGCGTCGGCAGCGGATGTAGGCGCCGCCGACGAATCCCCCGATCCGTCACCGCCGCTGGCCCTACCGACCGTGCGGCTGCACTCGCTGGTCCACCGGCGACGACGCAACGCCGTCATGCGCCGCATCAAGGCCGACAAGCCGTCGATCTTGCTGCTCGGTCACCATCGCCGGCACAAACAGGACCGGGCGGATGCGTTGCTCACGCTGAAGCTGTTCGAGGCGGCGCCGTGCACGACCATCCTGTTGCGGCCCGGGGACTCCGACGGGCGCGTCGTGGAGAACGTCCTCGTCCCCGCCGATCGGAATCGCAACTCAGAGCAGGCGTTGCGCGTCGCGAGCCGGGTGGTGCGCTGCTCGCACGGACGGCTGTACCCGTTTCACGTCGGCGCCGACATGGGCGATCTGTCCGAGGAGGTCGGCAGCAAGGTGCTCGACCGGATCGTGCGTCGTGCGGGGCTCGCCGAGCAGGAGCAGGTCAGCACGCGCGTCGTCCTCGGCGACGATGTCGAGGAGGCGATTCGAGAGGAGGCCGCCGAGGGGTACGATCTGGTGCTGCTCGGCTCGTCCGACATGCGCTCGATCCGTCGCCGCCTGTTCAAGAGCGTGCCCGACCATCTGCTCAGCGGCCCCACGAGTCTGGCTGTCGCCGTGGTGCGCGGCAGTCGGCCGTTGCACGACATCCTGACCGAGCGCTTCGAGAGGTTGCTGCATCTCAAGGTCCCCCAGCTCGGACGTAGCGGCCGCATCGAGCTGTTCGAGGAGCTGCAGACGAAGTCGCGGTGGAGCTTCGACTTCCTGACCCTGATCTGCCTGTCGACGGCGCTGGCCGCCCTGGGGTTGATCCAGAACAGCACCGCCGTCGTCATCGGAGCGATGCTGGTCGCTCCGCTGATGACGCCGCTGCTCGGCTGTGGCCTGGCGCTGGTGCAGGGCAATTTGCCACTGATCCGGGAGTCGACGCGCTCGATTCTCTACGGCTACTTCTCCGCGCTGGCGATCGGCGTGCTGATGGGTTTCCTCGCACCGATCGAGAAGCTGACGCCGGAGCTGCTGGCGCGCGGTGGGCCGACGCTGCTCGACATGGGCGTGGGGTTTCTCTCCGGTCTCGCCGCGTCTTATTGTCTGGCGCGCCCCGGCTTGTCGTCTGCGCTCGCGGGCGTGGCCATCGCGGCGGCGCTCGTTCCGCCGATCGCGACCACCGGTATCTCGATTGCGCTGGGCAACTTCGAGGTCGCTCGAGGCTCGTCGCTGCTGCTGGGGGTCAACGTCGTGGCGATCATCCTCGGCGCGGCGTTCAGCTTCTACGCGGCGGGGATCCGCGGCAGGCGCGGCGCTTCCAGGAGCCGAGCGTTGTGGGCCCGGCGTACGTTGCTGGTTCTGGTCCTGCTGGTGGCGATTCTCGCCATACCGCTGGGGTCGGTGCTGGTCTCTCGCGCGCTGAAGAGCCGGGCGCGCTCGGTCGTGTCGGAGACGTTCCTCAACGAGGTGCGGGAGTTCGTCGCGGCCGACTCCGACGTGCGGCTGATCGGATTTCGGCGGCTGGCCGAAGACGGGCAGACGGTGATCGAGATCGACGTTGCCGCAACCCACGACACGTCGCCGACTCTGGCCGACGACCTGACGGAGATCGCGCGCCGCTCGCTCGACGGACCGGTGATGATCCGGGTCTTCGCGCGGACGTATGTCGAGCGGTCGACGCGGCCCGACTCACGGAAATGAAAAGGGCTCCGATCCCTCAGGAATCGGAGCCCTCATAGTCCGTCTCGGTGGCGTTGGGTTACCCCGTAACTGGGGCCTCCCATAGTGCCACTATTGGCATGTGAGGTTCCCTACGAGGACGCCACCTCCACCAGACCGTAAGAAATACTGTCCACTTGGATCACCTCCCTTTGCCGGGCGATTCATAAAGTGGAGGGTCCCAACCCTCCCGGTTCCTGGACCGCCCAAGTCCGTTCCGGAACCGTCGCACGGTCGGCCGCGCGAAGTCTCTATTAAAGTTTCCGCTCCGCAACCCTATTTGTCAATCACGGATTCGTAAACGGGATTGTAAGCTATCGGGGTCTGCCCCCTCTTGGAGACGGTGCATGGTTGTGCGCACGCTCGTGGTGCTGCTGCTGGTCTGGACGGCGTCGGCTCCCGCGCGGGCCTGGTCGGGAGACGTGCACGTGCTCGTCTGCGAGGGCGCGTGGCAGCTCCTGTCTCCCGCGGCGAAGAAGTTCTACGTGGCTGTGAGGCACGAAGCGCGGCAGGCCGGACTGCCGTCGGCGGGTCTGTTCGCGCAGTCCTGCCGCTGGCCCGACACGGTGCGCCGCTCGACGCATCGCTCGACGTACGAGTACCACTTCATCAACGTGCAGGCCGGAGCGAAGAGCGTCGACGCGGATCGCGACTGCGCGGCGCACGATTGTGCTCCGCGGGCGATCGAGCGTTACACGGCGTACCTTCTCGCGCCGGCCGTCGGAGATCGGTCGAAGAAGCGCCGGGAAGAAGCGCTGCGCTTCGTGGGGCACTTCGTTGCCGACCTGCACCAACCGTTGCACGCCGGATACGCGGAGGATCGCGGAGGCAACACGATCGAGGTGAGCTGGGTCGGCGGCGAGTCGCGCCGGGGGAAGGGGAACCTCCACGCCTACTGGGACGCTCTCGTCCCGGAGGCCGCCGGGTTCACCGGCGCTCTCGATATCGGCGGCATGCTCCGCCGCATCCCCGCCGCGAAACGCGACGAGTGGAGATCGCTCGACGTGTGGAGCTGGACCGACGAGTCGTTCCGCCTCGCGCGTGCCGTCGCCTATACCGACGGCTCCGAGCGCAGGCTGAGATCGGGCGCGCATCTCGACGGAGAGCATCTCGCCCGCGCGGTGCCCGTAGCGCGCGAGCAGATCCTGAAGGCGGCCGTGCGGTTGGCGCAGCTGCTGGAGGCGGTCGCCGCGGGGACGGACCCGTTCGCGCCGACGGACTGTCGCTGATCGCGCCATGCGGGGGTGGATCAGGGCGGTGCTTGCCGGAGGCGCGACCGTGGGTCTCGCGTTCGGACTGTTCGTGCTGCTCAACGCCGGCCGTCCGTTCGGTGGCCCGGCTGCACCGCCGTTGCCGCCCGACCGCGGGCTGCCGGCCGAACTCCCCGCGACGGCACCACGCGAGCCCGGCGGCAACGGAGTCGTGCTGTTGGTGTTCGACGGCTTCGCGCCGTCGATGGTCGAGGCCAACGACACGCCGTCGCTCGATCGCATCCGCCGCGAGGGTGCGTGGTCGCACCACATGGTGCCGGCGTTTCCGACGGTCTCTCTGGTCAACGGCTTCACGATCGGCACCGGCTGCCGGCCCGCGCGCCACGGCATCCTCTCCAATCGCTTCCTCGACGGCGAGGGGCGCCTGTTCAGCCACGGCCGCGACGCGGACTGGCTGCTCGGCTGTCAACTGTTGCACGAGGTCGCGACGGCGCAGGGCGTGTGCACCGCGACGCGCGGCTGGTACGGCGCCTACTCGAAGACGCACGGCCGCCTGTCGACCACGGCGGACCCGGACTCGATCTGGCGCGATTATCCCGTCGACCCTGAGCGCGTTGCGGGCGTGATCGAGGCCCTCGACCTACCGCCCGAGGAGCGGCCCGAGCTGATCCTGTCCTTCTTTCTCGGCACGGACGACCTGGCGCACTTCCACGGGATGGACTCACCGGAGGCGCGTGCGGCCGTCGACGGCGTGGATGCCGCGATCGGCGCCGTGATGCAGGCCATCGAGCGCAACGGCCTGCGCGAGCGCTACGCGTTGCTGGTGACGACGGACCACGGGATGCGCGCGGTGACGCACCTGGTCAACGCCGAGAGGATCCTGCGCAAGCGCGACGTCGAGGCCGACGTGGTCGCCTCCGGGACGACGGCGTTCGTCTATCTCGACGATCCGTCCACGCTCGACGTGGACGCGCGGAAGCTGAGCGGACACGAGGCGTTCGACGTGATCCGCGCCGACGCCCCGCCGTCCTGGTGCCGTCTGGGGACGAGTCGGCGGGCGCCCGACATCGTGCTCTCCGCGCGCCCGCCGTACTTCATCGAGGACCGCGGCCGCTTCCCGTGGTACGCGCGCTGGCTGACCGTCCTCGGCCCGGAGACGATCGCGGTCGGCGAAAGGTTGCGCGCGACGCACGGCTACGCGCCCGACACGCCGGGGATGCACGGCGTGTTCTACGCCTGGGGCGCGGGGGTCGCGCAGGGGCGGGAGATCGACCGCATCGACGCGGTCGACGTCCATCCCACGGCGGCTCGCCTGCTCGGCATCCGTCCCGGGACGCCGCTCGACGGCCGTGCACGAGACGAGGTATTCGCCGCGCGCTGACCGTCGAAACGCCGCGCGGCTGTGTGTATAGTGACGCGATCACGCTGAACCGCTCGGAGCGGCCCCACGTCGCGGTCCGAGAACGAGGTCGAAATGCAAGCCCGTGCCCGACACATTCTGGTGACCACTTCCGAGGAGTGCGAGGATCTCAAGCAGAAGATCGTCGGCGGCGCCGATTTCGCCGATATGGCCAAGCAGCATTCGCAGTGCCCGTCCGGAGGCTCCGGCGGCGACCTGGGCTCGTTCAGCCCCGGGCAGATGGTTCGCGAGTTCGACGAGATCGTCTTCAAAGAGGCAGTGGGCGAGGTTCACGGTCCGGTGAAGACGCAGTTCGGATTCCATCTGGTCGAGATTCTCCAGCGGACCGACTGAACACTCCCGTCGAGACGTAGCGCTCTCCGGTGTCGTTCAGCACCGTGACGACGCGCCGCTGCGGCCCCGCGCGGGCGAGCCCGAACGTCCTTGATCGACCGCCCGGGTTCATCGAATCGAGTCTTGCGAGCACGCGTGCGCCGCGCGGAAGCGCGCCGAGAGAGTTCAGGTCGACCAGGGGAGTTCGACCGATGTGCTTCAGTAAGCCGTCCTGGGGGAAGTCCATCACGGTCCTGGTCCCTCGGCGAGCGACCGGCGCGGCGCACGACTGCTCGTAATTCACATATCCGCTTTGCCTTTCGGGGATTCGCCCGGCTCGCCTGAAACGAAAAGAGCCGGGCGGATCGCCCGGCTCAGGTGGAATTCGGTTCGTCGAAAAAGTCTAGGAGATCGACACCGCACCGCGCGCCGGGCAGACCCTCGTCGCCCAACAACAACAGATGCAAACTGCGGCCTCGATTCTCATCACACTCTCATGTACGACGAAAACGAAGAATTGCAAAGGGGTCAGACTGTGCATCGTGCATTCTGTGACAATGCACAGTCTGACCCCTTTTACACTTACGGTGCCACGCTCGGCGGCAGCGCGACGTTGTAGCGTTCTTCTCCGTCGGAGGTGGTCATGCGCACGCCCATCGAATCGGGTAGCTCGCCGCGCACCCAGGCGAGGACGCGGACGGGTCGTCCGGAATACAGATCCGGCAAGTGGGTCGGGGAGATCTCCTCGACCTGTGCCGAACCCCAGTCAAACGTCACGTCCCAGCCGAGGGGGTTGGAGACGCTGGCGAACAGTTCCGCCACGGCGCTCTCCAGCTCGCTCGCGCTTCCGGCGAACGCTGCGGCGCCGCGGCCGCGCTCGGCAAGTCGAAGCAGGGTTTCTTGCCGCAACTGCGGTCCGGTTCCGACCGTGAACAGGCGCGCATCCCCCAGCTTCTCGTCCAGCAGCTTCAGCGCCTCTTTCTCGTCTTGCAGGATGCCGTCCGTGACGACGATGACGATGCGGTGCCGGTCGGGATCTTCCTGCATCTCGATCGCGGACTCGAGCGCGGGAAGCAGGTGGGTCCCACCGTCGGCACGCAACGACTCGAGCCAGCGCGACGTCTCGTCGACGCCGAACACGGTCGGGTCGACGGGCAGCGGCGCCATCCACGAGAAGCGGCTGTCGAAGTCGACGATGTTGAAGCGGTCGACCGGACGCAGCTGCTCGACGCAGGAGAGCACCGCGCGACGCGCCTGCACCAGCTTCTCCTGGCGCGACATGGAGCCGGAAGAGTCGATCACGAACAGCACCTGCTTGGCGCGCACGCTCGTGTCCTCGAAATTCTTCGGGGGATTCAGCACGGTCTCGACCGGACGCAGCCCGTTCTTCGCGGCGCCGACGCGGCTGATCACGTTGGCGCGGTCGTTCGAGCTCAGCGCGAAGTCGATGACGAACGGCCGGTTGCCCTGGATGTAGCTCTCGACGGGCTCGATGATCGTGCGGTCGCCCTCGAAGTCGGACAGGAGCCCGTGCGATTCGCTGCGGACCCCGAACAGCGGCGACGGATGATGCACGGTGACCATGACCTTGACCGGAATCGGTTGCTCGCGCGTGGCGGTCTCCTCCAGCGCCGGAAGCTCCAGTCGCATGGTGTGCCCGTCGACGCCGAGCTGCATGCGGAACGACGTGTGCAGGTCGAGCCGGCCACCGGCGACGAGCTCGAACGGCTCGGTCGCGAAGAGCGACGGCTTCGGCTTCGCGTCGGCCTTCTTCACGGCGCGCACCGAGCGCCCGTTGCGCGTGTGAGCCTTCGGGGGAGCGGGGGTGTGGACCTCCACGGTCTTCGTTTCCACGGTGACGAGCGCACCGTCCGC
Organism: bacterium; assembly: GCA_024226515.1. GTDB lineage: Bacteria > Acidobacteriota > Polarisedimenticolia > Polarisedimenticolales > Polarisedimenticolaceae > JAAELQ01. The sequence continues at coordinate 28,415 of JAAELQ010000150.1, forward strand.
CTCGACGTCGAGCCGTGTCCACTCGAGCCCCGGCGGCAGTCTCGCCGCGAACAGCGCCTCGAGATCGACGCCGGACTCGTTGAAGTACTCCTGGCTCAGCCGACCGACGGCGGAGCCGCCGTAGACGTGCACGTCGTAGGTCGCGGTGGCGACCCGCGGTAGGGCGGTCGGAGTCTCCTCGCCCGGAGCCGCCTCGGTCTTCAAGTCGGATCGGATCGCCTGCGGTCCGTCCTTGCGGGCCGGAGCGGCGACGCTCGGCGACAGGCCGGCGCAGAGCAGCGAGATCAGAGCAACCCACGCGAAAGAGCGAATGCGATTCATGGAGCGACCTCCCATTCCAGTATGCCCTGTCCTTGGTTCTACCGCGAAGACGCTCCGCTGCACGCAAAAGTTGCGGCGAAGTTGTCGCGGAGATGTAAAGGCGTCCTGTCAAGGAGGCCCGGCGCAGGCTACTTGGTGCTCACCGGGAGGGCCGGACCGCGCAGCACGAACGCTTCGGGGCCGGCGAGAAAGCGGACGTACAGGATCTCTTCTTGAACCTGCGGCGGGTCTTCCTGGACGCGCAGGATGGAGAAGAAGTGACCGCCGAGAGTGATCGCCTCGGCGAACTTGGCGGCGGTCGCGTCCTGCCTCGGCTGGTCGTTGAAGATGGCCGGCAGCTTGAACACGTCGATCCAGGGGCGCGGGTCGTCGGCCTTGAGCGGGATCATGACGGTCTCGCTGAGGATCTTGCTCCAGGTGGCGGTCAACGGCTGATCGCCCATCTCCTCGAGCATGTGCTTGACCGCCTGCATGCCGTCGTAGTCCTTGACCCACTCCTCGCCGCTCTTCCACTCGAAGGCGATCTCGGACTTGGAGTAGCCCGGCTTCTTCCACATCACGTAGTCGGCCGCGGAGAGCTCCTTCAGCTGCTTCTTGGACAACGTGTACTGCTTGCTGTCGGCGTCGAACGCCTGGGCCAGAGCGTCCTGTCCCTCCCCGAAGATGTTGTTCTTGACCTCGTGGATCGTCTCCACGCTGACGTTTTCTGGAGAAATCGCGTAAGGCGCGGCGCCGGTGCTCAAGACGGCAAACGCCGCTACCACGCACAGCGCGACCACATTTAGGCGGGTACCGGGCATGTTCACTCCTTCGATCTTGTCCGTGACTGATAATCCTTGCACACTTGACCGGCGTTGGCAGCCCGCGCCCGCTCTCTATTAGGCGGCTTTCTCCCCGAGGCGGGGCAGGACCAGCAGGGCCCAGAAGACGGAGCCGACCAGGAAAGCCGCCGCGGACAGCCCGATCCACAGGAAGAAACGCTGCTGGTCGAAGTCGACGAGGGCCCGCATCGAGGCCGCGGCGAGCATCAGAAAGCCGAACACCGGCACCTGCCAGGGCCGTCCGGAGACCAGGCTCCGATGCCCCCCGTGGGCCAGGCTGACGTGGAGCCCCACCGAGAAGGCCATCAGGGCGAATCCCCCGATGAAGACCACGTGCAGCCCCGCCTTCTTCTGCGCGGGCGCGATCGCCGCGAGCAGGTAGCCCAGGGGCAGCATCCATACGGACAGCCAGACCAGCCAGCGGTGCCATCCCGCGAGGTTGGGCAGCCGGAAGGCCCGGGTCGAGCCGACCGCCAGCGCGATCAGCACCGCCGCCCGGACGCCGTAACCCCAGCGCAGCGAGACCCATACCTCGATCCAGAAGCTGAGGACCAGGATCGCCGCCGCTCCCAGATGAGCCGCCCTGGCCAGCCGGTCGTGCGCGCCCCGGCCGTTGTCGGGCGGGGAGTCGCCGCGCGTCAGCAACGGGACCACCATCCCGCCCACGCCGGCGATCAGACCGAGGAACATCCCCTGCAGCACGAAGCGCTGCCCCAGATCGTGCAGCCACAGGTACTGCTCGCCCAGTGCGATGCCCGAGGTCATCAACGAACCGACCCCCCCGAAGCCCAGTCCGATCGGGATCCAGACGAAGCTGTTCGGGGGGCGCCGTCCCCCGGCCCCGGCCCGGATCCGGCGGATGACGAACGACAGCATCAGCACGAACAGGCCGAGCCAGAAGACCTGCGACAGGGGCCAGCGCTCGAACCACGCGGCGATCGTGGTGCCCACCGGGAGGCCGGCGCCGAGCAGCATCTCGATCGCGGCCGGCGGAGTCGTCTGCGTGCGGCGCGGGATCGCGGTGAACAGGAATCCGATCGCGAAGCAGGTCATGAAGCCCTGGATCTGGGCCATGGCGTGGAACACCGGGCGGTAGTTCTCCAGTAGCCCCGCCGCGTGGAGTAGCCAGTGCAACACTCCGCCCCACGCCAGGAGCAGACCCAGCGGGAAGAACACCCGGTAGGGCTCGCGGCGCCACGCCGGAGCCGCCTCGAGGGCGGCACCGATCGGCGGTGGTAGGTGTTCGACCGGTCGCATTCGCGCGCTCGAGTATAGCGGTTTCCGGGGAAATTCTGCCCCGTTCGGCTTTTTTCAGGAGGGGGCTAAAGTCCGCCCGCCGGCTGCCGATACGCCCTCACGGAAAGGTGACTCCGGGTTCGGTCCCGGGGGCCGTTCGATTCAGGGAGACGACGCCATATTCAACGTGCCATGGAAACGCCGCCGGCTGCTGATCTCCGACTTCCAGTACCGACTGCTGGCCGGTGCCTTCACCTACCAGGTCCTGGTGGTTCTGGTCTTCCTGGGATCGATCTACGCGCCCTTCGTCATGGCCGTCTTCGACGACACCGTGGCCGGGCAAGCCGGCGAGGATGCCGCGCGCCAGCTGTTGAGTCTGCACAGCAAGATCTGGATGGTCGTGCCCGTCGTACTCGCCGGATGCGCCCTGCACTCCTCGCTCATCTCGCATCGCGTCGCCGGACCGCTCTACCGCTTCCGCATCATCTTCCGCGCGATCAGCCGTGGCGACCTGACCAAGCGGGTGAAGATCCGCGACTCCGACTACCTCACCGAGGAGGCCGACGAGTTCAACGGCATGATCCTCGGACTCAGTGAGCGCTTCCGCGACATCCACCGCGCTCACGCGACGGTCAGCCGGTCGTTGCCCGAGATCTCCCGCGAGCTGCGCACGATCGAGAACCCCGAGGTCGCGGTCTTGCTCGGCAAGCTCGAGAGCCAGATCGAGCACCTCGGCACGTGCGTCCGTCGCCTCAAGGTCGACGAGCCGACGGCCGCCGACGAGGCCGAGGTCGCGGCGGTCGACACGACCCGGTCCGAGCTCTCCGTTCCCGTCGCGCACGACGTGCCGTTCGATCGCCAGGAAGCCGACGGCGTTGACCCGAGGAGACCGTGATGAAGAACTCCGCAGGATTCACCCTCATCGAGGTGATGCTCGTCGTGCTGATCATATCGCTGGTGTCGGCGCTGGTGATCCCGCTGTTTCAGGACGCCATGCTCAAGAGTCACCGCTCGGCGATGGTCGCCGACGCGCGCGAGCTGTACAGCGCGTTCCTGCGTTACCGCGTCGACAACGACCTGTTCCCGGCCACGTCGTCGCCGCCGGAGCGAGCGCTGAACCTCGTGTCGCTGTTCCCGCTCTCGACCGAAGGGTATTTCCGCAGCCCGGACGGCCTCGTGCGCAAGCTGGACGGTGGACAGATCACGGCCTATGACTCGCCGAACATCGGTGGGGACGACACGCAGTTCTGGGCCGTGTTGACGATGGAGTTCGATCCCAGCTACGTGCTGCTGGTGGCACACACCAACGACTATCCCGACGACCAGGGTCCCTGGTACGACGGCCTGTATCGCATCGACGGGAGCTCGATCATCCCGATCGCGGAGGACGATTGACCATGAGTCTCTCGACGCTACCGACGGACCCGGCCGCCTCGGCCGAGCTCCTCGCGCCGCTGCTGAACGCTACGGGAGCCGAGCTGGACCGCGTGCTGACGGGAACCCCGCAGAACCTGTTGGAGGCCCGGCGCTGGATCGTCTCCGAGCTGGGGTTCGAGCCCGAGGCGGAGATCCTGCAGACGCTGGTCAAGATCGCCGCGAATCCGTGGGCCGAGAAGCGACTCGATCCCGTGGTGCGCCACCTGGCGGCGCTGCACATGCTCGCCCAGCGCGAGCTGTCCGCGTTCTGGGATTCCACCGAGTGGCCGTCGTGTCACGCCGAGGCGTACCCGGCGCTGCTGCAGCAGTCGCAGGAAGCCGAGGCGAAACTGGAAGCGTTGCTGACACAGACGGAGGCTCTCGAGAAGGCCGACCTCGCGTTGTTGCAGAACGTGCTGAGCGTCTTCAGCGTGCCGCGCGAACGTCTGGAGGCCACGATGCTGCTGGCTCCGGAGCTGGGCAGACTGCGCCAGGCCGCCCTCGCCGGTCGACTCGCGGAGCACGCCCCGCGGCTCGGCGCCGCGGATCTGGCGCTGCTGCGCGGCGAGCTCGACGGTGACGATGCCCTCGCCGAACGACTGCGCGTCGTCGCCATGCGTTCCGTGATCTTCTCGGATCTGGCGCTCGATCAGAAGACCATCACGGCCGACGAACGTACGCAGCGTCTCGAGCGAGACCGCGACACGTACCAGGTTCTCGCCGCTCACCTGCAGGTGGCGCAGGATTCCGCCCTGCAGCAGGGCAACGACCCGCTGTCCCAGGCGGTGTCCGGGATCCAGCGCGAGGTGTTCTCGGTCTACCTCAAGCTGACCACCGCCCTGCGCGGCGGAGATCCCCAGGCGGGAGCGCAGCCCTCCGCCACCGAGCTCGAGTCGCTGCGCGCCAGGGTCGCCGCGGCCGAGCAGGAGGCGCAGAAAGTCCGGTCCGAATCGGTCGACCCCGAGCAGGTCGTGCTCGACGCGTTGACGGGCATGAAGGACCGTCGGACGCGCCCCGCCGAGACGATGCCCGACGGCTACGAACAGCTGCAGCGCGAGCGCAAGACGCGCTTCGTGCTGGTCGCCGTCGCCGGAGCGCTGGCCGTCGGCGTTCTCGTCTCGTTCCTGCTGCGCACGCAGTCGAGCGGTGCGATCGAGGTGACGCCCGCCGACTTCTCGATCATGGCGGTCAGCGAGGCCAAACCGGTCGGGAAGATGCTCTACACGCGCGTCACGGGCTGGAGCGAGCTGGCGCTACCCGAGCGGATGGACAGGGTGCAGGAGATGGGACGTCTCGCGGCCGCCAAGGGGTTCCGTCTGGTCTACGTCGTCGACCACGTCGGCGAGAATGTCGCTGTCTGGTCGAGACAGAACGGTGCCAGGCTGGTCGGCGAGCCGGGAGCTCCCGGCTCGGCAGCCGGGGCCGGGAGCTGAGTGACGGGTCGATCCCGCGAAGCGTTCCGCCCGGTCAACCCACCTTGAGCACGACGGCCGCCGCGGTGTCGCCCGCGGCGCAGCCGACGAACAGGGCGTGCCCGCCCCCGGCCGCTGCCAGCTCCTCGATCGCCTCGATCACGAGGCGCATGCCGGTCGGGCCCTGCGGGTGGCCGAAGATCAACGACGAACCGTAGTTGTTGAACCCCTCGGCCGCGATGCCCATCTCGCGCGCGAAGTAGATGTCGTTGACGGCGAACGGATTGTGCGTCTTGATCGCCTTCATCTGTTTGATGTCCATGCCGGCGGCCACGAGCGCGCGCTGCGCGGCCGGCACCGTCGCCTTGGCCATGAAGCCCTTCTGCGTGCGCGCCTCGCCGTAGGACAGCAGTTGCACGTCGAGGTCGGCGTTGCGCGAGAGCTTCTTCGCGCGATCCCGCGAGGTGATCACGACGCCGCAGCTGCCGTCGGCCGGGTGCGTCTGGCTGCCGAAGGTCACCGTGCCGTCGCGCAGCACGGGGCGCAGCGCGGCCAGCCCCTCGGCGTTCGTCTCGAACACGCCCTCGTCGCCGTCGGCGCTGGCCACCACCTTGCGACCCTTGGCGTCCAGCACCTCGAACGGCCGGATCATGTAGCGGCGCTGGAACGCGGCGTCGTCGGCCAGTGCCTGCTTGTATTGCTCGAAACGCACCAGCGTCAGTGCGTCTTGCTCCTCGCGCGTGATGTTCTCTTCGCGGGCGACGTTCTCGGCCGTCTCGATCATGGCGTTGCGCGCCCACGGATCGTTGCCGAAGCTGTCCATCACCCAGTCTTCTTTCGCGCCGGTGCCGCCGGGCCCCTTGGGGTTCGGGTAGTAGATGTGCGGTCCGTTGCTGCAGCGATCGGTGGTGATGCCGAACACCGTGCGTTCGCCGCTGACCTCGACCTCGGAGGCGGCCGTCGCCAGGGTGCGCGCACCGGTCGCGCAGGCCTGCGCGACCATCGTTCCGGTGACGTTGTCGTTGCCCAGCAGCGCCGCCAGCCAGGGGGTGCCGTACAGCGTCGACTTTTGCGGAACGGTCATTCCCAGCACGACGGAATCGCACGCGTCGGCGGGGATGTCGCGCGTCGCCAGCGCCTTGCGCGTCGCCTGCGCGGCGAGCGAAACCGCGTGAGTCGTGGAGAGGGCACCCTGCCACTTGCAGAACGGAGTGCTCCAGTACGCACCATAGGGAACGAACGCCTTGTCGAAACGCATGAGTTCTCTCCTGAATCCAGAGGGGTCAGACTGTGCATTGTGCACCATCGCCGTTCCGACGCCCAACGGCGTACCCGGGCGTGCACAATGCACGGTCTGACCCCATAGCCGCTCTTGAATGCCCGGGCCCGCGCCACTATTCTTCTTCCATGCCTCCCAAAGAGATGCGTCGGCGCTCGCGTTGGATCTTGCGCGCCATGGAGTGGAACGACGGCAAGGCCCGTTATCCGAACCTGTGGCACGAGGGGATGCCGGCGCACGTCCTGGCGTCCGGCCGCGTCGCCGGCCGATTGCGGCTGGGGGACCTGATCGCGGTCTACTACCCGGCGAGCGAGAAGCACTCGAAACGGTCGGAGAGTTTTGTCGGTATCTCCCGCGTCGCGGGGCTGCGCCGGTCGCATGAACGCGAGATGGCCTGGGTCGACCTCGAGACGGCGCATCGCTTCCGTCCGGCGTTGAAACTCGACGAGCAGCCGCGGCGCGTGTTTCTGTGTTGCGACCCGGGTTGGCCCGACGAGGAGGTACGCCTCTTCGAACAGGTGTTCGACGCGGCGGTGGCGGCCGGCTGGAAACCGAGCGACGACGAGGCCCGGCCGGTCGATCCGCGAGAGCCGCCGCGGCCCGCGGCGGAGGCGCGGACCGAGGCACCGGCCGAGAAGCAGCGCAAGGAGAACGCGCGCTACTTCGCGGGAGTCAACTACAGCGGCGACATGCGCGACCCGCGCGACGGAACATGGCTCGCGATTGCCGAGTGCGTCGAGGGACGCCTGCGTGTGACGCGGCTCGAGGCGACCGGTCGCACCGGACTGCAGGGCTATCTTCGCGATCCCGACCACGTCCTGACATACGTCGAGGCGATCGGGTTGGACTTTCCGTTCGGGTTACCGGTGGAGTTCTCCGAGAGTCTGATGGGCTCGCCCTTTCCGGACGAGGGCTGGTGGGCGCTGGCGCGCAGGTTCGAGAAGCTCTCGCGACCCGACTATCTCGTGGCGATCGACGAATACCGTCGCGACCACGGCGAACCCAAACGCCTGACCGACGAGCGCGCCGGAGCGTCTTCCCCGTTACACCGCGTCGAACCGGACCTGGCACCGATGGCCTATCACGGGATCCGCATGATCGCCGAGGATCGGTCGCGTTTCTCGCTGCGCCCGTTCGAGACCGCGCAGGGCAAGCTGCTGCTGGAGGTCTATCCGCACGGCGCGATCGAACGGCTGCACCCCGGGATCGGCGACGGCGCACGTCGCCCGGCGATCGTCGGGGCGCTCGCGGCGGTGGACGATCTTCCGGTCGAGTTCGAGGGCTTCGATCAGGCGTGTCTGCGCAGCCCCAGCGCGCTCGACGCGGTCGTCGCCGCGCGCTGCGCGGCGCAGGCGGTGCTCAGCGGCGAGGCGGAGCGCCCGGCGGACGAGCTGGCCCCGGGCCAGGGCGAACGGCTGCGCCGCGAAGGCTGGATCTACGGCCTCTAGCTGCGCCGCGCGACCATCGCCGTCATGCCCAATCGCCGGAGTTTACACGTCTCGGGCGGCCGCACGAGCGAAGTTCTTCCGACGGCTCGCAAACATGCGCTTCTGGTAGACTCCCCGGGCCTCATGCACGAGGAGGAGGGCTGACATGGCGGCGGAGTCCAACGGCGGGTTTCTGAACAAGGCGCTGAACGTGATCGAGGTCGCGGGAAACAAGCTCCCCGACCCGGCGGTGTTGTTCCTGATTCTGATGTCCGGAGTGTGGCTCCTCTCGTGGCCGCTGTCGTTCGTCGACTTCAACGCGCAGCATCCCGTGACCGGCGAGGCGGTCGTGGTCGCCAATCAGGTCAGCGGGCAGGGTCTGGCCACCCTGATGACCAGCATGGTCAGTACGTTCGTCAACTTCGCGCCGCTCGGCGTGGTGCTGGTAGCCCTGCTGGGCATCGGCGTCGCCGAGCACACCGGGTTCATCGGTACCGTCCTGCGCAAGGTGCTGTCCATCACGCCCAAGGGCCTGTTGACGCCGATGGTCATCCTCGTCGGCATCGCCAGCCACTACGCGGTCGACGCGGGCTACGTGCTGGTGATTCCTCTGGGCGGCATCATCTTCTATGCCGCTGGGCGTCACCCACTGGCGGGCATCGCCGCGGCGTTCGCCGGCGTCTCGGGCGGTTTCTCCGCCAACTTCTGGATTCCGAGCGCGCTCGATCCGCTGCTGCAGGGCTTCACGCTGAGCGCCGCGCAGCTGCTCGACCCCGACGTCAACGTCAACGTCCTGTGCAACAATGTCTTCACGGCCGCGTCGACCGTTCTCGTGGCGATCATGGGCTGGGTGCTGACGGACAAGCTGATCGAGCCGCGCGTGTCCAAGATCGCGATCGACGGCGACCCCGACGACATGCCCAAGCTCGAGACGGTGACGCCCGCCGAGACCCGCGGCATGTTCGCCGCGCTGGCCTCGATCGTCGTCGGCGTGATCCTGCTGGTCGTCTGGCTCTGGCCCCAGGACTCCGCCCTGCGTCTGGACGGCAAGATCTCGGACTTCCACGCGCCGATCATGCAGTCGATCGTGCCGTTGATCTTCCTCTTCTTCCTCGTCCCTGCCGTGATCCACGGCTATGTCTCCGGCTCGGTCAAATCGCACCGCGACATCATCAAGGGCATGACGAAGTCGATGAGCGACATGGGCTACTACCTGGTGCTGGCCTTCTTCTGCTCGCTGTTCATCTGGGTCTTCAACCAGTCGAACATCGGCGTGCTGCTGTCGATCAAGGGCGCAGACGTGCTGAAGGCGATGAACATGCCGGGCCCGGTGACCCTGTTCGGCATCATCATGCTGGTCGGTTCGGTGAACCTGCTGGTCGGCTCCGCGTCGGCCAAGTGGGGATTGATCTCGCCCGTCTTCGTCCCGATGCTGATGCAGATCGGCATCTCGCCCGACCTGACCCAGGCGGCCTACCGTGTCGGCGACTCGACGACGAACATCATCACGCCGCTGATGCCCTACTTCCCGCTGGTCGTCGTCTTCTGCCAGCGCTACGTGAAGAAGACCGGCATCGGCACGCTCGTGTCGTTGATGCTGCCCTACAGCATCACGATGTTCTTCGGCTGGTCGCTGCTGCTGATCCTGTTCTGGGTGCTCGGGATCCCGCTGGGCGCGGTGTCGACGTACACCTACCCGTAGTCCGCGACGGGCTCTAG
>JAAELQ010000151.1 GCA_024226515.1 bacterium
CGGAGCGTGACCTGCCCCGACTCGTCGGTCTCGCGCACGACGTTGCCGCGGGCGTCGTACTCCAGTTCCCGTGAGGCACCGAGCCGATTGGTGACGATCTCGCGGCGGTTCTCCAGATCGTGGCCAAGCTCGACGACCTTGCCGAAGGCGTCGATATGGCGGATCAGCCGTCCTTCGGCATCGTACTCGTTGCGCAGCGGCTTGACGCCTCGCGGATCTGAGATGTCCAGCAGGCGATGGTCGGAGTCGTAGGTAAAACGGGTGATCGCGCCTCCTCGGTCGGTGAAGGACACGAGATCGCCCGCCGGGTCGTAGGCGTAGGACATGGCCCGGTCGAGGGGATCGGTGATCCGAGTGATCCGGCCTTCTGTGCCGCGCTCGAAGGCGATGCCCCTGCCGCTCGAGTGAGTGATGCCGGCGGGGGTGATCGTCAGCTGGTTGCCGTTCAAGTCCTCGACCAGGGTCACGCCGTCGTTCAGGTCGAGCTCGAAGATGCGGCCGTCACGGGTGGTCAGACGCACGTCCTCCGGCTCATAGGTCTCGAAGGTGTCGACGTCGATCACTCGGTCGGAGCCGGTCTCCCAGAACACCTGATCGTTGCCCTGGATCTCCAGCGTGGTGCCGGGCAGCGGGCCGTCGACGAAGTCGAAACGAGCGTCCGCCTGGCAGCCGCCGCCGACCCTGGGCTCCGGTCATCGTGCTGGCAACGTCGAGCGTCATGATCGCGTCCGCGAGCAGCTCCGCGCGCACGCAGTCGATCGCGCCACGGAGCTCGGCGAGGATCACCAAGCGTTTCGTTGCCCCGGAACCTGCGCCCCGGGAACCGCCCGGAGGTGCGGTCGTGCTGCCGAGCACGGCAAGCCGCTCGGCAAGGGTGGAGAGGCGCTGGTCGACGGCTTGCAGCTCGCTCGCCGCGGCGCGCAGAGCCTTCTGCGCCTCGGCGACGCCGGAATCGGGCACCGGCCCTGAGCGGCTGACGCTTTCCGGCCG
>JAAELQ010000152.1 GCA_024226515.1 bacterium
CTGGTCGAGCAGACCGGAACCCGTCTGGCGCAGATCGACGTCACCGTCATCGCCGCCCCCGAGGTTCTGGCCGAGCTGACCGCGGACGACTTCAAGGTCAAGGTCAACATGACCAAGATCAAGGAGTTCCGCCTGGACCGCGCCTGCCCCGCGCTGGACCTGGCGCAGCCGCCGACCGAAGCGGAGGACGGCGGGCCCGCCCCCGAGCCCCGCAGCGCAAACGTCACGCCGCGCGCCAGCTACCTGTTCTACTTCGACCAACCGCATCTGACGCTCGAGGGCCGCGCGCTGTCGATCGACGTCGCCCGCGAGCTGATGGCCGAGCTGATCGTGGGCGAAAGCCGGGGGATGATCCTGTCCAACGCGCACGAGTTGGCCGTGATCCAGGAGATGTCGGGTGACCCCGAGGTCCTGGTCGAGGGGCTGCGACGCCTGGAGAACGACCGTACGCAGTGGGACTTCTATGCGACCAACGAGGACCAGCGCGTGGCGGAGGTCGCGCGCGCGCTCAACGAGAGCGAGCGTAGCCTGGTGCACGGTGTCGCGACCGCGAGGATGTACCAGAAGGAAGAGCGCATGCGCGCCGAGAAGAGCATGCGCCGCCTGCGGTTGGCCGTCAACCGGCTGGCGGGGCTCGACCCTCCGCGCGTGGTCGTCTTCTTCGGCGACACGCTGCGCCAGAACGCGGGCGCGCACTACATGACTTTTTTCGGCGATGCCCTCGCGCGACGCGACGCCGTACTCAGCGCCATGTCCTCCGACGCGCTGACCGCAACACTGCCGTTCGACGCGGTCGTCAACGAGGCGGCGGCACAGGGCGTGCGGATCTATGCCGTGCAGGGCGAGGGCCTGCAGGCGCGCTTCGAGCCGGCGATGGTCTCGTCGCTCTCGATGAGCCAGACGCAGGCCGTGCCGCACTCGTCGTTCACCCGGCAGACGCACGCCCACAACACGATGCGCAACATGGCCGCGGAGACGGGGGGCGCGGCGTTCCTCAACGGGACGGCTCCGCCGAAGATCGCCAAGCGCATCCACGACGACTCCTCGTGCCTGTTCCTGATCAGCTTCGATCCGAGCGAGTTCCGCGAGGACGACCCGATGCGCGTCATCGTCGAGCCTAGGCGCGACGACGTCAAGTTGCGCGTGCGCGGACGCATGGTGTTCCAGAGCGAGTCGGCGCGGCGCACCTCGGAGCTGCTGCGCGCGTTCGCCGCGCCCGACGTGGTCAATGATCCGTTCCAGGTCCAGGTGCATGTCGTCCCCACGGGCTTCGCCGACGGCGAGTATCAGGGCCTGCTGCAGATCAGCGTGCCACAGTCTCCCCTACCCAGCGCAACGTGGGATATCGGCGCATCCATCGTGCGCACCGACAAGGTACGCGACGAGCTCTCCGGCCGCGTGACGGTGAACTCGCCGGGCGTGCCGATCGTGTTCGAGAGCGAGATCGAGTTCCGCCCCGGCGTCTACGAGATCGTCGCCGTGGCTCACGAGACCAACTCGGGCCTCATCGCGTCCGAGCGCATCGCCCTCGACTGGCCCGACCCGAACCGCTCCAAGGCGACGATCAGCCCGATCTCGCTGCTGCAGCCGGTACCGGGAGCGTTCCTGCGCTCGGGAGAATCGCGGCCGGAAGGTTCGCTGGCGCTGGAGGTCGGCGAGCTGGTGCGGGGCGAGTTGCCCTCGGCGTGGGTCGGAGTCGTCTGCCGCGGCAAGAAAGAGCGCGGGCCGCTGCGCGTCGAACGGAACCTGACCGGAGAGAGTGTCGTCCCCCTCCCGCCGGTCGATCTCGACCTGTCCGAGGATCGCTGCGCCCAGTTGCGCGACCTCGTCCCGGCCAACACGCTGGGGCCGGGGCATTACCGCTACGAGCTGCGCGTGCTGGAGCCCGAGGGACGCGAGCTGTCGACCGACGTCCGACAGTTCGCGGTCGCCGGGCCCGAGTCCTAGCCGGACGAGAATCTCGCGGGCGCCTTGCAGCGCCGAAACCCCCGCCATCGCCGTGGCCTTTGACCCTCGTCTCCAGGCCTGGAATGATGGACGGGCACGCGAGCGGCCCGGTCCACCGCCGCGAGGAGCGCCGCATGATCGCGAACAACTGGAGAATCCCCGTTGCGTGCCTGCTGGTCGCCGGGATCGTCGCCACGACGCCCGCGGCCGACACCGAGCCGACCGACGAGGGTGCGCCGCGAGAGATCGGTCTCACCGAACGCGCCGGCCGGCGCCTGGCCCAGCTCGACGTCACCGTCCGCGGCAAGTCGAAGGCGATCGCCGAGCTGACGCGCGACGACTTCGAGCTGGTCGTCGGCGGCAAGTTCATCGACGATTTCCTCGTCGACAACCTCTGCTCGCTGCCCGCCGAGCCGCCGAAGAAAGCGAAACCCTCCATGCCGGCGGACACCGAGAAGGCGGAAGAGCCTCCCCGAGCGACACCGCCGCGCCCCACGACGACCTACCTGTTTTATTTCGATCAGGGCCACCTCACGATGGAGGGCCGCGTCAACTCGTTCGAGACCGCGCGTGGCCTGATCCCGCGGCTGATCCGCGACGGCAACCGGGGTATGATCGTCTCGGCCGGCAAGCGGCTGCGGACCTTCGCCGACCTGACCGGCGACCCCGAGGTGCTGCTCGCCGCGCTGGACGAGATCGAGGGCGACAACGAGCAGTTCGACTCGTACGCCGAGCAAGAGGCGTATCGCCTCCGCGACGTCGTCGAGACGCTGACCGACAACATGGACGGCGCCGATCGCGCGATCTCGGCCGCCAAGCGTTACCAGAGAGAAGAACGGTTCAGGACGGAGAAGGCGCTGCGACTCTTCTCGTCGGTGCTGGCCCGGCTGACCGATCTCGACCCGCCGAAGGCAGCCGTCTATTTCGCGGACACCATGCGTCGCAACGCGGGTGGACACTACGTCAGCTTCTTCGGCAAGAACGTCGCCGACACGCGGCTGGCCGGGATGGAGACGGACGCCTTCACGGGCGCGAACCCGTTCGATCGTCTGGTCGAGGAGGCGTCCTCCCACGGCATCCGCATCTACACCGTGCAGCCCACCGGGCTCAGCACCGGCGACTCGTCGATCGTCGGCAACCGGGGACGCCCGGTGGCGGGAGGCGACCCGTTGCCGACGCGGCGCGGGTTCTACGACGCCCAGGACAGCCTGGTCGGTCTCGCCGCGGAGACGGGCGGCGAGTCGTTTCTCAACGGCACACGGCCGGCCAAGATCGCCGAGACGATCGCGACCGACCTGGACTGCCTGTACCTCCTGTCGTTCGATCCCGGCACGCTGCCCGAGGACTCTCCGCTGGCGGTCAAGCTGCGCACGAAGCGCAGCGGAGTGAAGGCCCACGTGCGCGGACAGATCCTGCTACAGAGCGGAGAGCGACGGCGCACGTCGCGCCTGCTCGCCGCGTTCGCGGCACCGAAGGCGGTGCAGAAGAACACGGACGTGCGCGGCACGATCATCCCGACGGGCTTCTCCGGCGGACGCTACACGGCGTTGCTGCAGGTCTCGGTCCCCGGCTCTCCCCTGTCCGGCGCGGAGTGGGATCTCGGCGCATCGCTGGTCTCGAAGGGGGCGGTGCGCGAGGACGGCGCCGGACACGTCTCGATCAGCGGGCCGGGCGTTCCGGTGGTGTTCGAGATGCAGCTGCAGTTCTCGCCCGGCCCGTTCGAAGTCATCATGGTGGCCCACGAGACGACGGCGGATCAGGTCGCCTCGCGACAGTTCGAGACCGACTGGCCGCACCCGAACGACCAGCCGGCGTCGGTGCTGCCGTTTGCCGTGCTGCAGCCCTCGCGCGGCGCATTCCTGCGCGACGGGACGATCCGCACGCAGGGAGCGATCGGGCGCGACGATCGCGACCTGGTACGCACGGACCTGCCGACCGCGCTCGTCGGCATCGTCTGCAGCGGCAGGGCCAGGAACAAGCCGATCGAGGTCGAGCGCAGCCTATCGGGCGACACGTCGGTCGACTTCGAGCCGATGCAGGTCGAACTCGACGGAGAGCGCTGTGCACAGATTCGCGACCTGATCCCCGCGGGCACGATGACCGAGGGCAGTTTCGAGTACGAGGTACGCATCCTGAACGTGGGCGACGAGCCGATCACGCACACGACGGATTTCATCGCGGTGGACCCGGAGACGCTCGAGAGCTCGACGCGCTCGGCCCCCGGCCCCGCAGAGGGGCAACACGATGGCTGAAGACGTCCGCCCGCCGAATCACCTGCAGGGGCAGACCAGCCCCTACCTGCTGCAACACCTCTACAACCCGGTGGACTGGCACCCGTGGGGCGATGAGGCGCTGGCGCTCGCGGCGGAACGGGACTGCCCTATCTTCCTCTCGATCGGCTACGCGGCATGCCACTGGTGTCACGTCATGGAACGCGAGTCGTTCGAGGACGAGCAGGTCGCCGAGCTGCTGAACGAGCACTTCGTCTCGATCAAGGTCGATCGCGAAGAACGCCCCGACATCGACGATATCTACATGACGGCCGTGCAGATGCGCACCGGCCAGGGCGGCTGGCCGCTGAGCGTGTTTCTCACTCCGCAGCTCGAGCCGTTCATGGGCGGAACCTATTTTCCGCCGACGCCGCGTCACGGCCTGATCGCCTTCCCCGATCTGCTGCAGCGCATCGTCCAGGTCTGGACCACGCGGCGCGACGACGCACAGCGGGAAGCGACGGCGCTGACGGAGCGGTTGACCCAGATCGGCGGCGCACCGGCCGACTCCGGCGGCGATGAACCGATCGGACACGAGCTGTGCGCTCACGCGGCGGGACAACTATCGAGCAGCTACGACTCGACGTGGGGCGGGTTCGGGCCGCCGCCCAAGTTCCCGCCGGACGGCGCGCTGGGACTGTTGCTGCGCGAGCACGCGCGCACCGGCGAGGGTGCTCCGCTCGACATGACGTGCACGACGCTCGAGGCGATGGCCTCGGGAGGCATGTACGACCAGGTCGGCGGCGGTTTCGCCCGCTACAGCGTCGACGAGCGTTGGCTGGTGCCGCACTTCGAGAAGATGCTCTACAACCAGGCGCTGCTCGTACCGCTGTACGCCGACGCCTCGGTGCTGACCGGCGCTCCGCTGTTCCGGCGCGTGGTGGAAGAGACCCTGGACTTCGCGCGGCGCGAGCTGAGCGATGCCGACGGCGGCTTCTGGTCGTCGCTGGACGCCGACAGCGAGGGCCACGAGGGCGTGTTCTACGTCTGGAAGCCCGAGCAGATTCTCGAAGCGCTCGGGGCCGAGGACGGCGCCCTGTTCAACCGGGTGTACGGCGTCGAGGAGCAGGGCAACTTCGAGGGGCGCAGTATCGTGCACCTGCTGCAGGGCGGGCTGACCCGTGCGGCCCAGGAGCTCGGGACGAACCCCGAGGATCTCGTGACGCGGCTGGCACCGCTGCGCCGGCAGCTGCTGGAGGCCCGCGGACACCGCGAGCGACCCGCGACCGACGACAAGGTACTGACGTCGTGGAACGGGCTGATGCTATCGGCGCTGTGCCGCGCGCACCAGGTGTTCGGACGCGCCGAGGATCTCGACTCCGCGATCGGCTGCGCGGAATTCCTGCAGCAACGCATGACGCGGGACGGCCGCCTGCTCGCGTCCTACCGACGAGGCAAGGCGCAGCTCAACGGGTACCTCGACGACTACGCCTTCGTGGCGCGTGGCCTGATCGAACTGTACGAGACGGTCTTCGACCGACGCTGGCTCGATGCGGCGCTCGGCCTCGCGCGCGCGATCGTCGACCACTTCGAGGACGAGCACCACGGCGGGTTCTTCTTCACGTCGGACGATCACGAGAGACTGCTGACGCGCAGCCGCACGCTTCACGACGGGGCCCTACCCGCCGGTGCGGGGGTTGCGGCGGAGACCCTGCTGCGGCTGGGCGCGCACTTCGACGACGACGCGTTACGCAATCCCGCCCGGCGCCTGCTGACCAACTTCCGCTCGATGATCGAGCGCATGCCCTCCGCGCACGGCTCGCTGCTCGCCGCGGCGGACTTCAACGCGGGGCCGGTGGTCGAGATCGCGCTGGTCGGCGATGCGAACGATCCCGCGATGGCGCAACTGCGAAACGTGGCGCACCGTCGTTTCCTGCCACGGAAGATCCTCGCCGGCGGGTCCGGCGACGAGACGGAGACGCCGCGCCATGCGCTGCTGGCGGGCAAGAAGAGCCTCGAAGGGAAGCCCACGGCGTACGTCTGCCGCGACTACACCTGCCGCGAGCCGACGACGGATCCCGTCGAGCTGGCGCGCCAGCTCGACGACGCAACCGGTTAGCGGCTGTCAGTACCCGCGCGGCGAGAGCGCGATCGACGTCGTGCGCGGCTTCGCCTTGTCGACCAGCGCATCGACGCAGTCGGCGTCGTGGATCTGTCCGCGCGTCTCCCTGAGGCGATCCATCGCCTCGGCCGAGGTCAGCGGCTGCTTGATGCAGCCGTGCGTCATCGCGTCGAATACTTCGGCCACCGCCAGGATGCGCGCGGTGCGCGGGATGCGGTCGCCGTCCAGGCCGTAGTAGCCGCACCCGTCCGGGCGCTCGTGGTGGTACAGCACGGTCGATGCGACGGCATCGTCCGGGAACAGCGCGCGCAGCAGCAACGCTCCGCGGCGCGGATGCGTGCGGATCAGCCGCACCTGGCTTTCCTGCAACGGCTCGGTCTGACGCAGGAGATCGAGCGGCAGGGCGACCTTGCCGATGTCGTGCAGCATGGCCGCACGCAGCAGCGCGTCGGTCTCCTCGTCGCCAACTCCGAGTGCGTCGGCGATCCCGGCGCAGCAGTCGGTTACGCGCTCGGCGTGTCCCGGCTCGAACGCGTCGCGCCGGTCAGCCCACTCGGCCAGCCGGCTCGCGACCTCGAGCGCGGGCGCCTGCGGCCGCTCCGGCTCTTCGCGTTTTCCGCGGAACAGCGCCGACAGAGCGGCGAGCGGCCCCTGTCCGGAGGCGCTCTTGCCCGTCGACTCACCGTCCTCATGTCCCGGGTCGCGGCGCACGAGCCGTCGCACGCGCACCAGCGCGTCGACCTTGGCCAGCAGGTCCTGGCTGAGGAACGGGCCGGAGATCATGTCGACCAGGCGTTCCTCGAGGAACGGATCCGTGTACATCGACGACTCGGGCTGGATCAACAACAGCGGCGCGGGGAAGCTGCGCCGGCAGGACTCGCCTCCGGCCAGCACCGGTCGGACCGAGTCCACCGCCGCCACGATCAGTTCGGGCTGCAGCTCGCGCTCGTGATCGCGCCAACCTTCGATCGTGCGCGCGCACGACACCCGATGCCGATCCTGGCGCAACAAGCTGCGAAGTCCGGATACCTGTTCCCGATCGTCCCCGATCAGCAGGACGTGTGCCATAGTCGTCGACCCTCCCTCCTAGCCGAATATAGGCGGAGGCCCCCCGTTGTCACGCTTGCCGGGGGCGGGCGCGATTACGAATTCGTCAGGTTCGGCGCACGACGACCAGGGTCAGGTCGTCGGTCAACGGAGCGCCCTCGGTCCACTCCTCGACCGCCTCGATCACCCGGCGAACCACGCGCGCGGCGGATTGGTGTGAGTGCGCCTGGAGCACCTCGGCCAGTCGCTTCTCGCCGAACTCCTCGTCGCCGGGTCCCTCGGCCTCGGTCACGCCGTCGCTGTAGATCGCGAGCACTTCGCCGGCGCGGAACTCGGCCTCGTGCTCTTCGTAGCCCAGGTCGGGCAGGATGCCCAGCACGGTGCCGTCGGCCACGAGGCGATCGATCGAGCCGTCGGCACGACACAGCAGCGCCGGGTTGTGGCCAGCGTTGCAGTAGCTGAGGCGATCGTTCGCCGGGTCCACCACGCTGAAGAACATCGTGATGAAGCGGTTCCGCGGGCAGGCCAGCGAGACCGCCTGGTCCAGCCGCGACACCAGCCGCGCCAGGTCGGAGATCTTGATCTCTTCGGCCAGGATGCGCACCATCGCCTGCAGGTTGGACATGAGCATGGCCGCGGCCATCCCCTTGCCCGCCACGTCGGCCAGCGCCACCGCCATCCGACCGTCGGCCGAAGGGATGAAGTCGTAGTAATCGCCGCCGACCGTGCGGCTGGCCACGTTGTAGCCGGCGATGTCGATGCCGTCTACCTCGGGGGCGGCCGAGGGGAGAATCCCGCGCTGGATCTCCGCCGCCTGGTGCGTCTCGCTCTCGATCTCGGCCAGGCGCTCGCGCTCGATGCGAATCGCGGCGACGTTGGCCAGCACGGTCAACAGATTGAGGTCGTCGGGGGTGAACTCGCGCACGAACGAGCGCGAATCGACATAGATCAATCCGATCACGTCGTCTTCGGTCTGCAGCGGAACGGCGATCATCGTATGGATGTCGACACCGATGCTGATCTGGTTCTTGAACGCCTCTTCCTGATCCAGGTCGCGCACCAGCAACGAGGTCTTCTGCTTGAGCACGCGGTCGCGCACCGTGGTGCTGATGCGAAAGCCCTCACCATGGACCGCGCGCGTGACGAGTTGGCCGCGCTCGAGGGTCATCAGCAAGCCGCGCTCGGCGCCGACAGCCTCGATCGAAAGGTTGAGGATCAGCGGGAACAACTCTTCGAGGGGACGCGCTCCGGCCAGCTCGCGTCCGGCGCGTACGAGCGCGCGGACCTCGGGAGACTCGAATGCCTGACGTCGCTCTCGCACGCCGGGCGCTGCAACCACCGGAGCCGTCGCCTCGCCCGACAGCAGCCCCTGCAGACTGGTCATCACGGTCGCTCCGGGCATCGGCTCGGCGGCCTCTCCGGGAACGAACACGACCTCGCCCTCGGAGCTGAGCTCGGGGTCGCTCACTTTGATCAGCAAGTGCCCGACGTTGAACCGGTCGCCGGCCTGGATCAGTTGCTTGGTCGTGATCCGCGATCCGTTCAGCAGCGTTCCGTTCTTGCTCTTCTGGTCGTCGGCCCACCAACCGCTCTCGTCGCGTTCGAACTGCAGGTGCTTGCGCGACAGACTGGCGTCGTCGGCGTAACACAGGTCGTTGCTGTGGGCCCGACCCAGGGAGAGGCAGGCCCCCTGCAACGGCACGCGGCGTGTCTGGCTGTCCGGGGTCACGATGATCAGTTCGAGCGCCATGCGATCCACTCCGGGCACCGGCCGGGGCCGGTCGTTTGGTAGGGCTTGTAGAATACCATCATGAGTCGCGAAATCGTGAATCGCACACGCGCCTGGGTGCGCGCCGTCGCCGCCGTGGGTGTCACGCTGCTGGCGGTGCTGCCGCCCACGCTGGTCGGCTGGCTGACCTTCGGCAACGCCCGCGCCAAGTTCCGTGTGGGCAGCCGCTGCTGTCGCTTCTGGGGCCGGGCGCTGTGCACCGTCCTCGGAATCCGGCGCGACGTCGTGGGACGCCCGGAGGGCGAGCTGTTCGCGGTCGTCGCCAACCACGTCTCCTACGTCGACATCCTCGTCCTGGCCTCCCTGTATCCCAGCGTGTTCGTCGCCAAGCACGAGGTCGCCGGCTGGCCGCTGTTCGGCCGCGTCGCCCGCAACGCCGGGACGCTGTTCGTGAACCGCGAGCGAACCCGGGACGTGGTGCGAGTCGGCCGCGACATGAAGCGGGCGCTAGCCGAGGGCTGCAGCCTGACGCTGTTTCCCGAGGGGACGTCGACCAGCGGCGCACAGGTCCTGCCGTTCCTGCCCTCGCTGCTGGAGCCGATGGCGCAGAGCGGGGTGCCCTGTTTCTCGGTCAGCCTCACGTACGAGACACCCGGCTCGTCCGCCCCTCCGTCCGAGACGGTGTGCTGGTGGGGGGACGCCGATTTCGTCCCGCACGTGAAGCGGCTGCTGCGGATTCCGCGTATCGTAGCGCGGGTCCGCTTCGCGGAGGCGCCCGTCGTCTCGCACGACAGGAAGGAGCTGGCCGAGCAGCTGCGCGTTCAGGTGCTGGACCGCTTCGAACCCGTCCGGCAAACTCCGGCTGCCGCCGGATCGTAAACCAGGAGAGACGCGCTGCGGCGCGCCGTAGCACCATGGCGAACTCCGACACGACAAACCGAGGCTGGTCGTTGCAGGTCGCAACGATCCTCGGCATTCCGATCCGCATCCACTACTCGTTCCTGCTGTTGCTGGTGTGGTACGGGTGGGAGCGCTCGCGTGGCGGGGACAATCCGGCGCTGGCCGTTGCGCTGTTGCTGCTGATCTTCACCTGCGTCGCCCTGCACGAGCTGGGACACGCGGCCATGGCGAAGCTGTTCGGCGTACGCACGCGCGAGATCGTGCTGTACCCGATCGGCGGGATCGCCCGCCTGGAGAACCTGCCCGCGGGGCGCGCCGAGCTGTTCATCGCGCTCGCGGGTCCGGCGGTCAACGTTGTCATCGCGGTCGCGATGTTCTTCGTCTTGTTCTTCACGCGGGCTCAGCCGGCGCTGGGTCAACTCTCGCACCCGGCCGATCTGCTGTGGAACCTGTTCTTCGTCAACATCGCGTTGTTCGCGTTCAACTTGCTGCCGGCCTTCCCGATGGACGGCGGCCGCATTCTGCGCGCCGGGCTGGCGCTGGCCACGTCCCAGGAGCGGGCGACCGAGATCGCCGCGGTCGTCGGACGCGGCCTCGCGGTGTTGCTGTTCGTGGCCGGCGCCCTGACCCTCCCGTCCGGCGTGTTGCTGATGGTCGTCGCGCTGTTCGTCTTCATCGGAGCCTCGCAGGAGGCCTACTTCTACCGCCAGCGCGCGGCCGTGCGCGGTCAGACCGCTCGCGCCGCGATGATCACGCGGTTCGAGACACTCGCGCCGCAGGACTCGCTGGGCGAGGCGGCCGAGCAGCTGCTGGCGACGCACCAGCAGGATTTCCCGGTGCTCGACGCCTGGCAGCGGCTGGTCGGAGTGCTGGCCCGGGCCACGCTGCTCGAGGGACTGGCCCGGCTCGGCTCGGCTGCCGCCGTCCTGGAAGTGATGGACCGCAACGTCGCGTGGGTCCATCCGGACGACAACCTCGACCGCGTGCTGGAGCACCTGCGCGCCAGGCCGCGGACGCCGGTCGCCGTGGTCGACGATGGGCGCCTGCTGGGCATGATCACGTTCGATAACCTCGCGGAGTTCATGGAGGTCTCGCGCCGCGCGGGACCGATCGGGCGGGCATGACCGGGCGGCACGAGCCCGACCCGCTTCCGGACATCGTTCTCGACGTGCGGCTCGCCGCCGCCGCGGAGCTCGTCCCGCCGGGATCGAGGCTCGCCGACATCGGCACCGATCACGGCCGGCTCCCGTTGTCCCTGTTGCGAGGGGGTCGAATCGCGTTCTGTGCCGCGACCGAGCGGCTGGACTCCGGACTGGATGCCCTGCGCGGCGCCGCGGCCGAGCATCTCGCCACGGGCGAGCTCGTCCTGCGTCACGGCGACGGCCTGCGCGCGCTCTCCACCGCGGACCGGGTCGACGTTGTCTCGATCACCGGTCTCGGCGGTCACACGATCCTGCGCATCCTCGACCCGCCGCCCGCCGTACGCCGACTGGTCCTGCAGCCGCAGAGCGACACGGCCCTCGTCCGCCGGCGACTGAACGAACGCGGCTGGGCCGTCGTCGACGAACGGCTGGTGCTCGACCGGCACCTGTACTACACCGTGCTCGCCGCGGAGCCCTCCGCGGAGCCGACGCCGACCCACGCCACGCTCGGCGCGGAGGAGCTGTTCGAGGCCGGACCGTGCCTGGTGCGCGGCGGCGATCCGCTGGTTCGCCGGATGTGGCAGGAGACGCTGGAGCGGCAGCGCCGGATCCTCGAACACGCCACCCCGGGCGACTCGCGCGACGAGGCCCGACGGCTGGAGCGGATCGCGCGGCGAGTCCTCGAAGCTCTGTTATAATCGCCGGGCTTTTTGACAGGTTCTATCTCGAAGCGAGACCCCCCATGCAGCCCAAGCTCGTTCGCCTCTCGGTCGCCATCGTAATCCTCGCGGCGCTCGCCGCCTCCCCGCTCCTCGCCGAGACGGAGAGCCGGCCCAACGTGCTGATCGTCACGGTGGACACGCTGCGTGCCGACCGGCTCTCGGCCTACGGCTACGAGCGCCCGACCTCGCCCAACATCGACGAGCTGATCGAGGGCGGAGTCGTCTTCGACCAGGGGCGCACGGTCGAGCCGCTGACCGCGCCGGCGCTGAGTTCGTTGATCACCTCGCAGTACCCGCACGATCACGGGGCGAGTCGCAACGGGCTGCGCATGCGCAGCGGCCTCGCTTCGCTGCCGAAGACGCTGCAGGCGCAGGGCTACCGATCGGCGGCGTTCGTCAGCAACTGGACGCTGCGCGACAAGCTGTGCGGGATGGCGGAGCACTTCGACACGTACGAAGAGGTGTTGACCAAGCGCCGCTGGTTCGGCCTGATTCGCGGAGAGGCCACCGCCGAGGACATCACGGCGAACACGCTGGGCTGGATCGACGGCCACCTGGACTCGGACGCGGGGACACCGTTCGTGCTCTGGGCGCACTACACCGAGCCACACGCGCCGTACAAGCTGCACTCCGAGTTCACCGAGAGGCTCGGGCTTGCGTCACGTAACCTGTCGGCCTCGGATCGCTACGACACCGAGATCGCGGCCGTCGACGCCGAGATCGGCGAGTTGATCGACGCGCTGAAGGAACGATCGCTGTTCGACGACACGATGATCGTCTTCGCCGCCGACCACGGCGAGAGCCTCGGCGAGCACGGCTACTGGGGCCACGGGCGGCACCTGTACGAGCCGTCGCTGCGCATTCCGTTGGCGTTGACCTGGAAGGGGCACGTCTCCCCGCGCAGGATCGAGTCGCCCGCGCTGATCATCGACCTCGCGCCGACGATCCTCGGACTGCTCGACGTGGGCGGGCCCGGTACGTTTCAGGGTTACGACTGGTCGGGCGTCCTGGCCGGCGGAGCGGAGCCGACGACCCGCATCACGCGCTACGAGGCGCACCGCGGAGCCGTGATCTCCAAGCACGACTCCGAGCTGGCGCGGCGCTCGGGGCTGTTGTCCGTCGGCTTGATCGGCGGCAGCAGCAAGGAGATCTTCCGCGTCGAGCGAAACAACCGCCTGCTCTTCGACCTGCGCCAGGACCCGGCGGAGAACCACAACCTCAACCATCCGCGCGAGGATCCCACCGAGGGGCTGCTGGACTGGATGCGGCTGGTCTACACCGGGCTGACGTCGAGCGACATCGAGCCGCCCGAGCCGCTCGATCCCGAGAGCATCGAGCAGCTACGATCGTTAGGATACGTCGACTAGCGGCACGGGAACTCTCCGTCGAGGGCGCGCGCGACCAGCGCCTTGGCGTCGTCCGGGAAGTCCGCGTCGATGATCCAGCGCAGGTAGTCCGCCTGCTGCTCGACCAGATCCTGCAGGCTCTTGCCCTGGTGCTTGCCGAACGACAGCACTGCGACGCCGTCGCGCCAGACCAGCTTGCCGGACGCATCGATCCGATCGCGACGCGCCGGACGAATCCAGGCGTCCAGCTCCGCGACCGAGTGCGGCAGGTCGGTGTGGCGTTCGAGCTGCGCCTCGAGGATGTCGGCCGTGGCCTCGACGTCCGCCGCTGCGGCGTGCGCGTTCTCGTGCTCGCGGTCGAGGTAGTGCCGCACCGCCGCGCTGAGGTCGCGCGGGTTCTTGCGGTGGAAGATCGTCATCGCGTCCACCACGTCGCGCCGGTCCATCCCGAGGTCGAGCCCGCAGTCGCGGAACTCGCGTTCGAGCAGCGGCAGGTCGAAGCGCAGCACATTGAAACCCGCCAGATCCCCGTCGCCGAGAAAGTCCAGCAGCCCCTTCGCCACCTGGCGGAACGTCGGCTGATCGCTGACGTCCTCGTCGCGAATCCCGTGGACCGCCGTTGCGTCGGGCGGAATGGGCCGCTCCGGGTTGATGCGCCGGGTGCGCATCTCGCGCCCGCCGTCGGAATCGATCCTCAGCACGCAAATCTCGACGATTCGATCGGTCGCCGAGTCCGTGCCGGTGGTCTCCAGATCGAAGATGAACAGCGGCCGCTTCAGCTCGAATTTCGTCAAGGTTCTCGCCCTCCTCAGGTGCGGTTGGCAGGCTATCCGCCTGCGGAGCGGCCCGCAAGCCGGGCATGTGGTTGCCCGCCGTCAAACCCGGTAAATTGGCAGCGACCAGGGGAGCGGCCGCGGGAAACCGCGGTCCGATTCGAGGAGACAGCATGAGGCCGCCGGAAATCCGCACCAGCACGACGAAGATCGAAGTCCCCGTCCAGTTTTCGCGACTGCTGGATATCGCCTACAACCTGTGGTGGTGCTGGACGCCCTCCGCGCGCGAGTTGTTCCGCATGATCGATCCACTGCGCTGGGATCGATACCGCAATCCGATCGAGCTGCTGATCAAGGTCGAACCGGCGATCTGGCGCGGCCTACAGAATGAACGCGCCTTCATCCGCGCCTACCTCGAGGTCGTGCGCGAGTTCGACGACTACGTGCTGCCCGAGGTGCCCACCTGGTTCGATCGTAGCCACGGCGATCACGACCGCGGGCCGATCGTCTACTTCTCGACAGAGTTCGGCTGGCACGAGTCGCTGCAGGTGTACTCCGGGGGCCTCGGCATTCTCTCGGGCGACCACTGCAAATCGGCAAGCGATCTCGGACTGCCGTTCATCGGCATCGGTCTGATGTACCGCCACGGCTACTTCCGCCAGACGGTCGACGCCGAGGGCAACCAGCAGCACTTCTACCCCGACCACGATCTGCAGCGCATGCCGCTGCTGCCGGTCGTCGACGCCGAGGAGCGCGAGCTGCAGATCTCGCTCGAGCTCGACGGACGCGAGATCCACTGCCGCGTCTGGAAGGCGGCCGTCGGGCGAGTCGACGTTCTTCTGCTCGACACCGACGTCCCGAACAACCATCCCGCCGACCGCGCGATCACGTCGGCGCTCTACGTCAGCGGACGCGAGATGCGGCTGTGCCAGGAGCTGATCCTCGGACTCGGCGGAGTCCAGCTCGTCGAGAAGCTCGGTCTGCGTCCCTCCGTGTGGCACATGAACGAGGGTCACTCCGCCCTGCTGTCCCTCGGGCGCCTGGCGGACAACCTGGCGGCCGGGGCGTCGTTCGAGGACGCCCTCGAGCAGATCCGCTCCGCGGCCGTGTTCACCACGCACACGCCCGTTCCCGCGGGCAACGAGGTCTTCGACGAGGAGCTGGTGCGCAAGTACGTGACCGGCTGGGCCTCCGCCAAGGGACTGGACGCCGAGCGCTTGCTGCAGCTCGGCCGCGACCCGCGGAACGGCGACGACGAGCGGACGTTCAACATGACCGTCCTGGCGCTGCGCACGAGCCGGGCGGCCAACGGCGTCAGCGAGCTGCACGGCCAGATCGCCGGCACGATGTGGAATGACCTCCTGCACGACGGCCATACGATCGAGCACGTGACCAACGGGGTCCACGTCCCGACCTGGCTCGGCCCGGAAGTCGGCCGGCTGCTGGGGCGCTACGTGGGGCCGCACGTCGAGGAGCGCTCGCTCGATCCCGACTTCGAGAGCGCGGTGAACGCGATCCCCGACGAGGAGCTGTGGGACGCCCACATGGCGCAGAAGAGGCGCACCGTCGAGCTATCGCGGGCCAACGCGCTGCAGCAGCGGGCGCGGCACGGCCGCTCGCCGGACGAGCTGCGGGAGACCGAGACGCTGCTCGACCCCGACGCCCTGCTGGTCGGCTTCGCCCGCCGCTTCGCAACCTACAAGCGAGCCGACCTCCTGCTGCGCGACGTCGAGCGGCTCAAGAGCATGGCGGGAGCCGACGGCCGCCCCGTGCAGTTCCTCTTCGCCGGCAAGGCGCACCCGGCCGACCGGCCGGGCCAGGAACTAATCCGCCGCATCTACAACGCGTCGCTCGACCCCGAACTGCGCGGCCGCCTCCTGTTCCTCGAGAACTACGACATGACCTCCGGCCGCTTCATGGTCCAGGGCGTCGACATCTGGCTCAACAACCCTCGCCGCCCCCAGGAAGCCAGCGGCACGAGCGGCATGAAGGCGGCGATCAACGGCGGCCTCAACTGCAGCATTCTCGACGGCTGGTGGTGCGAGGGCTACGACCCGTCGCACGGTTGGACGATCGCCGAGGAGCGCGACGACCACGGAGAACACCAGGACGAGCGCGACGCCGAGTCGCTCTACCACGTTTTCGAGCAGCAGATCGTCCCCTGCTACTACGAACGCGACTCCAACGGCATCCCCGTCGGCTGGGTGCACCGCATGAAGGCCGCCATCGCGCAGCTCACTCCGCGCTTCAGCTCGGCCCGCATGGTCCGCGAGTACACCGACAACTTCTACCTCGCTTCCCGCAGGACGCCGGCCGAGCCTTCGAGGTCGTAGGCCCGGTCGTTTCGGCCCGGGTGTCGGGTCGCAGCCGTCGAGTCAGGACAACCTCCTCAGTCGGACAGCACGTCGGTGCGATGGACGTTGGGGACCTGTCCCAGCGGTACGCCCGGGGTTGCCTGCAGCGTGGACGGCTCGGAGACGTTGCCCGACTCGTCGATGAGGAACGCTGAGTAGGTCAGCGCGACGTCGGGTTCGACGTCCGTGTGGGTGAAGGTCAAGGGACCCGAGGCGGCGGCGTCGAGCAACGGAAGGCCGTCGATCGGGCTCGACGGTGTCGTTCCGTCGGTGGTGTAGCGCAGTACCAGGCGGTCGAGGTCGTCGGCGGACGGTAGCGTCCAGTGGAGGACGACCGAGTCGTCGAGGGCCTCTGCGGTGAACGAGGCGACGGCGGACGGAGCGCTGACGTCGAAGTCCGGAATCTCCGCGGGGTGGAACGCCGGATCGTCGGTGATCAGGATGCGGTCCAGTCCGACACCGGGCTGCTGGCCGCCGAGGCGCAGCGTGTGCAGGCCGGCGTTCAGCTCGGCCGCGGTGTAGCCGACCCAGGACCAGGCCCCGGAGTCGGTCGGCGAGAAGAGCTGCAGCGGAGCGTCGTCGAGGGCGGCGAACCAGCCGGCGGCGGCGGCTCCGCCACGGCGCAGGCGCAGCCAGACGCGCCAGACGCCCGCGTCGGGGATGTGAATGCCGAGGCTCGATTCGACCGCGGGAGACTGGGCGGTCCCCGGAGGGGTCCCCAGCTCGACCTCGACGGCTGCGCCGCTGAAGGCGACCTCGTCCTCGACCACGGTCGCCGGCTCGGGCCAGTCGGCGGCCTCGGCCTCGACGCGCAGGTACGTGTACTCGCTCTCCAGGGTGGTGAAGTTCGAGCCCGAAGCGGTCGACTCGTTGCCCGCCGCATCCGACACGCTCACGTAGTACTCGTGGATCGTCCCCGGCCGCAGCCCGCGCAGCTCGATCGAGTGCTCGGTCGTCTGCTCGGTGACGAGCTCGGACGGACGGAACGCACTGCCGCCCGCACGGCGCACATAGACGCGGCCGTCCGCGGGCTCGTCGGTGGTCCAACTCACGACGGCGGTCGACGTGCCGATCTCGCTCGTCGCGAGGGAGGCGATCGCGGGCGCGGTGGCGTCGGGCAGAACCTCGAGCGCGGCGACGGCGGCGCCGAAGACCTGTCCCGGGTTGATCACCGTCAGGTCCGACGCGCCGGCCCCCGCCGAGGCGGAGACGTCCAGCGTCAGCGTGAGCCGCCCGCAGTCGTTCACCGTGACCTGCGTCACCGTGACTCCGTCGGCGGCGAACTGCGCGCTCGTCTGCGGGTGGAAGTTGTTGCCGAGGACGGTGATCATCGCGGTCGTCCCGCGCTCGACCGTCGCCGGTTCGACTCCGCCGATCTCGGGCCGCGGCCAGCCGGAGACCTCGTTCGAGAACACGTCGCTGAGCCGACCGTCGGCGCCGCGCGACTTGACCGCGACGTGGTGCGTCGTGCAGTCGGCCAGGCCGTCGAGGGTCGTGCCGCCCACCGCGCCGACGTCGACCCACTGGTCGTACTGCTGCGCGGAGGGTCCGTGGAAGACGCGATAGCCCTCGAGCTGCGGATGGTCGACCTCGCCCCAGCCGACCGAGATCGTACCGCTCTCGCCGGGCGCCGCGGCCAGGGCCGCGATCACGATTGCCCCGTACAGGGCCGCTCGATGAACGAACATGCGTCCTCCTCCGCGGCAACGAGCAGCGGCTTTCGTGCCACCGAAGCGCGAAGGGGAAAAGTCCCTGTCCGAGAGGATTCTCGCCGTCGGGCCGTCGGCCCGAGCCGTTTCCTGAGTTCGAAAACGTCCGATTCGCGAACGGATTCGTGCGTCAGGCGGGGCGTGCGGAGGAGCGAGTGCGGGGGGAAACGTTGGAGGCGGCGACCGGAGTCGAACCGGTGAATAAAGGTTTTGCAGACCTCTGCCTTACCACTTGGCCACGCCGCCGAAGGACCGGGACTATACCAAATCCGCTCAGTCTTGGCCGCGCCGGTGCTTGCCGCTCCACTCGAGCTGAGTGCGCACGGCGTCGTGCAACCCCTGAACGGTGAAGGGTTTGGCGAGCAGGCCCGCGCCGCAGGCGGCGAGCCGCTCGATCAGCGAGGCCTCGAGGTTCATGCCCGTAATGACCAGGGTCTTGCGCGCCAGGTCGGGACGGTCGGAGGCGACGTCTTCCAACCACTCCAGCCCGCCGCGGCCCGGCATACCGAGGTCGAGCGTCACCGCGTCCACCGCCGTCTCGTCCAGCAGCTCGTCGGCGTCGTCCGCGTTCTCGGCAACGACACAGTTGTTGCCCAGCTGCTCGAGCGCGCTCTGGATCAGCTCGGCGACATAGGGCTCGTCTTCCACCACCAGGATCTTCATCGGGACCGCCTCCGTATTTCATTACTTATGTATAGGCACGACCCGGCGAGGGGCAATCCCGGCGAAAAAGAGCCTTCTGCCGGCTGCGGGAGGGGCGATTTGTGTGCATCATAGGAACATGAGCGACGAGCTTGCCCCGGGACTCCTGATCGCCTCGCCCCAACTTCTGGATCCCAATTTCCGGCTGGCGGTGGTCCTGCTGCTGGAGCAGAACGACGAGGGGGCGTTCGGTGTCGTCGTCAATCACGAGAGCACGTTGTTGCTCGACGACCTGTGTCGCGACCACGACATCGAATATTCGGGCGCGCCGGACAAGCGCGTCCGCACGGGCGGCCCCGTGCACCCCGACCAGGGGCTCGTCCTGTACGGCGACGAGCACGCGGACCCCGAGGGGCGGCCCGTCGAGAACGGACTGAACGTCAGCGTCTCACGCGGAACGCTGGGGCGACTGTGCGGTCTGGCCGGCGGCCGGTTCCACTGCTATTCCGGTTATGCCGGGTGGGGCCCCGGGCAGCTCGAACGCGAGATCGGCGAGGGCTCGTGGATCACGGCTCCGGTCGACACCGGCGCGGTTCTCGACTCGGAACCCGACGACATGTGGAGCGCGTGTCTGAACGCGATCGGGATCGACCCCGCGCTGCTGGTTCCCGGCGGAGAGGCCGAAGCGAACTAGGAGGCCGCTCGCCCCTAGCAGGCCGTTGAAAAACCGATGATCGGCAGGGGTCGCAGGATTTGTTGGAGCGGGCTTGCGGTGCGCGCGATCGCGATCTGAAAGCGAAAGGTCGCAGACGGTTCCCCGATGAGGGCACGCCAGGCGGCTCGCA
>JAAELQ010000153.1 GCA_024226515.1 bacterium
GGCGCCATCGCGGAATAGGGTACGGGAATCGTACGGAAGAGCACGGAATCCCTGGACGCTGGTGGAAGCGGTGGACAACGATTGGGGCGCCGTTTCAGAAAAAGCCCGAAACGACGCCCCCGAAATTCACGCTCATAATCCGCTGGCTGTAGGAGGGGACCCGCGCCGAGTTCAGATTTCTGTTCCCTTCCGCAACACGCCGAGGTATTCACTGTATTCGTAGATTCGGTCACGACTCCGACCGCTGATCTCCCGCAAGATGCCCGCATCGCATAGAGAACCGATGGCTTTGGCCGCCGTGGGCTTCGTGGTCTTGCAGATCTTGACTGTCGACTTCACGGTGACCATCGGGTTCTGCGGTAGATTCTCGAACAGTCGAGAACCCGTGACGGTTGCGAAACCGGATTCAAGAAAGCGGGTCCGGTCACGGGTGAGCAGATCGAACAGGGTCCCTATCACGCTCACGGACTCATCGGCAATGCCCTCGACGCCCTCGAGGAAATAGGCCAGCCACCCTTCCCAGTCTCCGCCCGTGCGGATGGCTGTCAGGCGTTCGTAGTACTCGCTCCGGTGAAGCTTGAAGAACAAACTCAGATAGAGCAGTGGCTCGCTCAACTGCTTCCACTCTTGCAGGCAGAGCGTGATGAGGAGTCGACCGAGTCGACCATTACCATCGAGATAGGGGTGTATTGTCTCGAATTGGGCATGCGCCAGCCCTGCGCGGACCAGCGGCGGAAGGGTGTCATCGGAGTTTAGCCAGCGTTCGAGATCGCCGAGCAGGTCAGCCACGTGGTGAGGTGGAGGGGGGACGAAGCGAGCATTGCCCGGTCGAGTGCCCCCGATCCAGTTCTGGGATTGACGGATCTTGCCGGGCTGCTTGTCGCGTCCGCGAGTACCGGCCATGAGTCTCTTGTGTGCACCATTGAACAGTCGAACCGAGAGCGGCAGCCCGTTCTTCTTGTTCAACTGGCCTTCGGCATACTTCAGAGCCTCGAGGTAATTGCAGATCTCCTCAACGTGCTCCGGGGGAGCGGCGACACGTGCGTCGGCCTCTGCGGCCAGCAAGTCATCCAGGGATGCCTGGGTACCCTCGATCTGGGAACTGACAACTGCCTCTTTGCGGACGAAGGCATAGACAAACCAATCCAGGGAGGGAACCATGCGGCCAGCAGCGTTGAGGCTCGCCAAACTGGCCTCGGCTGCGCGCAATTGGGCGGCCAGTTTCCCGGTGAGGTTCAGCCTGGGCCTTGCGGGCGGTAGAGCGTGCGGGATGAAGGCCCTCACGTTCTCTCCGGCCACGCTGGTGGTTTCGTACTGTCCGGTTGATCTACCCATGGTTGCCCCTTCTGCGAGAGAAGGATTGTTTCACAGCATTCATGGTTAGTAAAGAAAGCTTTCCTTACGAGCCATCTTGGTAAAGTAAGCGATCGGCCATCGAGGAATAGGTCGCGGGAATCGTACGGAAGAGCACGGAAGCCCTGGACGCTGGTGGAAGCGGTGGACAACAATTGGGGCGCCGTTTCAGAAAATGCTTGAAACGACGCCCCCGAAACTCACGCTCACAATCCGCTGCGCACGGTGGCGCTGACCGGTGACTTCGAGGGGCGCTGGAACCCGTCGCCTCCGCCGAGTCTCGACCAGCATGGCGCAGAGATCCGTTGCTGGCTCGGCGAGTCCTGATGGTCTGATTCTCGGCTGCGTCTCCCTGCGAGATGCCGGCTGCCCAAGTCACCCGACGAGGTGGGGCGGCTCCGCTTTTCTTCGACTCGCCGCCGTTTGACGGTACTTTTGTGAATCGACACCTCGGGCCGAGCTGAGTGTCCGTGGCCCGACGTGCAGGGGGAGACCGTGCAAATCCGATGTATCGCGGCTTGGGTCACGCTTCTCATCGCGACGGCGACAGGGTCTGCCGGAGCGGCCTCACTGATCGAGGCGACATTCGAGAGCGCCGCTCCCCTGACGGGTCTCGGTCCGGCGGCCACCGCCGGTGGCTGGGACCCCGCCGGGGTCGAGATCGGTTCGGGCGCGCCGTCCGTGTCCGACGATCCTTGCGATCCACCCGTGCCCGGGCTCAACAGCCTCAGCGTCGAATCGGGACCTGCAGGTATGAGCGGAACGAGCCAGGGGCTGCACCTGTCCGATGTGAATTGCGGCGACGCCAGGCTCTCGCTCGCCCCGATCGGCGCCGGAGGCACGAGCACCGACGAATACTGGATCGATCTCTCCTTCAAGCTGAACGCGGGTGCCTCGGGCCTGGCCGACAGCATCGGCCGGATCGAGCTGTTCGCGGGCAGCCAGCAGGTGGCCAAGATCTGGCTCGGCTTGTGGGCACCTGAGGGGGAGACGCCCTCGTTTCGCTACCGTTTCTTCATCGACCCCGTCGTGTGTGGAGGCTGCGGTCTCGACGACACGAGCGTGGACGCGTTCGCGCTCGGTGAGGCGACGGCCGACGACGAGTGGCGTGTGCTGATCCGCATCGATCCGACTGCCGGAACACAGACCCACCGGTTGTGGCGCAACGACAGCGCCATCGCCAAGCAGGACGGCGGCCTCCCGGTGTTCGGAACGCTCCATGGACTGTTCCAGGCCCAGACGGTGCCTCTCGACGAGCTGCTCGTCCGCACCGACTACTCCCGACTATCGGATCTCTATGTCGACGAGATCCGTGTCACGGACGCAATCTCACGAAACTTCCCCGTCGATCTCGAGGCGCGGACCGCCGCGGCGGGGATCGAGCTGAGCTGGAGCAACCTGGCGGCCGGCGAGGACGGCTTCACGATCGAGCGCCGTGTTGCTGGTGGACCCTGGTCCCAGGTGGGCACGGCCCCGCCAGGCTCGACCGCCTTCACCGACGGAGGGGCCCTGGGGAACGAGACCCACACCTACCGGGTCGCGGCCACGTTCGTGGGCAGCAGTCGCTCGCCCTGGACCAACGAGGCCGGCTCGATTCCGGTCTACCAGAACCGACCGCTCCACGGCTGGATCAATGTCGACCCTTACGTCAACGACCCCGTGTTCCACGCGCAGCACTGCACGACTCCGGAGGACCTGCGCCATCCGATCCAGTGCGCGATCAACGACCTGGCGGTCAACGAGGCCGGGATGGCGTCGCCGAACGGCCCCCACGTACTTTACTTTCCCGACGACACGTACGACGTGGACCGGACGCTCTACATCGAGAACAAGCTCGGCGTCCAGCTGATCGGCGAGAGCCCTGGCGACGTGATCATCCGCTGGACGGGAGATTCGGGGACGGGCCTCGACGACACTCGCGTGCTGTTTCACTTCGAGGGCGGCCGCGACACGACGTTCCGCAACCTCGTCTGGGACGGCGGGTGCGACGACCCCGTGGGCGAGCCGGAGAGCTGCTTTGTCGTCGCCTTCGACGAGTCGTACTGCGGAACGGCCGGAGGCGGCGAGCGCACACGCGAGTGCGAGGCGCTGGACTGGGACGAGAGTGAAGATCTGGGCACGGGCGACGTGGCCACGGCGCACTTCGACTCCGAGTTTCGTAACGCACACATCGGTCTGCGCATCGGCCACTACCTCGTGCAGGATTCGGAGGTGACCGTCCGTCGCTGCCGCTTCGCGAACAACTTCGTCGGCGCGTCGATCGAGGATCAGAATGCCCTCAACGAGTGGTTCTGGGACACCCGGTTCGAGGGCAACTTCGTCGGTATCACCGCCTACCCGGGCTTCATCTGGAAATACGAGGTTGATCCAAACTGGCAGCCAGGAACGTGCGACGAGCCGACCGCCAGCTCCTGTTTCTGGTCTTCGGACTGCCCGGCGGACGAATCCTGCCGTCTGTCTTACTGCGACGTCAGCACGAGCACGCCCTGTGCGTCGAGCCAGGATTGCCCGTCGGGGGAGAGCTGCGTGCCGATCCTGCGGCGTGGCGGCGACTTCCAGATCTTTCGCGGTCGGTTCCGGGACAACGTCTCCGCCGACGTCTGGCACACCACGGGCGGGCATTTCATCGTCAAGGACAGCTGGTCCACCGGATCGGGCCGGTTCTTCTATGGCATGGGTGCGACGGGAGCGACGACCAGCGTCTTGCTGGTGAACAACGTCGTTGGTGACTACGACCCGCAGAACCGGTACAACGGTCGAGCGGTGCAGAACAACAACACCGGGACCATTCTGCTGTTGGACAACGTCTTTTATCGCCGGGCCGGCCAGGCGGGACCGCCGATCCACGCGGCGACCTTCCTGCCGACGGACGTCTTCGCGCTGAACAACGGCTTCAACTTCGATCCCAGCGTCGATGTGCCGTACGCCACGAACGCGACGACGGTCGCGAAAGTCCGGGCCTTCGGAGACCACGACGTCGGCTGCGGGGCGGGCTGTAGCGTGTCGATCCCGGCGATGCCGAGCTCCACGGAGCCCCTGGACGGGAGGCCGATCTACACCGTCAACGGTGTGACCGGCGAGGACATCCAGGCCGCGATCGATGTGGCGCTGACCGATCCGGGCCCTGTGCGGCCTATCGTTCATGTGCCCTCGCTGCCGGGCCAGGTGACGCAGTCGGATCACTACGGCATCACGGAGACGTTGACGCTGCCGGCCGGGAGTGCGCTCGACCTGGTGGGTGACGGCGGTTTTACTGTATTGAAGTGGACCGGAGCAGGGGACGGGCCGATTCTCGATGTCGACGCAGGCGGGTCCTACCTCACTCTGCGGGACCTGCAGCTGCGCCTCGGCGGGATGCTCGTCGACAACGTCAACCAGGACGACAGCGCCGCCTTCCTCAGTCAGGTCCGCGTCAGCAGTGCCGGTACCGTGGGTATCGTTGCCGACGGCCTGGACCGGACGAAGCTCGATCTCGTGGATCTGATCGTCTGGTCCGACAGGCAGGAACGGCCCCTCGGCCTGCTGGTCAAGTCCGGAGACGATCCGGGAGCGTTGTCGACCAATCCGGGAACGGCCGTGTGGACCGGATCGATGAACACCAACGAGATCGACTTCGAGGTGGTCAACGGGCCGTCCGGAGCGAAGCTCCTCGTGACCACGACTTACATGGAGCACTCGCACCAGTACCTCAGGGCGCGCGGGCAGGGACCGGCCGGCCAGGTCGAGGTCCACGGCTCGAACATGTCCACGGAGGCGCGGCCGAACGATCCGCCGGATCTGGGCGCGGGCGTTCCCGTGGTCCTCGCAGAGGATTTCCCGGGGCATGTCGCCGTGACGGAAAGCGACATGTTCATCCAGGACTTCTTCGTCGACTGCTACCCCCCCGCCGAGGACAGAGACTGCACGCAGCAGGTGGAGCGCGGCGTGAAGATCGCTCAGACCGGTCCCGCCGCGACGACGATGACGGCGATCGGTAACCGCCATCAGTACCTTGACGTAGACGACGAGCCGGACGGAACGCCCGAGGTGCCGGCCGATGCGGACGTCTCGTCGAGCGCGGACTACCTGCGCGTCAGCAGCAAGCTCTCCTCGCGGAGCGGACTACCGGCGGAATCGCTACCGGATCTTCGGATCGAGTCCGGCTTGCTGTCCTACGATCTCGGGCAGGCGCAGCTGGAACCGCTGACCGCGACTCATCTCGATGCGGCGTTCGAGTTGCTGCGCTCGATGCCCACGCCCGGTTTCTACGACGAGGCCCCACCCGAATCCGTCCGCGTCAATTTCGACCGTGTCTTTTTCTGGTCGCCGCCGACCTATGGTCTGGTGCTGACAGCCGGCCCGGCCTGCACCGGCGACGGGGACTGCGACGACGGCGTGACCTGCACGGTCGACACCTGCGACCTGTCCGACTTGCCGTCGGGTGTGCCCGGCAAGTGTGTGTTCACGCCCGACGACGGCTCGTGTGACGATGACGGGGACGGGACACCGAACGGTAACGACTGCGCCCCGGCGGACGGAGACGTCTGGACCATCCCCTCGCCGGTTCTCGGGCTGCGGCTCTTGGCGTCGGCCCCCGGCGACCTGACCTGGTCGTCTCCTGCCGCGGCCGGAGGCACGGACCTGCAGTACGACGTGCTGCGGGCCGACAGCGTCTCGTTCGACGGCCCCGTGGTCTGCGTGGCGAGCGGTCTGACGTCGAGGCTGGCAGAGGACGCTACGACACCGGACGCTCCGGGCGAGCTGCTGCACTATCTGGTCCGCGTGCGGAACGCCTGCGGCGAGAATCTGGGGAGTTCGTCGGCAGGTGTCCAGCGCGCGAGTCCTCCTTGCCCCTGATCCGACGACCGAGTTGACATTGGGCAGTGATTGCCGGAGCCTGGCTCCGAGGAGGACCCTGGCATGCCATCCACAAGCGCCGGCGCTACCGCCGTCAAAGATGTCCTCGCAGAACTCGAATCGCTCGGCGACGAGAAACGGCGCCAGTACAACGCCAAGGTAGGCCCTGATGGGATAGCGGGCGCACCGCCCGACAAGCAGTTCGGCTGCAAGACCGGCGACATCCGCAAGCTCGCGAAGAAGATCAAGACCGATCACGAACTCGGACAGAAGTTGTGGAAGACCGGCAACATGGATGCGCAGTTGCTGGCGACCCTCATCATGAAGCCGAAGGAACTCTCCGCGAAACAGCTCGACACGATGGTGCGCGAGGCCCGCTTCGCGTGGGTGAGCCAGTGGCTGCAATCGTACATCATCAAGAACCAGCCCGACGACGAGAAGGAGAAGCTGCGCGAGACGTGGATGAAGAAGAACGAAAAGGACAGTTGGGCCGCCCGGGCCGGCTGGCATCTCACCGCATCGAAGATCGACAAAGGCGAGGATGGTGTGGACGTGGAGGCGTTGCTCGATCGAATCGAGAAGGAGATGCCCAGGGCCAAGCCGGAAACGAAGTGGACGATGAACAACACCCTCGGCGCCATCGGCATCAAGCATGCCGGACACCGCAAGCGCGCGATCGCCATCGGCGAGAAGATCGGCCTCTACGAAGACTGGCCGGTGTCAAAGGGTTGCACCATCCCCTATGTCCCGGTGTGGATTGACGCGATGGTGAAGGGGAGTAGCTGACGAGCGGGGAACGCGTCGGCGACGCAACACCCGCTTCACCTCACTCGGAGCAGCCCGGAGGGAGCGGACGCCCGGCCTCGATCGAAGAACCCGCGCCGAATCCGGATTCACCGCTGCAGTTGACCGCGGTGACCAGGTACACCAACAGCTCGCCGGCCTCGGGGATGGAGCCGTCGTCCACCACGTTCGTTCCCGTAAGCGCCGTCAGCAGGCAGTCGACATCCGACAGGTCGGGCTGCGTGGCGCGGTAGACGTTGTAGCTCGCGGCTTCGGACTCGACCGTCCACGACAGCTCGACGAACGTCGAGCCCGGCGTCGTGGCGCGCAACTCCAACCCCTGCACGGCCGAGGGCGCCGACGGCTCGACGTTCCGGCATGTCTCGGCAGCCTCGTCGCAGAAATCGATCGTGCACGGGTCCGCGTCGCCGCAGCTCGGCGGAATGCCCGCGATGCAGAAACCGCCGGGGCAGGTCTCGTGCCCGTTGCAGTACAGGTCGTCATCGCAGTCGGCATCGATCTGGCAATCGGAGACGAAGCACGGATTGCCGGCGCCACCACACGGATCGAGTCGAAAGCCGCGCTGCGTGCCTGCGGGATCGATCCCGTGACCGGCGATCTGGCCCGACTCGTTGATGTCCCAGGCATCGCGCAGGTTCCAGCCCAGATTGCCCGGAACGAGATCGTTCAACCGTTCGAGAGTGCCGTTCTCCCAGTAGAAGGCCCACGAATCGGTGAGCGACTGCGACTGCGGGTGGGTGGACATCCCGACGATCCGGCCGGTCATGTTGATGCTGCGCGCGAGGGCAAACGAGCCGCCGAACGCCCCGAGATCGATCATCGGGGTCTGTGAGCCCTGCCACAGGAACGGCCTGAAGAACCCGGTTGCATCCGCCGACTGCCCGACGATGTCGCCCCGCTCGCTGATGCCCAACGCCCAGCTCCAGTTCCCGCCCAGCGTTCCCAGCTCTTGCGGCGTGTCGCTGGCAAACGGCATCCGGAACGCCTTGCGGGTGAAGCCCAGGTAGGTCTCGTTGCGCCAGCCGACGGAATCTCCGTTGTCCGCGATGTCCCACACGTCGGTGGCATCGGCGTTGGGCATCGGGGGGACCTCGACGGGTCGCTTCTGCTGACCCCAGATCGTCCCACGGATCAGCTCGAACCCGTTGATCGAGTGGCCGCCGACGTGGCCGACGTTGTTCAACGCCCGCGCCGCGCCGTTGAACCAACCGAAGCCGTCGAGCAGGGTCAACTGTGTCGGAACCCCGTCCGTCCAGATCGTCGGTTGGTTGCGTGCGAAGTCGAACAGCTCCGGTGGGACCGACGGGTCGGTGGGGTCGGCCCAGCCGGCGATCACTCCGGCCTCGTTGATGTCGTACGCCAGGCTGTTCTGGCCGCCGAGCGTGCCGAGGTCGGTCAGCGTCGCGGCATCCCACACAAAGCCGTGGAAGATGTCGCGCCCCTCGGGAGAAAGCTCGCCCGTCTCCGAGAAGCCGACGACGTGACCGCTGTCATTCAGCGCATAGGCCTCGCTGCGAGCGCCGCCCAGCGAGGGGATGTCGAGCAGCCGGAAGCGCACGCGGTCGTCGCACTCGTCCGGCGAGCCGTTCTGCGGATCGACGTCGAGACTCGTCTGGTCGGCGACATCGCACAGGTCCTCGACGCCGTTGTCGTTGCAGTCGGTGATGTCGATCACGCAATCGCCGACGCTGCTGCAGAGCTCGATGCCGTTGCAGAAATCACCGTCGTCGCAATCCGTATCGCCGAAGCACTCGACGCAGATGTTGTTGACCGGATCGCAGAGCACGCCACAGGCCTCGCCCCCCACGCTGCATGCGCCGACATCGCAAGTCTCGAGGCCGTTGCACTGCAACCCGTCGTCACACTCCGCATCCTGCGTGCAGTCGACGCAGCTGTCGCCGTCTTCGTCACAGAAACGACCGCCGCAGACCTCCACGCCGAGCCGGCAGACGCTGCCGCTGCACAGTTCCGCACCGTTGCAGTACAGACCGTCATCGCAGTCCGCGTCGATGCTGCAGCTCGAGCCCAGCTTGAGCGTCGTGATGACGTCGATGCGGCCGTGGCCGTAGCCCGTATCCCAACCCGGCGCCCCCAGATCGACGGCGCCATCGTGCAGGCGTTGTCGAACCTCGGCGGGAGTCGTCTCCGGAGCCTGGTCCAGGATCAACGCGACCAGGCCGGCCACGTGGGGTGCCGACATGCTCGTCCCGCACAGCCCCGTCGTCTCCGTCGTCGCTGCCGCCAGTCCGTCGGCCGAATAGGTTAAGCAACCGGGGGCCGCGACGTCGACCTGGTTGCTGCGGTTGCTGAAGCACGTCAAGCGGTCCAGCGTTGGATTGGGGTCCGAGCAGATCGGCAGGAAGCTGAACGAGTTGATCGTGGGGAAGTCCGGGTTGGGGAAACTGTCGTCGTAGGTCGCCGCGACGGCGATGACGCCGGACGCGCAGGCCGGCGCACCGATACCGTTCGCCCGCCCGCCGTTGCCGGCCGAGGCGACGACGACGACGCCCGCGGTGACGGCGTTGTTCGAGGCCTGGGCGGCGAAGTCGATATCGCAGGCCGAGGTGAAGACGCCGGCGCCCAGGCTCATGTTGATAACGTCAGCCGGGCCACCGGGTAGGGCAGGGTCGGCGCAGTGCTCGATTCCGGCGATGACGTCGGATTCCCGGCCGCCGCCGCTCGCGCCGAGCACCTTGACGCCGACCAGGGTCGCCAGGGGCGCGACGCCTGACAGCGGCTCCGATCCGTTGCCCCCGCCGAAGTCCTGCTCGAAGCCGACGCGACCCAAGACGATGCCGGACACATGGGAGCCGTGGCCGTGATCGTCGGTCGGGTCGGGATCGTCGTTGTGAAAGTCGTACCCCGCGGCCGTATCGATGCGCGCGGCGAACATCGTGTGGTCCGGATCGATGCCGGTGTCGATCACGCAAACACGCACCCCCGAACCATCGGCGCTGATGCCGACGGCGTTGACCTGTGACTGCAATGCCCGGACGTGCGGCGTGCTGTCGACCAGATCGATGCGAAACTCGCGATCTTCGCGGACCGACTTGACGCCCGGCATCGACTTCAGTCGATCGATCTCGTTTCTGGGAACCCGGCGCAGGTTGATCAGGCCGGGGAGCAACTTGTACTCGAACTTGCAATGGCCGCCGAGCTCCTTGGCGAAGTCCAGCACGTTCTGTCGTTCCGCGGTGCGATCCAGCTCGACGAGCAGGCTGACGAGATCGGCTCTCACCGCCGCCCCGCGCGTCCGCCCGACGATCACCTCGTCCATCTCGCTCACGGCTCGACGAACGTCATGGCCATCGAAACGTGGGGTTGCGACGCCGGTCTCGGGGTCGGACGGGCCGGGCGAGCGGCGGACGGTCGACGGTTCGTCCGTCGCGACGGCGGGAGTCGCCGCGGCGAGCAGCGTGCAGGCGAGGACAGCGAGGCAGAACCGAGCGTTCTTCATGGATCGGTCTCCAGCCCGAATGTACCTCGATCTTTGCGAATCGTCTTCGCAGACCAGGCCACCCCGATCCTCATTGTCCACGGACGAACGCTACACGCGATCGAGCCCCACCGGGAGACGTCCGACCTACTCCGGTTGCGGCGCCAGCAGCACCACGTAGACCAGCATGGCAAGTCCGATCAGCAGCGGGATCGCGGCAACCGTGAATGCTTCCCGCGCCATGGTGTAGAGGAAGATCCCCAATCCCAGGCCGACCATGGTCGTGATCAGACCGCCGAGCTTGAGGCCTTCGTGCCGTTTGCGCTGCGCGATTCGCTCTTCCTCGCGGATCACCTCCAGCACCTTCTCCGCCCCCTCGCCCGTCTGCTCGGCGACCTTGCGCAGCGTCTCGGCGCGATGAAACTCCGTGCGCTCCTTGGTCCGGTTCTCGGAGTAGGCCGCGACAGCCAGAAACGTGAAGAGCGCCAGCGCTCCCACCGAAATAAACAGCGCGAGTCCTATGTCCACGGGTCTCCTCCTTGCGCCGGTCCCTCACCGGCCCGGTCCGTCCTCGTTCACGGGGTAAGACAGCACGCCGGAGGCTCGGGTTCCACTTTTTCGAGCGGAAGCGCAGAATCGAGAATCGGCACGCAGAAAAAGGGAACCTGACGCCGATACGGGCTGTCATACTGGACCGGAGGAGAGCCCTGAGCGCGGAGACTGATAGGGATGCTGAAGCCGCGCGGCGCGCGTGCGAGGGGGACGCGGCAGCGTTCGAGGCACTGGTGCGACGCTGGCAGGGCCCGTTGCTGAAGCTGGCCTATCGCTTCTGCCGCGACCGGGCCCTGGCCGAGGACATGGTCCAGGAGGCGTTCTTGCGAATCCACCGCAAGCTCGACCGCTACGACGAGCGCTCGCGGTTCTCGTCGTGGATGTTCACCGT
This sequence comes from bacterium, assembly GCA_024226515.1. Lineage (GTDB taxonomy): Bacteria > Acidobacteriota > Polarisedimenticolia > Polarisedimenticolales > Polarisedimenticolaceae > JAAELQ01. Next base: position 11,373 of record JAAELQ010000153.1, read on the forward strand.
GGCCACGCGAGTGTTCATCTCCGAGACGCGCCGCGTGCGGCCGGGCTGGTTGTTCGCCGACGAGGACTCCCTGGCCCGGGCCGCCGCCCCGACGAAAGACCCCGACTCCGGCATGCGCGACGAGCTCGTGCGGCGGGCGGTTCTCGCGCTGCCCGAGAAATACCGCGACGCGGTGACCCTGTACTATTTCCACGAGCAGGACGTCGAGCAGGCCGCGACCAGCCTCGGCATCGCGACCGGCACGTTGAAGTCGCGGCTGCACCGCGGGCGGGCGTTGCTCGAGAGGCGACTGGCCCACAGCCTGGGGCCGGCCACCACGCCCAGGGAGGCTTGACCATGGACGAGCTGGATCGGATTCTCGGAGAGGACGAGGGCCTCGAGCCGTCCTCCGGTCTCACGCGCCGCGTGATGGAGTCCCTGGAGCAGGATCGGCGGACGCCGCCTCCGATCCCGTTCCCGTGGCTGCGTGTGCTGCCGGCGCTCGTCGGCGCTCTCGGGATCGTCGTGGCCTTCGCGGTCTACTTCGCGGCCAAACCTCTGGGCCCCGCAACCGCGCTCGAAGTCGGGACGTGGCCGGATCATCCGCTGGCCGCCCCGCTCGGTTGGGCGGCACTCTCGCTCGTCGGCAGCTGGGCTGTTTTTCGCCTTTCGATGAGGCTGGCCGCGCCGACACGCTAGCGCCTCTGGGGCGAACGATTACGGAATTGTCATTCCGCTTGCCCGCCCGCCACCAGGACCCAAGTTCGACTCCGGAAACTTCTAATAACGAAAGGAGGGGTGGCTCGGCCATCCTGTCGCTAGTCTGTGCGCCAACGTCTCCAGAATCACGTGCAACGCCGGATCGGCTACCCGCCGCGGAGCTTCCGATGGAACGGCGGTGTCGGCTGCTTGATTCTGCTGCTGCTCGCCCCCGCGGCGATCGGCGCGCCGTTCACGGTGAACTCCACGGCCGATTCGGTGGACGTCACCCCGGGGGACGGCATCTGTGCCACGGCTGCCGCCACCTGCACGCTCCGCGCGGCGATCCAGGAGTCCAACGCCTTTGCCGGAGTGCACCTGATCGACTTCAACATCCCGCTCGCCGACCCCGGCTACAACGCGGGCACGGGCGTGTTCACGATCGGCGTCGGCTCGTTGCTTGACGCGATCACGCGCGCGGGGACGGTGATCGACGGGACGACCCAGGCCGTCAACCAGTTCGATACGAACCCCGGTCTGCTGGGCGCCGGCGGCACGGTGGGCGTGGGTCCGGACGGCAAGCCGGGAACGGGAGACGAGATCACACTGCCCCAGGTGGCCGCACCGGAGGTGCAGGTTCAGGACGGCGCGACGGTCACGATCGGACTCAGGATCCAGGCCAACAACGTGACGATTCGCGGTCTGGCCATGCTCGGCTTCGGCACGACGAACGGGCACGCCGCCATCGTCATCAGCGCCGGCGTCAGCGGGACGCTGATCGAGCAGAACGTCCTCGGCTCGACCGCGAACTCGTTCACCGCTCCGGCCGCAGCCGGACTGCGGGGCTATACCGGTGTCGAATCCATGGGGGGCGCCGGCGGCACGATCCAGAACAACCTGTCGGGGTTTCACCGCGTCAGGGGCATCTGGCTCAGCACCGGTTCCAGCGGATGGACGGTCAGTGGCAACGAGATCCGTGACAACGGCGTGCTGGATTCGACCGACGGGGACGGGATTTCCCTTGCCGGATCTGCGTCGAACGACGTCACCGGCAATCTGATCGCCGGCTCGACCAGTCAGGGTTTCGTCGTCACCGGGGCCGGGTCGAACAACAACACGTTCGTCAACAACACCGTGACCGGCAACGGCGTGGGAACGGCGGGTGGAGTGAGCCAGAGCGCGGGGATCACCTTTCGCGGCAGCGCGGGAGCGGGCAATACGACCCTGGAACGCAACGTGATCCAGGCCAACTACGGCGCAGGCCTGCAGGTCAACAACGGGGCGACCGGCGTACGCCTGATCCGCAACTCGATTGCCGACAACGGCACGATCCCGGCCCGGGATACGAGCCCGCCGACCGGGCAGATCGGCATCGATCTGAATAGCTCCACGGATGACAACGACCTCGGGACGTCTCCATTCCGTTCGCTCAACGACAGCGCCGACGGTGACGCCGGGGGCAACGATCGGCTGAACTACCCGGTCCTGGACATGGCGACGATCTCGGGCGGCAACCTGACGCTGACGGGATGGTCGCGGCAAGACGCGGTGATCGAACTGTTCATCGCAGCACCCGACGGGTCGAGCTTCGGCGAGGGCCAGACCTGGGTCGCGACCTTCACCGAGGGTGTCGCCGACGCCGATTCGGGCGTCACCCTGTACACCGATCCGGTCAACGGCATCAATCAGGGTACGGACACGACCAACCGCTTCAGCTTCACGGTTTCCACGCCGGCCGGGGTCGGCGCGGGCTCGCAGCTGACCGCGACGGGAACGGATCTCGTCTTGAACCAAACGTCGGAGTTCGGCGGACTGGTCACGGTGGTACCCCAGCTGTCGATCGTCAAGCGCGCCTTCCAGCTAGACGGCACGCCGATCGCCGACAGTTCCACGCTTCCCGTCGGGATGCCCGTGAAGTTCCTGCTGTACATCGACAACCCCGGAGTGGCCGTCAGCGATCTTTCGCTGCAGGACGTTCTGGACCCGCTGTTCACCTACCAGACGGGCACGATGAAGGTGGACAACACGCTCGTGTCGAGCGCGGCCTGTCCCGGCGGGGCGTGCAACGAGACGACGATCTTCTCGCAGGTGGATGGCTCGGGTTCCGCGGTCGGCGACGGCGACGCGGTAGCGGCCCCGATCGACGCCGACGAGGCCAGCTATGACGGCGGGGCGCGCACCATCGATCTGGGCGATCGGATCAACGCCGACAACGCCCAGCTGAATATCGGAGCCGACAGCGTCTGGAGCCTGGTCTTCACGATCCGCATGCAGTGATCCTCTACCGCGACCGCCCGCCGGATGTCACCCGCTCCTTGACTCGAGACTGCGCCACACCCAACGTTTGATGCCTACATCTGGGAGAGGCACAACATGAAACCCCTGGTAGCTGGATCGATCGTGGCGGCTGTCGTCGTGACCGCGGCCGTCGTGTTCTTCCGCGGCGCGCAGAACGCGCAAAGCGAAGCCGAGATTGCACAGGCCCTATCGCTCGGAACCCAGAATATCGTCGAGGATGCCGCCCCGCGAGTTTCCTTCACGTCGAACGCGTGCAACACCGTCCACGGGGACGATGCCGTTGCGTTCTGCGATGGAGTGCCCAAGCCGACGAGCTTCTGGCTGACGGAACGCGCCGACGAAGTGACGCTGGAATGTCTCGAGTACGCGTCCAAGACCCTGTCCCGAACTATCCGCAAGACACCGACCGAGGTGGCGTGCGATATCAAGGACGCGTACGGCCACAAGGACTTCGAGTTCGACCACGACGCCGACAGGTACGGACTGCACAACAGGCTGTCGGGCATCCTCGAAGAGCACTACAACCAGTAATGATCCGGAGAGTAACGGTATGTCTCCTGGCGCTGTGCCTGGTTCCGCCGCCGGCACAGGGTGAAGCCGAAGCCTCGGATCGCTTTGCGGATTGGCAGAGCGTCTACCGCGATCATCGGGTGGAGATCATGGCCCGCACCCGCAAGGACATGGTCACGTTCAAGGCGAAGAATCACGGGCAGCAGTCGGTGAAGCTCAACGACCTCGTGACCTCCGTGACGTGCGGCGGTCCGGCCAAGAAGGTGAGCTGGTACAGCACTTCCAACCTGTCGCCCGGCGCCGAGAAGTCGGCAAGTCAGTACAGTGGCTGCAAGACCCCGGTCGACGAGATTCGCGTCAACGACCCGGGCTACCGCGTTGCCGGTCCCTTCTCGCAGGCCTGGCGTCCGAGCTGCAACTCCGAGACGGGCGAGGCGTACACCGGCAATCGAGTGCTGCTCTGGATGAAGGGCGCGGATGCCGATGGCCCGCGTCTCAATGAAGACGGCACGGTGCGACTGCCCGCCGTCTTCCTCGAATCCGCGGATCCGGACGCCGGCCAGTTCGCGCGCTCGCAGTTGAACAAGGCACAGGTCGCGGATCTTCTCGGCGTCCCGCGGGCCAGTGTCCGCGGTCTGGCCGAATCCAAGACGGTGCAAAGCGACGGCGAAGTCGTCTCGGCATCGCCCACGGGTGCGGACCTGCTGAACGAGCTGGCCTGCAAGCAAAGTGCCGTCGCTCTCGGGTTGTCGGCCGAGAAAGAGAGCAGCCGGCGCGGCGGTTTCATCCTGAATCTGCAAAGAGAGTTTCGGGGCTTCGCCAGAAAAGAGTACCGCCAGCTGCGCAAGTCGTGTGACGCGGCGCCCGGCGGCGAGGCCTGCAAGGAGCTCGAGCGTTGGGAGCGACACCGTACCTGGATCGGCATTCGAGGTTGATCCGACACCGCAAAAGACTTCAGGAGAGTGAAATGACGCGATCCGTCCTCATGCTGGTCCGCTGTGCTCTGCTGCCGTGTCTGATCGTCGGACTCACCGGTTCGCCTGCCGACGCCAAGAAGAAACTCAGTGCACGCCAGCTCAGGAAATCCCATGCGGAGTGCGAGGCACTGCCGAAGTACCATTGCCTGTCGCTCGCAAAGGCATACGAACGAGGCTACCGCATGGAGCCCAACAGCGCGGAGGCGTTGCGCGTGTACTCGATGGCGTGTGCAGCCGACAGCGCCGAGGCGTGCGCAAGCGCCGCCCGGATGCACCAGGAAAACAAATTCGCCGACAGCGGTCCCGAGGCGGAACTGCCGTTTGCTCGAAGAGCATGCAGTCTGGGAGATGCCGACAGCTGCAAACGATTCGCGCTGCTGCCCGACGCGCGATGCTCGGAGTACTTCGACGCGAACGCGGACCGAGACGGGGTGGAAGTCACCCCGACCGGACTGCAGTACGAAGTGCTCGAGGCCGGAGACGGCACACGACCGGCGACGTCCGACCGCGTGCGGTTCCATATCCGGGGGGGACTCTTAGACGGCACGGAGTTCGTGTCGACTCATTCCGGTGAGTGGGGCATCGCGGACTGGCTCTCGGACATTCCCGTTCCATCTCTTGCCGACGGTCTGGCGTTGATGCAACCGGGCGCACGCTTTCGATTCCACATCGACTCCAACGATGGCTACAGCTCCGTCGACCGCTACCACACCGGGAGGAGGGACTATGTGCCGCGGTCGATTGCTCCGCATGAGATCCTCGTCTACGAGGTCGAGCTGCTCGAGGTCACTCCTGCAGCACAGTGGGAGTTTCACGAGACAGAGGACACCTCTGTTGCGCGCATCGACGAACCCATGCGCGATCCCGAGTTTCACCCGACGATGCGTTCCAACGATCGTAACTTCGGCAGCTCCGCGGCCATTCGTTTCGATAAGGAGCAGGGGGAACGAGGCCTCTGGACGTACGCGATGTCGGCGACCTATCCGCGGCACACCCTCAAGCGTGAAGCGGAGTATCCCTACGAAACCTACACCTGCGGACTCGCGATGATCGAGGGCGGCACGGTGACCGTCCTGGACACGTCTCCGGGATACTCGATCCTCAGCCACAGAGCCGATTGCAGCACGGCCAGTTGTAGCCGGAGCCTGTGGGAGCCGCAATCCGCGCACCGCTCGGACAGGACCGACAGGGTCGACATCAAGACGCTCTCGATCGACTGTCCCGACGCCAGGTGCGACCGTCTCTGGGTGAGCGCGCCCCTGTCGCCGGAGAACCTCGCGCGGATGAGGTCGGCCGAGAACGACGCCGACTCAATCGCAATCTGCGTCAAACACGGTGACCAGGAAACCACCTGGCATTACTTTCCTCTCTCCGGCCTCGACGTGGCTCTGAATCAGGTCGAACAATCTGCGGACGAGTTCGATGCACTCGTGAATGCAGTCGGGCCACAGCGGCAATACCTGAGACTGCTGAACAGTTTTGCGTTGCCTCACCCGGCCATCGATTGCTACGCACGGACGGACCTGGTGCCTGGCGGGCATTCGACACCGGCGGAGGTCAAGAGCTGGTATGCACGCCGCAGCGACGAGCAGCGTGAGTGCATCGACGGCGCGGTGCTGGAGAATGTCGCAGCAATCGAGACGCTGGTGCGAGCGCTCGACGGCGAGTGGGTTGCGGGGGACGACCCCCATGTGCCGAAGTGGAGCGTGCCCGTCAACTGCAGCGACTGTGCGCAGCACGTGTCGCTGTACCTGGCGGAGGCGACGACGATTGCCGGGCACACCGAGCACGCCGTCAGCGTGTTGGAGAAAGACTACGACGAGTATCTGGCGGCGGCCGTCGCGCATGCCGGGCGAATGTATGCCGGACGGGCCGCGCTCGAACGGGCCGAATCGCAGGCGGCAGCCGCCCACCACGAGAAGATGCGAGCCCTCGACGAAGGTGCCCGCAAGGCCGCCGAACGTGGCAAGGCGGAGCGTGCGCAGGCGTGGTCGGAACTCACGGAGTCGACGGAAGCCGGTACGAGAACGAGCAAGCCCGCAGCGCCACGCTACCCGACGGCCGAGAGCGAGCGAACCGTGGCGCCGCCGCGCAGAACACCGTCCCGCAGAACGTCGTCGAGCATCCAGTCGGATACGGACTTGACCCAGTACTCGGTCGCGAAAGACGGGCCCGGTTATTACTACTATCACTACACCTGCGTCTGCGACGAGAATGCACACCGTGACCCGTTCGAGGCCGGCAACAACAAGACGCGTGTGTTCATCAGCGAAGTCGTCTACCAGAAGAACAGCCATGTGCACGAAGCCGGCCCCGGCGCGTTCTTTCGCGCCATGAGGAGTCAGTTCGGCAACGCAAAAAACGCCGTCGACTACCGAGTGGGCTATTCGAGCTGGGCCGCGGCGCGGGAGGCCCGGCGTCGTTACGCAGACGAGAGAGCGTCGGACGAGTGGTTCGTTCACAACGTCCATATCGAGAGCCACCGTCGAGAGGACTGATCGGTCCTACGTCGGATTCCGGAATCCGTCTGAATCCAGAAAAGGGTGTCGGACGAATCCCCTGATGAGGCGTCGCCCTGTTCAAGGACTTCCCCGTACTCGTCGTTGCGGTGGCGACGAGTCACCCCGGGTGGTACGACTGCCGGCAAGCAGGGCAACGTCGTCTTGACGCCGCCGTCCGCGCCTACGCCGCGGCCGGACCCGCGCCCCCGAAATACCGGCGACGGAAGTACAGCGCCACGTTGACCAGCCCGAGCAGCACCGGAACCTCGACGAGCGGGCCGATCACGGCCGCGAACGCCACGCCGGATCCGATGCCGAAGACGGCTACGGCCACGGCAATGGCCAGCTCGAAGTTGTTGCTCGCCGCCGTGAACGACAGCGTCGTCGTCTTGGGGTAGTCCGCCCCGGCCTTGCGACCGAGCCAGAAGCTGACCAGGAACATCACGACGAAGTAGATGACGAGCGGGGCGGCGATGCGCAGCACGTCGAGCGGGATGCGCACGATCCGGTCGCCCTTGAAACTGAACATCACGAGGATCGTGAACAGCAGCGCGATGAGCGTGATCGGGCTGATCTTCGGGATGAACACGCGGTGGTACCAGTCCTTCCCGCGCAGCCGGACGAGCACGAGGCGCGTGATCATCCCCGCCAGAAACGGAATCCCCAGATAGATGAACACGCTCTCGGCGATCTGTCGCACGCTGACCGGGACCAGACTTCCCTCGAGCCCGAACAGCGGGGGCAGGAACGTGATGAAGAACCAGGCGTAGACGCTGAAGAACAGCATCTGGAAGATGCTGTTGAAGGCGACGAGCCCCGCGGCGTACTCCGTGTCTCCCTCGGCCAGGTCGTTCCAGACGATGACCATCGCGATGCAGCGGGCGAGGCCGATCAGGATCAGGCCGGTCATGTACTCCGGATAACCGCGGAGGAAGACGATCGCCAGCGCGAACATCAGCGCCGGGCCGATGACCCAGTTCTGCAGCAGCGACAGGCCGAGCACCTTCCGGTTGCGGAAGACGTCGCCCAGCTCTTCGTACTTCACCTTGGCCAGCGGGGGATACATCATCAGGATCAGGCCGACGGCGATCGGGATATTCGTCGTGCCGACCTGGAAGCGCTCGATGAACGACTCGACGCCCGCAACGGAATAGCCGAGGCCCACGCCCAGCGCCATGGCCAGGAAGATCCAGAGCGTGAGGTATCGGTCTAGGAAAGACAGTCCTCTGGTGATCGTGTGCTTCATGGGTGCCCCGTCGCTGCGCTCGCTGCGCTCACAACGTATAGCAGACCGCGCCGAGACCCGCCGCTGACCCGAGGGGCGGTTTTCGCGATGGTGGTGGAGGGGTTGCGCCGGCTCGACGAGGCGGGAGCGCCGGCGTAGTCGCCGGTTCCGCGTGATATCCTCCGTCGTAGTCCTGCGGGACGGCGGTGATGGAAACCTCGACGCTACTTATCTTTGTCGGCCTGGCGTTCGCGCTGGGCCTGTGGATCGGTAAGCGGCTGCGGGCCGTGCCCGCGCCGGCCGCTAACGGACCGGCTGCGTCCGCGACGGGGCGTGAGGACAAGTCCGCCGAGCTGTACGAGATCGCGCGCGAGCTCGACGGCGTCGTCGACTCGGTCGCGAAGCCGGCCGACCTGCTCGCGCACCCGACGTTCGAGTGCGGCGTCTGCGTCTTCGTCCGACCGGAGTGGTCCGTGGACGAGTTGCTCGAGTACTACCGGGGCGACAGCATCGTCTTTGCGGCCCTGGCCCTCGAGTCGCTCTCGCGGCGCAGCGACGACGGACGGGACGTCCGCGATCCGGTCCTCGAGACGATCAACCATTTCGCGCCGTTGACTCGTTTCTTCGCGTTGCGCCTGCTCGACGCGAAGACCCCCGCGGGCGAGCCGCTGAGCGGGAAGCTGCTGTGCAGGCTCGACGACTCGTGGGAGTGGCCCGTCAACGCGCGGGTGCTGGGCGAATTCCTGCGCCGGCGCGTCCAGGGGGGAGAGAAGCTCGCGCTCGGCGGCGCGCTCGAGAGCGTGAAGGACGCCTCCGGCCTGAAGGACCTGCTCGAGCTCATGCCCGCCGACGTGCAGAAGCCCTTGCTCGACGAGCTCGCGGCCTGGAGTGGGCGGCGCGTCGACGTGGACCTGTTGAACTCGATCGGCCGCGTCTGGATGGCGGACGCCGACCGCGCGGGCGAGCCGGTCATCGAGCACGACGCGATCCTCGAGGATCTGGCCACGGTGGAGGCGACGCTGTTCGAGCCGCCGCTGCGCTCGGCGGTGCTCGTTGGCGAGCACGGCGTGGGCAAGACGGCGCTGGCGCGGCTGGCCGCCCGGCGTTTCGCCGCCCGCGGCGGGGTGGTCTTCGAGGCGGGTTTTTCCGAGCTGATCGCCGGCATGGTCTACATCGGTCAGCTCGAGGAGCGCATGCGCGAGCTGCTCGAGGCGCTGGTGGGGCGCAAGATCGTCTGGTTCGTGCCCGACTTCCACGCGCTGGCGATGGCCGGCCGCCACAAGTACAGCTCGACGAGCGTGCTGGACGTCATGCTGCCCGAGGTCGAGGCGGGACGCATCGTCGTGATCGGCGAGACGACGCCCGGCGCTTACGAGCGGCTCGTGCAGTCGAAGCCGCGTGTCAAGACGGCGCTGGAGACGCTGCGCATCCACCCGCTTCCGGAGTCGGGGACGCGCGCGTTGGTGGACAGCTGGGCCGACGCGCACGCGGGCGGCGAGGCGGGGCTCGGCCACGGCGCGCGCGACGAGGCGCTGCTGCTCGCGCAGCAGTTCCTGGGGGACCGCGCGGCGCCGGGCAACGTGCTGAAGCTGCTGCAGTTGACGCGGACGCGGCTCGAGACCGAGCGCTCGGGCGAGACGCTGCGCATCGGCTCCGAGGACCTGATCGCCACGCTGGCACACCAGACGGGTCTGCCCGGCGCGGTCCTCGACGAACGCCAGGGCCTCGAGCTCGAGGCGCTCCACGCCTTCTTCGTCGAGCGCGTCAAGGGGCAGCCGGAGGCGGTCGACTGCCTCGTCGAGCGCGTGGCGATGATCAAGGCGGGGCTGACCGACCCGAAGCGACCGCTCGGCGTGTTCCTGTTCGCCGGACCGACGGGAACCGGCAAGACCGAGATCGCGAAGACGCTGGCGGCGTTCCTCTTCGGCTCGGAGGATCGCATGCTGCGGCTCGACATGAGCGAACTGCAGACGCCGGAGTCCCTCGACCGCATCATCGGCGGCAGCGACAGCGACGAGCGCGGCGGCGCGCTCGTCGACCGGATCCGTAAGCAGCCGTTCGCCGTGGTGCTGCTCGACGAGTTCGAGAAGGCGCACCCCAACGTGTGGGACCTGTTCCTGCAGCTGTTCGACGACGGCCGCTTGACCGACCGCAGCGGCAGCACGGCCGACTTCCGCAACGCCATCGTGGTGCTGACCTCGAATCTCGGCAGCAAGATCGAGTCCGGCGCGGGGCTCGGCTTCCAGGACGAGCGCGGCCGCTTCAGCGAGGCGCGCGTGATGCGCGTCGTCGAGAGCGCGTTCCGCAAGGAGTTCCTCAACCGCCTCGACCGCGTCGTCGTCTTCCGGCCGCTGGGCCGCGACACGATGCGGAGGATCCTGCACAAGGAGCTCGCGGCCGCCTTCCGGCGCCGTGGGCTGCGCAACCGTGCCTGGGCCGTGGAGTGGGATGCGTCGGCCGTCGAGCTGCTGTTGCGCGCGGGGTTCACCGTCGATCTCGGCGCGCGTCCGCTGCGGCGCGCGATCGAGCAGCGCTTGCTGGCGCCGCTGTCGAAGACGATCGTCAACCACCAGTACCCGGCGGGGGATCAGTTCCTCTTCGTGCGCGCCGAGGGCGACGAGCTGGTCGTCGACTTCGTCGACCCGGACGGCGCGGACGCGCACGACGAAAGACCGCCGCCGGTCGCCGACGCCGGAATCCTGCTGGAGCAGATCGCGCTCGAGCCGCGGGGCAGCGCCGCCGAGGTCGCCGTGCTGCGCGCAGCTCACGGCGAGCTGCGCGGTCTCGTCGACGACGAGCCGTGGCAGGCGCGTAAGCGCGACGGCTTGACGCGCATGCAGCAGCCGGGCTTCTGGGACTCCTCCGATCGCTTCGACACGCTGGGCGACGTCGAGTACTTCGACCGCATCGAGGCGGGCGTCGCGTCGGCGGGTTCGCTGATGGATCGTCTCGCCCCTCCGACCGGGGCGGCCCCCGCGCGCGCCCGCTATCCGCGGAAGATCTTCGGACGCCTCGCCGGCCAGCTCTTCGTGCTGCGTGCCGCGTGCCGCGAGCCGACCTCCGATCGGCCGCGCGACGCGTTCGTGCAGGTCGAGGCGTGGAGCGACGGCGGGCGCCCGTCGCGCCACGCCGACGAGTTCGCGCGCCGCGTCGGCGGCATGTATCGCAAGTGGGCGGGCAAGCGCCGCATGCAGGTCGAGACCCTGCGCGAATGGGGCGGCGACGACCGCGAGGCGTTCGGCATGCTGCTGTCGGTCTCGGGCTACGCGGCGTTCGCCCTGCTGAGCGCCGAGCACGGCCTGCACGTGATGGAGCTTCCCGACGAGCACGGCCACAACGCCCGCCGCGCGGCGGTCCGCGTGCGAGTCGCCGGGCAGCCGGCCGCGCCCCCACGGCAGGGCGGCGGCGGCCTCGCGCGCCAGGCGCAGGAGACGATCGGCGCGCAGGAGGGCAACGTGTCCGTCGTGCGCCGTTACCGCGAGCGTCCCTCGCCGCTGGTGCGCGACACCGCGCGCGGCTGGCGCAGCGGCCACTTCGAGCGCGTGCTCGACGGCGACTTCGACCTCATCGCGAACATTCGCGGCGGCGACGATCCGTAGCCATCACGGACCGCGACCTCCGATCCCGCCAACAGGTGGGCCCGGTGACGTTCAGAGGAGATCGCCAGGGTGGGCGTCGGCTCAGCGGACCGAGAAGACGGAGACGGCCGGCATGGACTCTCCGTCGTCGCCGTTGGCGTAGACGCGCTCGAAGCCGGGCAGCGGATCGATCGGCACGCAGCTGGTCATCGGATCCAGCCCGCCCAGCACGTAGTCGCCCTCGTGCGGCGCGTCGACGAACGCCTGCGCCTCGTCGTAGGTCTCGAACTGCCGTACGTCGGTGACGACCCGGAACGTGCTGCCGTCGGCGTCCATGCGCTCGGTCCAGCCGATGGCGTACGACGACCCGCGCGGCTCGACGACGTCGCCCCCGAACGTGGACAGGCGCGCGACCATCGAGCGGTAGTACGCGGGATAGAACACGATCTGCTGCGAGCGCCGACCCTGCTCGTCGACGACGAAGTAGGGCTCACGATAGCGTTCGATGTCACGGCCGGCCCAGCGGGCGAGCGCGTCGAATTTGCCGCCGACCCGACTGCCGTCTTCGGTCAGGTTGCGGTAGGGGAGGTCGTCGTCCACGACGACGTAGCCCGTGTCGAGCCGATCCAGGATCTGCGCCGCCTCGAGCGGATCGTCCGTCGTGAAGAAGCGCGCGACCTCGCCCGCGCCGCCCTGCGTCGGCAGCGCGTGCACCGGGCGCCGGGCGATGCGCGCGATCCAGTAGCCGTAGTCCCACCAGGCGAGTACGCCGTACGCCCGCTCGGGGTAGGGAAACCCCCCGCCCCCGGGGACGGGGAATGCACGCACGTACGCGTCCCCGTCATCGAACGGCTCCGGCGTTTCCTCACGCATCCACTCCAGCGCTTCGATCCACGGCTTGCTCGGGCCGGTCAGCCCGGTCGTCTCGCGAATGCCGGCGATCAGGTTCGGGTCGAGGACGATGACGGCGAACGCGACGAGCCCGCCGATCGGCGCCAGCCAGCGGCCCCGACCGCGAGCGTCCTCGGCGCGGATGTAGTTCTCGTAGACGCGACAGCAGAGGTAACCCAGCAACAGCGCCGCGTTGATCGCGAAGTAGTAGGCGTAACGGTTCTGCGCCAGCGTCAGGACCAGCATGAAGCCGGACCAGACCAGGACCAGCAACACGCCGGGCCGGGTTCGCCTCAGCTCCGAGACGATCAGCACGCCCAGCGCCAGCGGAATCAGCACGATCCCCGTGGTGAACTCCTGCCACGCGTAGTCCAGCCGCAACTGGCCGGCGTGGAACAGCAGCGGCGCGACCTCCATCACGTCGCCGCCGCCGCTACGCAGCGGCAGATTGCCCAGCAGCCCCGGCGCGAGCAGGCGCATCCCGGTCAGACCGATCAGTCCGAGCGCCGACACCGCGATCGCGAAGCTCCGCGACGACAGCTCGCGCTTGCGGAACAACGCCGAGACGCCGCCCAGTAGCAGGACCGCGGCGAGGCCGACCAGTAGCGCGTCGCGCTGCATGCCCCAGAGGAAATAGCGCCCGCCGAACGGCAGCACCATCGCGAGCGCGACGGCGAACGCGGGCCCCGTCGCGGTCAGCAGCGGAAGCGTCGATCGTCCGCGCAGGTGATCGACGACGAACTGCATGCCGGCCCAGGTCGTCAGGATGCCGACGAGCAACGCTCCTCCGACCCAGCTCAACAGGTAGCAACCCAGGCCGAAGCCGGCGAGCAGCGAGAACAGGAGGCGCCGTCGCGCCCCCGAGTTCGAAGCGGGATCGTCGGGGCGCGTGGCGTGCAGCAGCGCCAGCACGACGCACGTCGACAGCAGCCCCTCGAGCACGTGGTGGTCGGGCGTGCCGAGCTGGCTGCGCCACAGGAACTGCCCCGGAAGAACGGCGACGGTGGCCGCGGCGAGCAGCCCCGCGAGTCGGCCGAAGACGAGCCGCCCGATGCCGTAGACCGGCAGGGGAATCAGGGCGCCGAGCAGTGCAGGGAAGTGCGCCGCCCAGCGGTCTGCCGTCTCCGCGGCCGGCTGGCCCAGCGACATCAGCAGCACGAAGCCCGTCAGCAGCACGTTGAACAGCGGCGCCACCGGGGGCGATTGTCCCTCGGGGTAGGCCAGGTAGGGGTCGAACCGCGTGACGCTCGGGAAGTGCTGCGACGTGTTGTCCATCAGTCGCGCGTGGTACCAGGAGTCGGCTCCCTGGAACGCGACGATGCCGTCGCGGAACACGTGCTCGTGTGCAAAGTAGACGCGCAGGAACCAGGCGCCGGCGACGATGAGAACCAGGGCGACCATCGTCGACATGGCGTGTTTGGTTCTCAAGACTTACGGTCTCCTGGGCGCGCTCGGCGGAAGATCAGGCTAGCATGAGAGGCCACCGACGCCGACGAGGGTTCGATTGACCGGCTTGATGCATTTTCTGGTTCGCCACCGCAAGCTGTCCCTGCTTGCGGTCGTGCTTCACGTCCTCGTCTCGACGGTCAGCCACGAGAGCGTCTCGGACCTGGTTCACAAGGTGCGCAATCGCACCTCGCACGACGGCTTCGACAACACGTTGACCGCGATCGGTGTTGTCGTCGCCGTGTTGCTGACGGTCACGGTCGTCGCGTCGAAGTACCGTGGAGTCGAGGGCCGCTGGACCCTGGGTTGGGGGTTGACCGTCGTGGCGCTGCAGGTCGTCGCGTTCCAGACGTTGATGATGTTCAACAGCGAGGCCGCGCACTTCCCGCAGTGGGCGTTGCTGGCGTTGCCCGTCTACGCGCTGAGCCGGCGCATCTCGGAATCGGTCCTGTGGGTCACGTTGCTGGGTTTCGTCGACGAGGCGTACCAGTTCTTCGCCGACACCAGTCTGTACCTCGACTTCAACGACATCCTGCTCAACCTGATCGGTGCCAGCGCCGGCACTCTCGTCGCCTACCTGTCGTTGCGCCGTCGCACCCCTCCGTCTCCCGTCGAGCCGTTCGACCTGCGCCGACTCGTCCGTTCGCCGGCGGCGATCGTGGTCTACGTCCTCGTTGCGGTGATGCTCGTCTCGTGGCTCGCCGGTTTCCTCGGCTTCTACCTCAGCCCGTCGGGCGACGACGCGCCGCTCGTCCTCAGCCGTTCCGGGGCGCCGGATCGCATCTGGTATCCGACCGACTGGGGCAAGCAGTTCCACGTCGTCCGCCCCTGGGAGTCTCTGCTCTGGATCGCGCTTCTCGTCGGCCTCCAGGCGCTCGTCGAGTCCCGCCTGAGTCCTGCTTCACCGATGCCGCAGAGACCGTGATCGTCGCTCGCCGAAACGGCGGTTCGGGCGGATACTCGGGTTAGCGGAGGATCGAGACGTGTGGAGCGCTCGCGCAATTGCCGCGGTCGTCTTGCTGGGCTGGTTGCCCTGTGCGGCGCAGCCGCTCGAGACTACGGGCCCACTCTCCGAACGGGCGAAGGTGCGGGTGCGGACGGTGAGCCTGCGGATCGAGCCGAAGAGGCACCTCGGGCCGGGTGCTCGTGCCGAGCCCGGGGCGTGCCGTGAGTTCGGGCTCGACGCGCTGGCGCTGAAGTTGCGTGGCCGGCCGCTGGCGTCCGAGCAGTTGGTCGAGTTGAAGCGTGCGCGGAGTCCGACGATCCACGCGCTGCTGATCGATACCAGCGGCAGCATGATCGGGCGGGTGGATCGGACGAAGCTGGCGGCTACGCGGTACGTGGAGATGTTGGATCCGGCCTACGAGTCGGCGACGGTGATGACGTTCGACGAGAGTGTGTTGCTCGTCGAGGGCGTGACGAACGATCGCGTGGCGCTGGCCGACGCCGTGGAACGGTTGCAGCTGGGCGGGTACACGTCGATGAACGACGGACTGGTGTTTGCGATCCGCGAGCTGGACTCGTATCGCGAGCGGCCGGTGCTGTTGCTGCTGACCGACGGATGGGACACGTCGAGCCTGTACGAGCAATCGGACGTGCGTGAACTGGCCGCGAGCCGGCCGGACCTGTCGGTGTTCGTCATCGGGATCGAGTTGCCTCCGCTGGAGGCGGGTGGGGGGAAGATCAAGCGTTTCCTGCAGAACCTGGCGCGCAACACGAACGGGGAGTTCTTCGACGTGCCGGTCGCGGGCAAGCTGGAGCAGACGTTCGCACGCATTCGCGAGATGCTGAGCAACGAGGCGACGCTGACGTTCGTTGACCCGAACCCCGAGGCCGAGCTCGGCAACGTGAAGGTGCGCTCGACCGATCCGAATTGCCGGGTCACGGTGTTCCGGCATGACGCAGAGCCGCCCGAGAATCCCGCCCGCGTGCCACTGGCCGAATCGCGGGCCGGGCTGCCGCAGCGACTGGAGCTGCCGCCCGACGACCTGTACCTGCGCCGGACGTTCGGGCCGCTCCCGTTGACGGCGGACCCGGACTGTGGCGACCACGCGAGCGGGCTCGACGAGCTGTGGTTCGTCGAGACGGAGCCCTCGCGGCTGCGCGGCTGCGCGCTCGACGTGACGCAGGAGTCGGGCATGCTCTACGAGCCGATGGAGATCGGGCACGGGGAGATCAACGGCTACCTGGGCCTGAAGATCCGTCCGTTCGAGATCCCGCTTCCGCCGCCCCGCGAGCTGCCGACCGATCCGAGCCGTGCGATGGACCGTCTGGCGCGGCAGGCGCTGCGTCTGGCGGCCGACGAGATCGAGGGAGATCCGCGCAAGCGCCCGAGAGAGTGGCACGCGCGGCCGTACCACGATCAGCTCGCGCTGCAGAGCGGCCGCGTGTTTCTCGACCTGCGTCCCCGGCTGGCGCATGCGATGTACCGCAAGGCGGACTATCGCGACTGGGTGCGCGCGCGCCTTCGCGAGGAGGCGGGGCGAGAGCTGGAAGCGCTGGCGGCGGCCTACCGCGCGTCCGCGCCGGGCATCGACGAGGCGTCGATTGCCGAGGCGCTGCGCACATCCGAGGAGGGGCGCGCGATCCGACGCCACGCGGAGACTCCGTCCGAGGTCGATCTGCAGCGCTACCTGACGGCCTGGCTCGGCGACATCTCGGCCTTCGAGCTGTTCGTCCGCTGGGAGGGAAGAGCCACCGACGGGCTGACCGCCGCGGCGCCGCAAGGGGAGTTCGCGGCGCGCTGGGATGCGCTGCGCCGCTTGCTGTTCGTGCCGTCCTACGCGCGCGTGCTGACGATTCTCGACCCGTCCTACGACCCCGAGGCAAGGCGCATCGGCTTCTGGCGCGTGGTGTTGCCGCGGCCGAGCTGGTTTCTTCCGCGCGTCCAGGGACCGAGGCATCGCCCGGACTACGCCCACCTGCCGCTGGACCTCGTGCCCGAGCGGCCCTACGCCTACGAGCTGGCGCGCGACCTGTTCGAGAGCGTGCCTCGGCTGTCGGACCATCTCCGGCGCCGCGGCTACCGCGCGCAAACTCCGACCTACGAGCTGACCTCGAAGCCGAGGCACCAGGATCCGCGATCCGGGTATCGCAAGTTCCGCGTGACCCTCGTGTGGAATGCGCCGGAGCCCGAGCCGTCGACGCTGCGGATCGAGGCCGAGCTCGAGCGGCCGCGCGGGGAGGGGCCCCACGTCGTACTGTCGCAGGAGATCCGTGTCGAGGCCGACCCCGAGCTCGAGGCGCTGCTGCCCCTCGAGCTGGTTACGGAAGCGTCATCTCGGGCCGAATGACTCCCGCTCAGCTTGGGGGAGCCACCCGCCGGTCCCGGTGGTATAAGTAAATGATGGGATCCGCCCCGTTCCAGGGGCGCATCACGGGTCGGAGAACGCATGAAACGTCACTGGTTCGGTTTGTTTCTTCTTGCCGTGTGTGCAGCGGCCGCCGTCGCGTCGGAGGAGCCGGCTGCGGTGTCGGACCTCGCGCGCCCCATGGGCGACGGCTACGTCGAGCAGTGGACGGCCCCCGCGGTCGACGCCGAGCGCTTGCTGGAACAGGATCGGCGCAACGCGGGCAAGCGCGGCATACCGCTGCGCGTGGCCCATCCGATGCGTCAGCGGCTGACCCCCGAGAACAACGGCACGTGGGACTACCTGCCGTCGGGCGATCGCGTCTGGCGCCTGCGCGTGCACTCCGCAGGCGCCCTCTGGCTCGTACTGGGCTTCGACGGATTCCGTCTCGAGCCCGGCGCAGAGCTGCGCGTCCATGATCCCGAGCGCAAGACGATTCTCGGACCCTACACTTCGGACGACGTCCGCTCGCACGGCGAGCTGTGGGTACCGCCGGTGCACGGCGAGACCGCGGTCGTCGAACTGTTCTGGCCTGCGACGCTGGCCGGCGTAGAGCCGGATCTCAGCCTGGAAACCGTTACGCACGGGTACAAGGCGACTCCGTCCATCGATGACGTCCTCGATCCCGTGTTCGATTCGGCCGGTGACCCCGGCGCCGGCGCGTGCAATGTCGATATCAACTGTCCGCTCGGCGCCGACTGGCAGAACGAGAAGCGCGGCGTTGTGCTCATCCTGCTGGGCGGTAACGGGAACCTCTGCTCCGGATCGCTGATCAACGCGCTGGACCGAGACAGCCCGCCGCTGGTACTGACGGCCGATCATTGCTTCATCGGTGGCGGGACGGCCACCGGCTCCATCTTCTTCTTCCACAAAGAAAGAGATGTCTGCGGTACCGGAGGAACCACCTCCACGCAGTCGCAGACGGGTGCGGTGCTGCGCGCCAGCAACGGCCTCAGCGACTTCGTCTTGATGGAGCTCGATTCGAGCCCGCCGGCGAACTTCAACTTGTACTTCAACGGTTGGAGCCGCTCCACGGCCGCTCCGAGCGAAGCCTGGGGCATCCACCATCCGCAGGGCGACTTCATGAAGATCAGCTACGACGAGGGCCCGGTCGACGACCGCGGTGCCACCCAGGGCTTGAACTACTGGGGCGTCGAGGGCTGGGAAGACGGAACGACCGAGCCGGGCTCTTCGGGCAGCCCACTGTTCGATCCCGACCACCGGATCATCGGCGCCCTCACCGGGGGTGTCTCGTCTTGCGCGAACCAGCAAGGCGAGGACGAGTACGGCAAGTTCTCGCGCAGCTGGACCGGCAGCGGCACGCCGGCGACGAGCCTGATGGACTGGCTCGATCCGGAAGGCCACGACGTGATGACCCTCGACGGACGCGATCAGTCCGAACCGGCGTGTCAGACCGACAGCGACTGCGTCGGCGATCCGTGTCTGGTCTGCGCGCTGTCCAACGCGACCTGCCAAATCCTGGATTCGGATTCCGACGGACTGTGTGACGCGCTGGACAACTGTCCGCTCGACGCGAACGGCGGACAAGAGAATATAGACTCCGATGCGCACGGAGACGTATGTGACAATTGCCCCGATGACGTGAATAACGGCCAGGCAGACTTCGACACCGACGGGACTGGTGATGTGTGCGACAACTGTCCGCTCGACGCGAACGGCGGGCAAGAGAATATGGACTCCGATGCGCACGGAGACGTATGTGACAATTGCCCCGATGACGTGAACGACGGCCAGGCAGACTTCGACACCGACGGGACCGGTGATGTGTGCGACAACTGCCCGGCGACGGCGAACGGCGCCCAGGACGACTGCGACGACGACGGCACGGGCGATGCGTGTGAGTCCGACCTGCAGCGTGCCGACGCCGACGAATCGGGCCGCGTGGACGGCTTTGACCTCAACCGCCTCGGCGTCGCGATGGGCGCGTCGTCCCCCGATCCACGCTACGACGCCACGGTCGATCTCGACTGCGACGGTAGCGTCGGGGGCGACGACCTGATGGGACTGGCCATCCAGTTTGGCCTGAGCCTACCTTAAGCAAAGAGACGAGTCCCAGGAGACCCCCGATGATCCGTATTGCCCACACCGTCCCACGTAAGCTAACCCTCGGCCTGTTGCTGACCGTGCTGGCGCTTCCCTTTGCCGGGTGCGGGGGAAGCAGCGGCGGTGGCATGACGCCGAGCGACCCCGACGCGTTATTCGAGGACAGCGGTACCGCCGCAACTCCGAACGTCGTGCGCATGACCGGGGGAACGGTCGACGGCTCGGAAGTCACCGTGCACGTGACCGTCTCGGGCACTGCCGGCAGCCCGGAGATCTACGGCTTCGCGTTCGATCTGCTGCTCGAGGACCCGGACATCGTCGGCTACGTCTCCAGTTCGGTGGCGCCCGGCTCGTTCCTCGACGCGACCGGCTGCACCGGGCTCGACTTCCAGGCGCATCAGGACGACGATCGCGTCATCGTCGCCGCGACAAAGACCGGTGACTGCGACGGCAACGCCGCGACGGGACTGGATGAGATCGTCGTCAGCCTGATCTTCAAGGCACTGGACGTCGGCGAGTCGGACGTCTCATTCGCGGCCACCCCGTCCGGTCAGCAGCCGGCGGCGCTGGATTCGGACAGCGCGCCCATCCTCGCCGTGACGTTCGACGCCACGGCCGCGACGATCCACGGGCAGTAGTCCACTAGTCGCGCGTGGCCAGCAGCAGCCGCAGCACGTACCAGAACATCAGCGCCACCGAGGCGAACAGCTCGAGCGCCGCACCGACGTGCCGGTCCTCGGGGTAGTGCCGGATGATGTTCGACGTGTCGTACAGGATCGCCCCGCCGGCGAGCCCGATCATCGCCACCGAGAACCACGTCCCGAGCTGAAAGCCGAAGATCACCGAGCCGACGATCGCCAGCAGCGCGACGATGCCCGCCCAGCGCAGGATCGCGCCCATGAACGAGAAGTCCTTGCGCGTCAGGAACGCGATCACGGTCAGCGCGGTGAAGCCGACCAGCGTCAGCAGCGCGGCGCTCTGGATCGTTCCCGGCGCGACCGTGTTGGCGATGTACAGCAGGGGCACGAAGATGATCGCCTCGGCGAGAACGAAGCCGCCGAGGGCGAGATACTGCACGCCGGTCGATTGCGAGGTGTGTGCGAAGCGGCTGGCCAGCCAGCTGACCAGGATGAACGCGCCGAGCACGATGAGCCAGCTCGTACCGGCCATCGCTCGAGCGAGCTGCTCGGCGACGCCGCTCTTGAACAGCGCGATCTCGATACCGACGAACGCGAGCACCGCGCCGAACAGGTGGTTGTAGGTGCGGACGATGAAGGCGGCCCGCGATCCCACGTCCACGCGCGGGGCGGTCACCATTCCCGGATCGGCCTGCTGGAACTCGCTCATCGGAACCTCCAGTTTGAATCCCGGTCGAGCGTAGCGCCGATGGAAACGGGGAGCAACCCGCCGCGGTTTTCGCCGTATGTTCCCCGGAGGCCGGGATCCGCGAATAACCGTCGAGCCGCGCCTGTTCACCCCGGGGGGAGGAGAACGAATGCGCAACATCGCCGGTTTCCTTTGTCTTACCGTGGCCGCGTCGGTCGTGACAGGCCTGGCCGCCGTCCCGGTCCGGGCGGGAAGTGCGTCCATCGAGCCGGTCCGGGACACCACGGTTCAGTCCAGCGAGGAGGGCCGCTGCAACGGCTCCGGAGATTTCCTCTTCACCGGCAGGACGGGGCAGTCGCAGGACTTTCTCCGGCGCGCGCTGCTCGTGTTCGATGTCGCGAGCGTCGTCCCGGCGGGAGCGACGATCACGGACGCCAGGCTGACCCTGTCGATGAACAAGACGCGGCCCGGAACGCAGAACGCGTCGCTGTCACGCCTGCTCGCCGACTGGGGCGAGGGCGCGTCGAATGCGCCGGGCAACGAGGGCGGCATGGCCGCCGCCGCGCCGGGCGACGCGACGTGGGACGTCCGTTTCTTCCCCGGCAGCCCCTGGGCGGTCTCGGGCGGCGACTTCGCCGCGCTGCCCAGCGCGACGATCGCGGTCGGCGGTGTCAACGACTACACCTGGGGTTCGACGCCGGCGCTGGTGGCCGACGTGCAGGCCTGGGCCGACGACCCGTCGAGCAACTTCGGCTGGATCCTGATCGGCAACGAGACGGCCACGCGCACGGCAAAGCGCTTCGTCGCGCGTGAGAACGCGTCGGTCAACAGTCGCCCGCGTCTGGAGATCGAGTTCGATCCGCCGCCGGCGGTCGCGGGGCGGGTTCCGGACGGGAACGAGGTTCCGGGAACGCCGTTGACCGTGCAGAAGCTGGGCGGCGGAACGATCCGTCTGGAGTGGGACGATTCGTGTCGCGCCTCCGACACCGACTACGGTGTCTACGAGGGCGAGTTCGGCGACCCGGCGTCGCAGTTGGTGCGTACCTGTTCCACGGGCGGCGCAGCGTTGCACGACCTGGTTCCCGGTGCCGGCGATCGGTTCTACGTCGTGGTGCCGCACAACGGCGCCGTCGAGGGCGCCTACGGGACGGACTCGGCGGGTGCGGCGCGCGCCGCCGCGGGCGCGCCCTGCTTCGCCCAGGCGATCGACGACCCGGTCTGCCCCTGAGTCGACTGCAGCCCGTCCAGCGCCGAGTCGGGGTGGGTCGCGAACCACGCGAACCACAACGTCAGCAGCGGGCGCGACGCGCTGGACTCCTCGGCCAGGATCGAGGGCGGCGGTTCGGCCTCCGCGCGCAGCGCCAGGCCGGGTGCGAGCTGCCGTGTTCCCTCGAACTCGCCGAGCGGAACGACGCGCCGCGACCCCGCCGCGTCCTCGAACACGACGACGCGCTCCATCAACGCCGGACCCTCCGCGGGCGGCAACGGGTCGACGGGGAAGCGCAGCGTTCCCGTCGTCAGGTAGTTGCCGCACGGGTTGCGCTGATACTTGCGCAACCGGTCGAGCTCGACGGCGGGGACCGTCGTCTCGGGGTGCCGCTCGAGCCAGTCACGCCAGCGCATGATCGAGGCCGGCAGGATCTTCAGCTCGTCGCCCCGGTCCGCCGCCGGCCCGGCGATCGCCCGGGCCTGAAGCTGGCTCCACAGCGAGGGCGCCTCGTCCGCCCCCGCGCCGCGGTCGTACATCAACAGGTTGGAGTTGTACAGCAGTCCGCTGACACCGAACTCGATCGTTCGCTGCGCCACCCGCCGGTCGAACACGACGACGCTGTCGCACAGCGGATGGAACGTCACAGCCAGCGGCACTCCGCCCACGACGTCGTTGAGCACCTCGTGCCAGTTCAGCACGCGCAGCGGGTAGGCGCGCGCCTCGCCGCCGAAGGCGACCCCGACCACGCGGTCGTCGGGTACGATGTACTTGCCCCGACGGCTGCGGCTGAACTCCTCGACCTCGCGCCCCGGCATCAACGCGGGATTCGACAGCGCCGGCACGCCATCCCGCGGGAAGCCGGACGCGACGATGCGCTCCGGCGGGACGAGCGCGTTGCCCAGGTCGAAGCCGTAGCTCGCGACCTCGACGCCGTCGCCGATCGCGCCCGACGACGAGTCGAGCATCGGCAGCACGCGCCAGACGGCGGCGAGCAGAACGAGGACGCCGGCCAGGCCGAGCAGCCACGCCCCGGGTCCCCAGCCTCGCGATTCCTGCGTCATGGACGCCTCAGGTCGAGGGAAACCACAGATACAGCATGCAGTAGATCAGCACGCCGGTGACGGAGACGTAGAGCCACATCGGCAGCGTGAAGCGTGCGATGCGACGGTGGCGCGCGCGACGGCCACGCGCGGCGTACCAGAACAGGCTCGCGGCCAGCGGCGCGACGAACGCGGCGAGGACGGTGTGCGTCAGCAGGATCGCGAAGTAGACCGGCCGCACCCAGCCCTGACCCTGGAACGACACGGAGCCCGCGAAGTAGTGGTACTGCAGGTAGGAGACCAGAAACGTCACCGTGGTCAACGCGGCGAGGATCATGCAGGTCATGTGCGTGCGGATCATCCCGCGTCGGATGAAGACGAGGCCCGTGATCAGGATCACCGCGCTGAGCGCGTTGAGCCGCGCGTGCAGCAACGGTCGTGCCGACATCGATCCGGCGGCGACGTGTCCGCCGCTTCCGCCGGGACCCATGTTGAGCACCGCCAGCACCGCCAGGGCCACGACGGCCGCCGACAGCACGACCACGATGGAGAAGCGCCGGCTGTTCGATTCCGCGGTCGTCATCTCAGATCGCCAGGGGAAGCTTGACGCTGTCCGGGGTCAGGTGTTGGATCGTTCGCGACGCCGCGCGCCGGGCCGATTCGATGCAGTCGGGCAGTCCCACGGCACCCGTCACGCCACCGCACAACTCGAGGCCGGCGATTCCACCCAGTCGGTCGTTCAGCCGCGTCAGCCGGTCCCGATAGCCGATCGGGTATTGCGGCATCGCTCGCGGGAAGCGGTGTACCCGGTTCCACAGCGGCGCCTGTCGGATGTCGAGCATCGCCGCCAGCGAACGATGCGCCAGGTCGATCAGCTCGTCGTCCCGGCGATCGATCATACCCGGATCGAGCGCTCCGCCGAGATAGGCGCGCAACACGGTCACGTCGTCGGTCGTGCGCCCGGGAAACTTCGCGCCGACGTGCGTGCAGGCCAGGATCGGCATCCCCTCGGTCCGTGGAACGAAGAAGCCGTGCCCGGCCAGTCCCGGTCCCGTCGGGGTCCTCGGGTACGCCAGGTGGACCGTCACGACCGAGGCATAGTCCAGCTCGGCCACATCCGAGCCCAGCCCGGGTTCGATCGGATCGAGCAGTCGTCCCAGCTCGAAGGCGGGACACGCCAGGACCACGGCATCGGCCGCGAGCGGCGCGCGTCCGTCGATCTCGATCGAGTAGCCACCCGCCCGCTGGCGCGCGATGCCCGTCACCCGACTTCCGCCGCGTACGCAACCGATCGGCAGCGTGCCGACCAGACCCTCGACGATGCGCTGCATCCCGCCGCGCAGCGCGAGGAAGCTGGCCGTCCCGTGACCGCGTCCTGCCGCGGCGCGGGCGCGCAGCATCCCGCGCGTCAGGCTGCCGAACCGTTGCTCGATCGTGCGCAGCCGCGGCAGCGCCATGTCCGCGCTGAACCGATCGCCGTCCGCGACGAACAGGCCGGCCACGATCGGCTCGGCCACGCGCTCGTAGAGTTCGCTGCCCAGGCGTCGCTCGACGAACGAGCGCAGGCTCTCGTCGCCCCGCGCGCGCTGCCTTCCGGCCAGCGCCTCGAGCGCGATGCGCACCTTGCCCGGAAGCGAGAACAGGGACGACCCGAGGAGCGAGCCCAGTCGCGTGGGGACGAACAGCAGGAAGCCGGCCGGCAGGCGGTGTAGCCGCCGCGCGTGGACAACCTGCAGCGAGCCCGGATGCGCGTCGATCTCGACCAGCTCGTCTCCCAGACCGATCTCGCGGCACAGCTCGGCGGCCGCCGGTTTCTGCGGAACCAGACTGTCGGCGCCGGCCTCGAGCAGGCAGCCCTCGTGGCGCTCGGTGCGGACCACCCCCCCCGGACGCTCGGCGGCATCGAGGACGGTCACGTCGATCTCGACGTCGACCTCTTTCGCCAGCGCGATCACGCGCTGTGCCGCGGCGAGGCCCGACACGCCGCCGCCGACGACCGCGACGCGGCGCGTGGGGTGAACCCGGTCTCTGGTCGATAGCTCGGACATCAGCCTGCGTGCTTTTCGAGGCGCCGTGCGTCGGGGGCATCGAGCCATCGCGTATGCTCGCGCACGATGCGCACCGCCGCGTCGGCCCAGTCGTCATTGGAATTGACCGCGGGGACCAGGGTCAGCTTCTCGCCGCCGTGGGCCTTCCAGTCCTCGGCCGCGCGGATCCCGAGCTCTTCCAGAGTCTCCAGACAGTCCGCGACGAATGCCGGACTGAGAATCACCGCTCGCTTGCGCCCCTTGCGCGCCTCCTCGATCAGCAGCTCGTCGGTGTAGGGTCGCAACCAGGGCGTGCGCCCCAGCCGCGACTGGTAGCAGACGCGGCGTCGGTCCTCGGGCACGCCGAGGCGCTCGGCGAGAGCGCGGGCGGTCGCGTAGCACTGCGCGCTGTAACAGTTGCGATTCTCCTCGACGATGCGTTCGCAGCAGTCCGCGCGAACCAGGCAGTACGAGCCGCTGTCGTCACTCTTCTTCACGTGCCGTTCGGGCAGGCCGTGGAAGCTGAAGAACACGACTTCGGGGTCGACCTCGTCGAGGATCGGCCGCGCGGCACGCGCGCACGCGTCGATGTAGCCGGGGTGGTCGTAGAACGGAGGGATCACCTGCAGGTTGGGGACGTTCCACAGCTTGGCCGCCTCGGTGAACACCTTGTCGAGCGACGACCCGTTGGCCGCGGAGCTGTACTGCGGGTACAGCGGAAACACCGCGATGTCGTCGATGCCGGCCGCGCGGAAGCGCTCCAGCGCCGAGCGGATCGGCGGCTTGCCGTAGCGCATGGCGGGGATCACCTCGACGTCGGCGCCGAGGCGCCGCTGCATCTTGTCGGCCAGCGCCTCGGTGTGCAGCAACAACGGAGACCCGCGATCGGTCCATATCTTGGCGTAGGCCTCGCCGGACTGTTTGGGCCGGAAGGGCAGGATGAACAGGTTGACCACCAGCCAGCGGCGCCAGGTCGGGATGTCCAGCACGCGCGGGTCCATCAGGAACTCGCGCAGGTAGGGGCGAACGTCCGCGGGGGCAGGGCTGTCCGGCGTGCCGAGGTTGATCAACAGCAGACCGGTGCGACGGCGCGGCGCCATGCGGAGCCTCCACGGGCCCGCGGCCCGCGAATCACGACGAGAGTAGTGGGGCGAAACGTCCGGCATTGTATCAAAGGAAAGCCCGCGTCGCGCCCGCCCAGGCGAGGTCATAAATGGTCATAATGGCGGCATGGAACGACTCCGGGATTGCGTGGGCCGCGAGAAGCCGCTGCGCGAGGTCAGCCAGACGATCCAGTTCGACACCCGTTCGCTGGGGCCGGCCGTTACGGGCGCGGTCCAGGTGACCTGCGCCGACGAGACCGAGCGCGAGTGCGTCGAGGCCTTTCAGCAGGGGTTCGTCACCTACGCGCTGCCCTCGTTGAAGTCGGCCCGCAAGGCCCCGTTCCGGATGGCCAACATCGGGGCGCGCTACGAGTGGGGTGGGGTCCACATCGCCGCCGAGCACTTCGCGTCGGCGCCGCCGCCCGACGGGGCCATGCTGCTGGTGGTCAAGATCAACGGTCACGTGGGTTGCGAGGAAGTGCCGCCCGGCACGCCGGATTCGTTCGGCGGGTTCGACGACATGCGCCCGTTGCGGCTGGGCAGTCGCTCGCGCTACGGCACCGAGGCGCCGGCCTGCGGGGCGCTCGGCGCCCTGCTCGCGGGAAAGGGCGGCCCGTTCGCCACCGATCTCGGCGACGCGTTTCGCTCCGAGGGCGTCGATCGCGTGGCGCTGCTGAACGACCCGGCGCGCGTCGCGCCGGCCGTGCGCGCCCTGTACGCCGCGATCGTGTCCGCCAGGTTGCAGGCGCGGAGCGCCGTGCTGGACCTGCAGGACCGGGCGTTGCCGCGGCCGACGTTCTCGCTCGTCCTACCCTGCGTCACGTTGAATCGAGAGGGCAGCGACACCGAGATCCTCTGCGGTATCTACACCGTCGACGGCCGGGGCCCCGTGCGCAACGTCGAGTACTACGGGCTGGGCGACGACCCCGCCGCGTACGAGATCACGGCGAGGAACCGGCGTCTCGTCGTCAGCGACGACCAGGTGGGGACCCAGCGCCGCGGCCGCAACCATCGCGCGTTGATCGAGGAACAATGGCGCAAGCACGTGACGCAGCACGGCCCGCTCGAGCTGAAGGACGAGCGCATGGACCGCCTCCGCGCCGACGTCGCGCGCAACCAGCATCGCAATCACCACCACGCGCGACGGTTGCTGCGCGCGGCGCTGCCGATCCTGGCCGAGGTCGCGCCCGTCCCTGCCGCGATCCTGATGTTCGCCGACGGCGCAGTGGGCATTCACCACGCGCACCGCATCCACAGGCTGGCGCGTGAGATGGAGGGCACCGCCGAGGCGCGGAGAATCCTGGCCGAGATGCACGACAGGATCGATCAACTCGACCCGGAACGGGCCGAGGCGCTGATCGAGATGTTGATGCGCGAGTACCGGCCCTAGGGCAGGCTCCTAGCTCGGTAAGCCGCCGGCAGGTGCGTCGGTTCCCGGTTGGGTCTCGCCGCTCGACGCGTCGGTCTCCTCCTCCGCGGTCTCCTTGACGCGGCCGAGCACGTCCGGCAGATCGATCCCGGCCTGCTCTGCCAGCTCGTGGATCGGCGGCAACGAGCCGATCAGGCCGCGCAGGAAGTTCGACGTCGATCCTCCCGCGCCGTCGGCGCCGTTGGTGCCGGAGTCCCAGACGGTGACCTTGTCGATCTTGAGGTTCTGGATCGCCTTGACCTGCTCGGCGACCAGCTCGGGCAGCTTCTCGATGATCAGCAGCGCGGGGGCCAGGTCCTTGCGCTCGCCGCAGACCCGGATCAGGTTCTCGTAGCCGCTGGCCTTGGACTCGAGCACCTTGCGAATGCCCTCGGCCTCGGCCTTGTAGCTTGCCAGCACCGCGTCCGCCTTACCCTGGGCGATGCGCCGCAGCCGTTCGGCCTCGGCGTCGGCGTCGATCTCGACCTTGGTCCGTTCGATCATCTGCTGGGCGATCTGCTCTTTCTCGAGCCGCGCCAGGACCTGTTCCTTCTCGGCGACCAGCACGTCGCGCGAGGAGTTCGCCAGTGCGACCTCGCCGCGCCGCTTGGCGTCGGCCTGTCGTTCCGCCAGGGTCGCCTCGTAGTCGGCGATGTTGGCGCGCGATTCGTTCTCGCCCTGTACCGCGTTGGCCTCGAGCGAGGCGACCTGGACGCGCTGGTCGGCCTCCGCCTTCTTCCGGCCCTGGACGGCGAGCGCCTCCTGCTCGGCGACGGCGACTTCCTTGCTGCGATTGGCGTCCGCCTCGCCGGAGACTCCGGAGGCCTCGAGCTTCGCCACCTCGATGCGTCGGTCGCGCTCGGCCAGCTTCTGGCCCATCACCGACTGCGCGTTTTGCTGCGCCACCTCGACCGACATCTCGCGCTGCGCCGAGGACTCGCCGATGGCGCCGGAGCGGTCGGCGTCGGCGACCTCGACCTTGGCCTGGTTGATCGCCTCGGAGGCCGCCTTGCGGCCCAGGGCCTCGATGTAACCCGACTCGTCGGTGATGTCGCGGACGTTCACGTTGATCAGCTCGAGACCGATCTTGTTGACCTCGGTGCTGACGTTCTTGTTGACCAGGTCGAGGAACTTCTCGCGGTCCTGGTTGATCTCCTCGATCGACAGCGTCGCGATGACCAGACGCATCTGGCCCAGGATGATGTCGCGCGCCTGGTGCGCCACGTCCGTCTCGCTCAGGCCCAGCAGACGCTCGGCGGCGTTGTTCATGATGTCGGGTTCGGTCGAGATGCCGATCGTGAACGTCGACGGCACGTTGACGCGGATGTTCTTCTTGGACAGCGCCGCCGCCAGGTCGATCTCGATCGTCATCGGCTCGAGATTGAGGTAGGCGTAGCTCTGCAGCAGCGGGATGATGAACGTGCCGCCGCCGTGCAGGCAGCGCGCGGCGCGCTGGCCGGCGACCTTACCGTAGACGACGAGCACACGGTTGGACGGACAGCGCCGGTACTGGCGTACCAGCAGCGTCATGAAGAACAGGACTAAGAGTACGAACGCGCCGATGATCGGCAGAGGTCCCAGGCCCGACATGTCAGGACTCCTTCACTAGCTGAGAGGCTCGACGACGAGCGTGTCGTCGTCCCGCACTTCCAGGATCTTGGCGTCGGAGAACGCGGCCAGCTCGGGGCCGGTGCTCTGCGCCTTCAGGATCTTCTTGCGTCCCGAGACGCTGACCTCGACCTGCCCGTGACCCCCGCCCTTTGCCGGGATCGTCAGGTAGACGCGCGCCGTCCGTCCGACGGCGGTCTGCAGATCGTACTCGATGTGCCGGTTCAGCTTGCGCACGCCGTACATCATTCCGGACGCCAGGGCCATCATCCCGAAGCCGAGTCCGGTCGCCAGCAGCGTCGAGACCGCACGCCCCAGGCCCCAGTCGAGGCGGCACGCCAGTCCGGTCCATCCGGCGCCCATGAAGAACGCGAGGATCGACAGCAGCGAGAAGAAGCTGAACGACGCGTCGGAGTCCGCGACGTCGAGGTCGAAGTCCGAGTCCGCGTCCCCGCCGAACGAGGCGAGCAGCAGACGGATGATGAACAGGCCCGTTCCGAGCAGCGCCATCACGGCGTAGACCGTGACGTCGAGCCCCCGCTCCAGCAGCCCCGACCAGTTGAACAGCAGATCCCACACGGCAGTTGACCTCGAGATGATTCCGATAAGCGGACGCTAAGCCAGTTCCTGCCCCCGGGTCAAGAGCCGGATCGGCGTTTCCGCTGTTGTTTCAATACGTGTCGCGACCGGTGGAAGATCTCGTCCAATCCGGACTCGTCCACGCCGTAATAGCCGCGAACCCCTCCGTCGCCGTCGACGAGGAAGAAATGCCCGCTGTGCGCGATGTCGATCAGATCCGCGTCGGGCGGGGTGACGTCTTCCATCGCCGTCTTGAACCCCCCGACGACCAGCGCCCGGACGGCCGCCTCGCCGCCGGTCAGGAAGTCCCAGCGGCTCGTGTCGGCCCCGTGCCGCTCGGCATACGCCGCGAGCCGCTCGGGGGTGTCGTACTCGGGGTCGACCGAGATGCTGATCAGCCGAATCCCGTCGACCTTTTCTGCGTCGTACCGTTCCTGCAAGCTCGACATCGAGTGGGTCAGCATCGGACAGATCGAAGCGCAGCGGGTGAAGATGAAGTTCACGACGTGGACGCCGCCCTCGAGCGAGCCGTTGTCGAACGGCCGGCCGCCCGCGTCCACCAGCTCGAATGCCGGTAGCTCGTAGAGGACGGGAGGTGGATCGGGCTCGAAGATCAGGAACGGCCGGATCAGCGTGATCGTGATGATCCCGACGAAGAAGAACCAGACGAACGGGTTGCGAAAGAACGGGACGCGCTCTTCGGCGGGAGCCTCGGGAGCCGTGGGGGGTGGTGTCTCGGCCATCCGCGCACTCTAGCTGCGCGGACCCGGCTTCTCCAGCAGGCACGCGAACCGGTACTGTCGCAGATTCTGCCGCGCGTTGAGCAGGATCAGGACCACCAGCACGAGGCGGACGCCGACGGGGTAGTCCGGCCGGCGCGTCCACTGGAGCAGGTAGAACGCGCCCAGCCCGAGGCCGATCGCGACGCCGACGATGCTCAGCGCGAGAAATACCTTTTTTCGGCGTACGGCGGCCGCGGCGAAGGCCCCCTGGGCAGAGGACCAGCCGGTGTCGGGCACGAAGCCCTCAGTCCCGCTGTTTGAGGATGTGGTCCACCGAGATCTGACCCGCCCCGCGGACCAGGATCAGCAGGGTCAGGAACAGCACCAGCGCGGCGAACTGGAACTCCTGGTTGTGCGTGAACATGTTCTCGCCCAGGAACGACAGCCCGACGGCCCCGACCAGGACCGTAAGCTGAAAAAAAGCCGAGATCCGCGTCATCAGCCCCACTGCCAGCAGCAGACCGCCACCTAGATGTACCAGTGGGATGTAGTGTGCCAGGAACGTCTCGAGGAACTTGAACTTGAACTGGATCGTGTCCGAGCGCTGCAGAACCAACAGGAGGAACTCGGGTGCCAGGATGAACTGCAACCCCTTTACGAACAGCCCGATACCCAGATAGATGCGCACCAGGTCGAAGTAGACCCGGTTGTCCTCCATCCAGGTGAAGAACCGCTTGAACTGACCCATTCTTCGGCTCCTCGGCGACGTCGGCCGTGTCCTGCGCGAGATGGCTCGCACAGCGCCGCGACATGGTCGGCGGTTTCCCGGTCGTTTGTCAACCGCAGTTGCGGTGCGTGGGACGTGAAACCTGCGAATCCGAGCTCTCCGCCCTTGACCCTTGCCCACCCCTCTGACTAAACTCGCCCCCTTTTGTACGGAAGGGCGCCGGAGCTGACCGGGCGCCGGGCGGGGGCGCGTCAGGCTTTGGCTCAGATATTCCCAAAGTGGACCAACAAGATCCCGTTGATTCTCGCCCTCGTCGCTCCCGCCGTGGGAGTCCTCACGCTCGGCGGAGTCACCTATTACTTCTCGCCCGAGTACACGGACGTGGGCTACGCCCCGGAACAGCCCGTGCCGTACAGTCACGCGCTGCACGTCGGTGAGCTGGGTCTCGACTGTCGCTACTGTCACGCAATGGTCGAGGTGTCGCCCGTAGCGACGATTCCGCCGACCCAGGTCTGCATGAACTGTCACTCGGTCGTCAAGCGCGACAGCGACCAGCTCGCGGCGTTGCGCGAGAGTCACGAGACCGGCCGCTCGATGCGCTGGGTGCGCGTGCACAACCTGCCCGACTACGCCTACTTCAATCACAGCATCCACGTTCGCGCCGGCGTCGGCTGTGTCAGCTGCCACGGCAACATCAACGAGATGGAGGTGGTGTACCAGGCCGAGCCGCTGAGCATGGGCTGGTGCCTCGACTGCCACCGCAACCCCGCGCCGCACATCCGTCCCACGGAGGAAGTGACCAACATGGAGTGGATCGCCCCCCGGAACCAGGCGGAGTTCGCGGCCCAGGCGATCGAGCAGAAGGGGCTGAATCCGCCCGAGTCGTGCACGGGGTGCCACCGATGAGTGGCAAGCGCAAGCAGTGGCGTAGCCTCGAGGGGTTGGCCGACGACCCACGCGCGGCCGAGTTCATGCAGCGCGAGTTCCCCGAGGGAGCTTCCGAGGCGCCGGAGGGCATCGATCGCCGCAGCATGATCACCCTGCTCGGTGCCTCGCTGTCGCTGGCCGGGTTCGCCGGTTGCCGACGGCCCGTCGAGGAGATCGTGCCGTACGTCACCGCGCCCGAGCACGTGATCCCCGGAGTCCCGCGGCACTACGCGACGACGATGCCGTTCGGTCTCGACGCCTACGGTCTGGTCGTCGAGAGCCACGAGGGGCGCCCGACCAAGATCGAGGGCAACGACTTGCACCCGTCGACGAAGGGATCGTCCAACGCGTGGGTGCAGGCGTCGATCCTCGACCTCTACGACCCCGACCGCGCGCAGCACGTGACGCACGGGGGCGAGAAGCGGTCGTGGGACGATTTCGTCGCTGCGTGGACCGCGCTGGACGAGACCCATCGCGCCGACGGCGGCGCGCGTCTCGCCGTGCTGACCGCGCCGCACAACTCGCCGACCCTGTCGCGGTTGTCGCAGGCCTTTGCGAGTCGCTTCCCCGCCGCGCGCACGGTGGCCTGGGCGCCGCTCGCCGACGAGAACGTCCTTGCGGGGGTCCGGCAGGCGACGGGCGAATCGCTCGTGCCGGCGCTACACGTGGATCGCGCGAAGGTGATCCTGGCCCTCGACTCGGATTTCCTGCACACCGATTCGCAGAACATCACGAGCGCACGCGGCTTCGCGGACGGTCGTCGCCTGGTCGACGGAAACGACTCGATGAACCGGCTCTACGTGGCCGAGGGCGTTCATTCGTTGACGGGCGGCAACGCCGACCACCGTGTGCGCGTGCGCAGCTCGCGCATCCCCGCACTGGTCGCCGCGCTGGCCTCGGAGCTCCGCGCACAGGGACTCTCGCTCGACGGCGCGGGCGGTCACGTCGACGGCGTCGATGCCGGCTGGCTGCACGCCGTTGCCGGCGACCTGATGCAGCACCGCGGCCATGGGTTGATCGTCGCGGGGCCGCGACAGCCGGCCGAGGTGCACGCCGCAGTGCTGGCGCTGAACGCGGCGCTGGGCAACGTGGGCACGACCGTCGAGTACCGGCCGCTGACCGACGCCGCGCCATCCGACTCGGAGCGGCTGGCCACGCTGGCTGCGGACCTCGAGGCCGGCTCGATCGACACGCTGGTGATCGTGGGCGGCAACCCGGCCTACGACGCGCCGGCCGAACTCGACCTTGCCGCGAGGATCGCCCAGGCCGACACGGTGATCCGACTGGGCTGCGACCTCGACGAGACGTCGGCCCTCGCACAGTGGCAGATCCCGGGCACGCACTACCTCGAGGCCTGGGGCGACGCGCGCGCGGCCGACGGCACGGCGAGCGTGATCCAGCCGCTGATTCTCCCGCTGTACGGCGGGAAGAGCGAGGTCGAGCTGCTCAACCTGCTGGCGAGCGGCGCCGATGCGCCGGGGCACGACGCGGTGCGCGAGACGTGGAATCTCGCGCTGGGCCGGAGCGAGTTCGACAAGCGCTGGAACAAGGTGTTGCACGACGGGCTGCTGGCCGAGAGCGCGCAGCAGGCGGCGCAGGTCTCGCTCGGTTCCGGGGCGCGTGACGCGCTCGGCAAGCTGAGCGCCGGCGCCGCACAGGCACAGGAGATGGAGCTCGTCTTCACGACCGGCTCGCCGTACGACGGCCGCTTCGCCAACAACGGCTGGCTGCAAGAGCTGCCCGACGCGATGACCAAGATGACCTGGGACAACGCAGCGATGCTCTCCCCGGCCGATGCGGCAACGCTGGGCGTCGCGAACGGCGACGAGGTGCGCGTGTCGCACGGCGGGGCGGAGATCGCGCTGCCGGCGTGGATCGTGCCCGGGCAGGCCGACGGTGTCGTCGCCGTCGCGCTGGGCTACGGTCGTGAGACCGGACGGATCGCGGGCGGGACCGGCGCCAACGCGTACGCGCTGCGCAGCGGCTCGGCGGCCGGGTTCGTCGCCGGGGTCGCGATCGAGGCGACCGGGGCGGCGCGCACGGTCGCGCAGACGCAGGACCATCACGGGATGGAGGACCGGCCGCTGGTGCGCAACTCCTCGCTGGAGGACTACCGGCAGCATCCCGAGTTCGCCAAGCACATGGTCGAGCATCCGCCGGGCAAGGCGATGTGGGAAGAGCACAGCTACGACAGCGGCAACCAGTGGGGCATGAGCATCGACCTCAACGCCTGCACCGGATGCGGCGCTTGCGTCATCGCGTGCCAGAGCGAGAACAACATCCCGGTCGTCGGCCCGGATCAGGTGCACCGCGGACGCGAGATGCACTGGCTGCGCATCGACCGCTACTTCGAGGGCGAGCCCGAGGACGCGCAGGTGCTCGTCCAGCCCGTCCCCTGCATGCACTGCGAGAACGCGCCCTGCGAGCAGGTCTGTCCCGTCGCCGCCACCGTGCACGACGAGGAAGGCCTCAACGCGATGGTCTACAACCGTTGCATCGGCACACGCTACTGCTCGAACAACTGCCCGTACAAAGTGCGACGGTTCAACTTCTACAACTTCACCAAGGACACGCCCGAGTCGGTGCAGCTGGCGCACAACCCCGACGTCACGGTCCGCTCGCGCGGCGTGATGGAGAAGTGCACCTACTGCACGCAGCGCATCCAGGCGGCCAAGATCACGGCCAAGCTGGAAGAACGCCCGCTGCGCGACGGCGAGATCCGGACGGCGTGCCAGCAGGCGTGCCCCGCGCGTGCGATCACGTTCGGCGACATCCTCGACGACAACAGCGAGGTTGCGCGCCGTAAGGCCGAGCCGCGCGACTACGGCCTGCTCGAAGAGCTGTACACCAAGCCGCGCACGACCTACATGGCCAAGCTGCGCAATCCGCATCCCGACCTGGCGGACGATTCGCACGCCGACCCGGCGGACCATTGAGAACGAGGAGATACGGCCCCTTGCGACTACGACCCACACGATCCGAGTTCCAGATCGCCGCGCTGCTGCTGCTGGCGCTGTGGACGACCGGATGCGTGCGCGGCTGCAGGTCGTCGCGGCCGCCGATTCACTTCAATCCCAACATGGACGATCAGCTCAAGTCGGAGGCGCAGGAGTCGAGCGACTTCTTCTACGACGGGCGCGCGATGCGCGATCCCGTGCCGGGCACGGTCGCCCGCGGCGAGCTGATCGAGGACGAGACCGTCGCGACCGGCAAGGACGCCGCCGGCGACTACCTGACGGGGATCCCGATCGAGATCGACGACGCTCTGCGCACCCGCGGCGCCGAGCGCTACTCGATCTACTGCGCCCCGTGCCACGACAGGAAGGGCAACGGCAAGGGCGTGCTGGCCGAGCGCGGCGGCGTGCCGACGGCGTCGTTCCACGACGAGGTCAAGTTTGCGAACTACCCGGACGGGCAGCTGTTCGACACGATCACGAACGGCGTGGGGCTGATGGCCGGATACCGTTACCCCATCTCGACGACGGACCGCTGGGCCATCGTGGCCTACGTGCGAACGCTTCAGCAAGAGAAGCGGGCGCGCGACCAGGCGTTGGCCGGCAACTAGGCGAGGCGCGAGAGGACACGGAGTGAAGAACCCGAAGCTCGCAATCGTGGCACTGGCCGTCGTGGCCGCGCTGGGCCTGTTCGGCGCGCTGCGCGTCACCAGGGGCCTGCTCGACACCGAGTACCGCCAGCCGCACCGCGTCGAGACGGTCGACGAGACGCCGCGCACGCAAGGTGAGATCGACGAGCACGAGGAGGCCGAGGCCAAGGCCCTCGCCACCCCGTACGTCGAGGAAGAGTACCGTCAGTTCCCCAAGGTCGGCAGCCGCACGATCGTCTGGGTGCTGGCCCAACTGCACCTGCTGTTCGCGGCGTTCGTGCTGGCCGTTCCGATCTTCGCGCTGATCATCGAGTTCATCGGCTACAAGACGGGCGACAAGCGCTACGACAGGCTGGCCTACGAGTTCACCAAACTGCTGTCCGTGTCGTTCTCGCTGACGGCGACGTTCGGGGCGTTCCTGACGTTCATGCTGGTGGCGCTGTACCCGAAGTTCATGACGTACCTCGGGCACGTGTTCTCGCCGACCTTCCTGCCGTACGTCGGTCTGTTCTTCTTCGAGGCGGTGTTCCTCTACAGCTACTACTACGGCTGGGGCAAGTTCAGCCCGCGCGTGCACCTGTTCCTCGGGCTGATGCTGAACCTCGTCGGCACGGCGATCATGTTCATCGCCAACGCCTGGCTGACGTTCATGACCTCGCCCTCGGGCATCTCCGAGACGGGCGCCGTGATCAGCACCTGGGAGGCGGTCAGCAACTACACGTGGATGCCGATCAACATCCACCGCATCATCGCCAACGTGGCCTTCGGCGGCGCGATCGCGGCGGCCTACGCGGCGTTCAAATTCCTGCAGGCCAAGACCGACGAGGAGCGCGCGCACTACGACTGGATGGGTTACATCGGTAATTTCATCGCCATCATCGCGTTCCTGCCGCTGCCCTTCGCCGGCTACTGGCTGGCCTCCGAGATCTACGCCTTCTCGCAGACGATGGGGCTGCAGATGATGGGCGGCGCGTTCTCGTGGCTGTTCATCATCCAGGCCGCGCTGATCGGCAACCTGTTCCTGGGCGCCAACTACTACCTGTGGCTGGGCATGGGCCGCATCGAGGGCGCCCAGGCGTACCAGAAGTTCATCAAGTACCTGCTGATCGCGGTCGCGATCTGTTTTGCGGTCTGGGCCACACCGCGATCGATCCTGTCGACGGTCTCCGAGATCCGTGACATGGGCGGCTCGACTCACCCGCAGCTCGGGTTCCTCGGCGTCATGTCCGCGAAGAACACCGCGGTCAACGTGCTGATCCTCAGCACCTACATGAGCTTCATGCTCTACCGCCGCACCGGCAAACGCGCGACCGTGCCGTGGAAGACGATCGGCAACGTCGTGCAGTTCTCGATCTTCTTCCTGGCCGCGGCGATCGTGATCTTCTTCGGGGTCTACGGCTACTTCGTCGACGCGGCGCTGCGGATCAAGTTCTCGATCCCGCAGGTCGGCTCGGTGCTGCTCGCGATGGTCCTGATCACGATCCTCGACGTTCTGCTGTACCGCAACGCCGAGAAGACGGGCGAGACGCACTGGGGCAAGATCCCCGCGATCTCGCAGTACGTGCTGATCTTCATCGCCATCAGCTTCACCTGGCTGATGGGTCTGATGGGCTACGTGCGTGCGGGCCTGCGGCAGCACTGGCACGTGTACGGCGTGATCCGCGACACCTCGGTCGACGCTTTCACGCCCACGCTGGGCTACGCGACCAAGGTCGTGTCGGTGACCGTATTGATCTTCTTCTTCCTGATCGGGGTCGTGTTCTGGTTGTCGAGCCTGGGCTCGAAACCCGACTGGCAGCCGAAGGGCACAGGGCAACCGTCGCCCCCGGGTGGGGCGGCAGCTTCGGGTGCCGTGCCCGTGCAGGCCGGCTCGTCGGAGTTGCGATGAAGTTCCAGATCCTGGTGACGCTGAAGATCGCGGCGCTGATCGTCGTGACGACCGCGCTCTACACCTACATCGGGCAGCTCGTTCCGCAGAAGATGGTCCTGCCGCCGCAGGAGACCGTGATGCGGGCCGATATGACCACCGACGAGCTGGTCCAGATCGGCCTCGAGTTGATCGACGGCAAGGGACTGTGCAGAACGTGCCACACCTTCGAGGGCAAGAAGGGCGCGCTGCGCTTCCCCGATCTCGCCGGCATCGCCGCGACGGCGGAGACGCGGATCGCCGGTATGGGCGGCCTCGAGTACCTGGCCCGGTCGATCTACGAACCCAACGAGTTCATCGTCGAGGGATTCAGTCCCGGAATGCCCGTGATCAACAAGCCGCCGATCGGGCTGAACGATCAGGAGATCGTCGCGGTCATTGCCTACCTGCAAAGCCTGGGCGGTACGCCGACGGTGACGCTGGACACCACGCTCGGCGACATGGGTCTGGAGTAGTCGGAGATGCTGGGACTGAACATTCCGATCGTGCTGGGCGTCGTCGCCGTCATGCTGGTGTTGCGCTGGCGCAAGGTCGGCATGTTCACCTGGGCGCTGGCCTGGTGGCTGGCGCTGGCGCTGTTCCTGAAGTTCGGCTTCGCGGTGCCGATCCCCGGGTCCGTGCTGCAGATCTACATGGGTATCGTCACCGGATCGCTCCTGGTCTACATCTCCTCGAGCAAGCAGCGCTGGGCCGACGCGACGCGGCCGGTCCTGCGTTTGATCCTCGACCCGGGCCGGCGGCTGATGCTGGCGGGCGTCGTCGTACTGCTGCCGGCCGTGGCGGCGCTGAGCGTCTGGGCCGGTTTGAACGTCCCGTTGCAGGCCCCGGGGTTCGGGCGAACGGTGCACCCCGCACCGCCGAACGAGGTCACGGTGCACGACAACGCGATCGATCTGGTGCGCGGCGATAACCCGTACCGCCATCTCGAGCACGACGATCCCGACGCGTTCGGCGCGCACGTCGAGAACGGCCGGCGCGTCTACTACGAGAACTGTTTCTACTGCCACGGCGATTACATGGGCGGCGACGGCATGTTCGCGCACGCGCTGAACCCGATTCCGACGAATTTCACCGACGTCGGTGTGCTGCCGAACTTCCAGGAGTCGTTCATCTTCTGGCGCGTGTCGAAGGGCGGTCCGGGGTTGCCCGAAGCAGGCGGCCCGTGGGATACGGCGATGCCCGCGTGGGAGAACTTCCTCACCGAGGAAGAGATGTGGGATGTCGTCGCGTTTCTCTACGAGTTCAACAACTACGACCCGCGTGCCCTGCATGACCTGGAGGGCCACTGATGCGCCGCCGCATTCGATGGTCGGCCCTCACGGCTGCGATGCTGCTGGCGCTCGCGTTGCCCGCGCAGGCTCAGGACCTGGGCACCGACGCCCAGCGCGAGGACGGCAAGCAGCTCTACGACAAGTTCTGCTCGCAGTGCCACGGTGACACCGGGGCGGGCGACGGGGACGCCACGGGCCGCGTGAAGCCGGCGCCGCGCGACTTCACGTCCGGGAAATACAAGTTCCGTACGACGCCCAGCGGCGCGATGCCGACCGACGCGGATCTGATGCGTGTGTTGAAGCAGGGCCTGCCGTACACCTCGATGCCGGCCTGGCCCAACCTGAGCGACACACAGCTGCAGAACATCATCTATTACCTGAAGACCTTCTCCGAGGATTTCAGCAACGCGGACAAGCTGTCCGACCCGATCGACATCCCCACGCCGCCCGAGATCACCGAGGAATCGATCACGCGCGGCCGCACCGTGTACGAGGCGCAGGGCTGCGCCGCGTGCCACGGCGACCAGGGACGCGGCGACGGCCTGTCGGCGCCGACGCTGTCCGACGATTGGGGCGACCACCTGCGCCCGGCGGACATGACCATGCCGTGGACCTACCGCGGCGGCGCGACGCGCGAGGACGTGTTCCGCACGTTCAGCACGGGCCTCAACGGTACGCCGATGCCGTCCTACGGCGACACGTTGCCCGTCGAGGAGCGCTGGGATCTGGTCAACTACATCTACGCGCTGAGCGACGCCGAGACGCCGAACTACTCCGAGCTGCTCGTCGTGGACTACGTCGAGGACGAGCTGAACCTGGCGAGCGAAGAGCTGTTCGCCGAGGCGCAGATGTCGCGCTTCCCGCTGTTCGGCCAGATCGTCGAGCCGGGGCGCAACTTCTTCCCCTCGGCCACGTCGGTTCGCGTCGAGGCGGTGCACAACAAGAAGGACATCGCGTTCCGCGTGCGCTGGAACGACATGCGTGCCGAGGTCGCGGGTAACAACGACCCCACACTGGCCGTGCCGCTGTGGGAGGAAGAGAACCCGAAGCCCGAGTCCGGTGGCGCCGACGGCGGCGACGAGGACGAGGGCGGCTTCTGGGGCGAAGAGGTCGAGGAAGACGACGGCGGCGATTTCTGGGGCGAGGAAGAGGACACCGGCGGCGACTTCTGGGGCGAGGAAGAGGCCGGGGGAGCCACGACTCCCGACACCGAGTTCTCCGACGCCGTGGCGCTGCAGTTTCCGTCCAGGCCCGTGTCCGGTATCCGCAAGCCGTACTTCATCTTCGGTGACACGCAGAATTCGGTCGATCTATGGTTCGTCGACCTCGCGCGCAAACTGCCGCAGACCTTCGTCGGGCGCGGCAGCGACGGTATCGAAGCCGCGGAAGGCGACGACATCGAGGTCATTACCAGCTACGAAGCGGGCGAGTGGACGGTGTTGCTCAAGCGCGAGCAGCGCTCGTCGAGCGGCATCTCGTTCGGCATGGATCAGTTCACGCCGATCGCGTTCTCGGTGTGGGACGGATTCAACCGCGAGCGGGGCAACAAGCGCGCCCTGTCCGCGTGGTTCCATCTCTACGTAGAGCCCGACCAGGAAGTCTCACCGGTCGGCCCGATGGTGCGCACGGCGTTGATCGTGCTGCTGTTGGAGATCATCGCCATCGTGATTATTCGCAGGAAGTACGCCGCAGGCGGCGTCCCGGCGGGCGAGGACGAGAAATTGTCCGGTCGCCGTGCCACGGCCTAGTCAGACTCGCAGCCCGGAGGAAGTATGTACAAGAAAATCTACGTCCCGGTCGACAACTCGGATTACTCCAACCAGGCGATCGAGGCAGCGCTGTCGCTGGGCCGCAAGTTCGACTCGAAGCTGGTCGGCAGCCACGTCTACGCGGCTACCATGCATGACTACCGCTTCAAGCAGATGGAGTACACGCTGCCCGACGAGTACCTCGAGGAGACCGAGCTCGAGCGTCAGCGCAAGATCCACGACAGCCTGATCACGATGGGCCTGGAGTTGATCTCCGACAGCTACCTCGATCACATGAAGCGCCGCTGTGACGACGAGGGGCTGCCGTTCGAGCCCAAGATGATGGACGGCAAGCACCACGTCGAGATCCTGAAGGATATCGCCGCCTCGGACTACGACCTGACCGTGCTCGGCGTCATGGGCATCGGCCGCGTGCGCGACAGCCAGATCGGCTCGGTCTGCGAGCGCGTGGCGCGCGAGTCGTCCAAGGACGTGCTGGTGATCAAGCGCCTGCCGGAAGAGAACGCGGAGGCGGTCAAGCGCGACACGATCCTGGTCGGCATCGACGGCAGTCCGCAGTCCTTCGGCGCCCTGGCTACCGCGATCGAGTTGGCCAAGCGCTACGACAAGAAGATCGAGACTATCTCGGTCTACGACCCGTATCTGCACTACTCCGTGTTCAACGGCGTCGTCAACGTGCTGACCGAAAAGGCCGCCAAGGTGTTCCGCTTCGAGGAGCAGAACCAGCTGCACGAGGAGATCATCGACACGGGCCTGGCGCAGATCTACCAGTCGCACCTCGACGTCGCGCAGCAGCTCGCCGAGCGGCAGGGCGTCGAGATCACGAAGACGCTGCTGGACGGCAAGGCGTTCCAGAAGATCCTCGATCACGTGCGCAAGATCGACCCGTTCCTGCTTGTCATGGGCCGCATCGGCGTCCACGGCGAGCCGGGCGACCCGGGCCTCGGCAGCAACTCGGAGAACCTGCTGCGTAAGTGCCCCTGCGACCTGCTGTTCACCACACGCCTCGAACGCCCGGAGCTGGACGTCAAGGCGGAAGAGAGCATTCGCTGGACGCCCGAGGCCGAGGACCGCATCAACCGCGCACCGACGCTCGTGCAGGGCATTGCCCGTACGGCGATCTACCGCCTGGCCGTCGAGAAGGGCCACAGCGTGATCACGAGCGACCTCATCGAGGAGGCGATGCAGCGCTACATGCCGATGTACACCGCGACGAAGACGGCCAAGCTGGCCGAGGCGGTGGCCATCGAGCGCGCGCGCAACTCAGACATTTCGATCTGCAAGAGCTGCGGCGTCGCAGCCGCCGATTCCGAGCCCGAACAGTGCGGCGTATGCGGCGGGAAGACTTTCGACCTCGTCACCGAGGAGATGCTCGAACGCATCGCCCAGGCCGAGGGCGGCATCACGATGGAGTCGGCCTACGACGGCCGCAAGCTGCAGTGGAGTCAGGACGCCAAGCGCGCCCTGTGGGTGATGAAGGACGCCTACAAGCGCCGGCGGACCAAGGCTCGCGTCGAGAAGAGCGCACGGATCAAGCACCTGCCGACGATCACGCTGGAGTTTGCGCGGCCGATCGTCGAGGAGGAGCTGGGCGAGCCGTTGGTGCTGACCGATGACGTCACGGCGCCCGACGCCGCGACGCAGGCGGCCGGGCCCGACGCCGAGGCCACGCTGATCGCGCGCGACGAGAAGAACAACCCGCTATTCTCCGCGTTGAGTTGGTCCGAGGACGCGGTCGAGCGGATGTTCAAGGTGCCGTCGGGCTTCATGCGGCAGCGCACGCAGCAGCGTGTCGAGGAGCTGGCGCACGAGGAGAAGGCGGCGAAGATCGACCTCGACCTCGTCGAGCGCGGCATCGAGGTCGGGCGGCAGGCGATGGAACAGATGGTCCAGTCCTACGGAGAGAGCAAGGACGCGACCCCGGGTGACGGGGCCTCCGACGGCAATGACGGCGGCAAGGTGCAGGGACGCACCGAGCGCAAGTCGGGCGACGAGCCGTACCTCAACGAGGTCGGCCCGATGTCCGAGAGGCAGCCGAAGCGCCGCTGACGCCGTAGCGCAAGCCAAGAGGGGCACGCTTGGTGGCGCACGGTTCGACTATCCGGCCGGACCGATTCTCGGGAAGAGCCCGGCAGAGTCAGCAGCCCGGCCGTTCTTGCCCGGAGGAATCGGCGCCCCACGTGCCCACGAATGGCGAGGCAGCGCGGACCAGGTAGTAGAACACCTGGGACGCGAGTGGATGGCCCGTGTCCTCCAGTTGCGGCACCGTCGTGGGAAACACCACGCAGTCCGTCGAGAAGTCGGCGGAGGTCGAACGGGCGACCTCGTAGCCGGTGGCGCCGATCTGGGGACTCCACGCGCAGGTGTTCGGATCGTCGGAGAAGAACTCCGAGGCGGTCCCGATCTCGTCGGCAAGGCCGAACCCTTCGTCGCCGGGGCACTGGTTGTCCTGACCGTCGTTGATCTCGGGCGCTCCGGGGAAAACGGACTCGTCCAGGTCCTCGCAGTCGCACGCCTGGCCGAAGTCGTCTTGATCATCGTTGGTCTGCGCGGGATCGAAGGTGCCGAGGCAGGCGTCGCAGGTGTCCGGCGCGCCGTCCAGGTCCGCATCGAGGGCGACGCTGAACAACTCGACGACGTTCGCGGCGCGCTGCTCGCCGGCGTAGACGGCCCGGCGCCCGTCCGCGGTCAAGGCCACGGCGTCGGAGACTTCGCCGTGGGCCGGCAGTGGATCGTTGAGCTTCACCGAACTGCCGCCGGCGATCGGAACGCTGTAGAGCTCCGGAACACCGTTGGTGTCCTGCTCCGCGCGGTACACGACGAGCCGGCTGCCGGGATCGATGCGGAAGTCGAGCACCTGCCCGCCGCCGGCGAGAGGTCCGTTGAGGCGAACCGCCGTGCCACCCGCCGTGGGGACGCTGAACAGCTCGACGACGCCGAGCTGCTCTTGATCCGCCACGTAGACGACGCGATGTCCGTCAGGACTGATACGGAAAGGCCTCGATGCCACTCCTCCGACGTTTCCGCGACACTCCTCGTCGCCGAAACAGACGTCGGGGGGAGAGCCCTGGGCGCAAACGCCGCCGAAGGGCTCGACGATGTCGACACAGGGGCCTACATCCACCAACTCGCCGTTGAGCCGGGTGACCGCGCCTCCCTCGACGGGGACGCTGTACAACTCCGTCACATCGTCCCTTGCCAGGTAGACCGCACGAGATCCTCCGGGATCCACGGCGAACGTGTCGAACCGGACCCTGCCGTGCAGGGGGGCGCTGAGCGGGACGGCGAACCCGCCCTCCACGT
Organism: bacterium; assembly: GCA_024226515.1. Classification (GTDB taxonomy): domain Bacteria; phylum Acidobacteriota; class Polarisedimenticolia; order Polarisedimenticolales; family Polarisedimenticolaceae; genus JAAELQ01. Next base: position 55,442 of record JAAELQ010000153.1, read on the forward strand.
TGCTGCTGTACAACACCCCGCCGCCGACCGCGTCGGTGATCCCGAAGACCACCTGCCCGTCGTCCGCCGTCGGCTTGACGGGATCATCGCCTTGCGCGTAGACGCGCGACGAGTCCGGAGGGCTCAGGCGAGTCGTGGCTCCGCCGGTCACGGGCACCGAGTACAACTCGATGTCGGTTGCCACTTCCTGACTGGCCAGGTAGAGGACCAGCAGGCCGTCGGGTGTCGTGCAATAACCCGGGCCGTAGACCTCTCCGCCCCCGACCAGCGGGCCGTTCAACGTCGCCGGCGCGCCGCCGCCCGCGGGCACCACGAACAGCTCCGGTGTTCCGTCCGGCGTGGCTCGATACAACACTCGCTCGCCATTCGGGTCGCTGCGGAAGTCTTCGACGTCGGCGCCGGGCGTGAGCACCGTGGCGGTACCGCCCGCCGAGGGTACCCGTGCCAGCTCGAGGTTTCCCGGTCCGAGGAGAAAGAAGACCGTGCTGCCGTCGGGGGAGACGACGTGCCGCGAGGCCGTGCTGCCGAGCGGATTGAGCGGCGTCGCCGGCGAGCCGTCGAAGGGCGCGCTCAGCAGATCCGTGACGAAGCGGATGACCGGTCGGTCCAACGCGAAGTCCACGTCGAGGTGGGGAGGCACCGAGCCCGTCTGGGACGGCACATCCAAGCGCACGGCGCCGCTGCCGTCGGTCAGCGCCGCGAAGACCTCGTACGGAACACCGCGTCGCGCCTGATAGACGGCGTGGCGGCTGTCCGGGGCCAGCGCGAAGGCGGTCACGTCACCGATGCCGATCAGCGGCTCCGAGATCAGAACGGGCCTCCCCTGATCCGGATTGGGGCGGGCGGGACAGTTATCCACGGCGTCGGGGATTCCGTCACCATCCGTGTCCGTGTCGGCGAGGGTGTGTAGAGGGACAACCGCGAGTACAAGAAGAAGGAAGACGTGGAGCGATAACGGTCGATAGAACCCGTGAGGCTTCATGGTGCCCCCTCCGTTCCCGAATTCTACCCCGCGGGTTCCGCTCGATCAAGAACCGGACCCCACGCGCATTCGGGATATTCTCGCTCCGCTTTGGTCAAACCACCGTCGGCGAACGCACCGTGGTCTTCCCCTCAGGAGAGTGCCCCTTTCCTTCGTCTGCTAGCTTTTCCCCATGTCCGCCTATCGCTTCTGCCGCTCCGACGACGTGCCGTTGCTCGTGCGCGCGTACAACGAGTGCTACCGCGTGCACTTTCCCGACCTGCCCGAGATGACCGTCGACCGCTTCAAGCGGCTGATCAAGATCCGCAACCTGTGGACCAGCAGCTGCATGGTGGCCTCTGCCGGCGACCGGTTGATCGGCGTGCTGCTGGCTGCCAAGCGTGAGGCCGAAGGGCAGAACCTGATCATGCACGTCGGCGTGCACCCGGAGTTCCAAAGACAGGGGCACGGCCGTCACCTGATGACCTCGCTCGGCTCGAAGCTGGCGATTCTCGGTCCCACGCGCCTGGTCGCCGAGGTGGGCGAGGAAGACGACGTCGGACGCGCGTTCGTCGAGGCCTGCGGTTATCGCCACGAGACGACCTATACGGACTTCTCGGTGGAGGGTGGAGCCGTTGAAGGCGCGCCGGAAGGGCTCGTGATCCCGGTGACGCTGAAGGACCTGCTCGACAACGAGTGCTTCGACCGCGAGGCTCGACGCTGCTGGGATCGTGCGCCGCAGACGCTGCTCAACCTGCGCGACGAGGTCCAAGGCCTGGCGATCGCGACCGCCGATCGCATCGAGGCCAGCCTGCTGTACGCCGACGACGCTCCCGCGGGGCAAACGGAGATCCTGGCGCTGGAGTGCCCGGATGGCGACCGACGCGCGATCTGGCTGGACGCGCTGCTGCGCTCGCTGATCGCACGCTGTGACGGGAGGCTACGCGTCGCCGGCGTAGGCGAGCAGGAGAGTCTCGCCGAGATCCTGCAAGCCCGGAGCTTCCACGCCGGAGCGCGCACGCTGGCCTACGCCGCGGAGGCTCAGGCCGCGTGAGCGCGAGGGGCACATGGGCCGCCAGGCCAGCTTCCCTCACTCAACAGAATCAGCCAGCTCGGAGTTGACTCGATCCGCCTCGGGCTCACCGTAGAGCATCTCGATTGCCGAGAGGAAGTTCGCGCGGAGTCGATCGGGGCTCCCGATGGCGTGAGTCATTTCGCTCTTGAATCGATCGACGAGGATCGTTCGATCGAGCCCGACCACGTCTGCTATCTGCTGGATCGCTTCCATGTCGTTTTCCTGCCCGCGAACGACCTTCATCAGCGCCAGGTCGTGCTTCTCCGGAACGACGATGGCCAGTTTTCGAAGTCCCAGGTCGATCGACTCGAGCCGAGCCTCGTAGTGGTATGGAACATCGTAGATACCCACGGTTTGAAAGGGGACGTCAAGCCCGGTATCGACCCGCGCCAATCGAAGCGCCTCCTCCAGGCCGGTGGTGTCGGTGATCGTGTCGATGTCGGTTGTGACCCGCGTGGCTCCATATGCGAGAGCGGCCGCCGCCCCTCCGATCAGAATGACACTCTGTTGTTTCGACAGATGTGTGTCGACAGACCGGAGAAACTCCGTCAATTCGTCTCGGCCGAACTTACGCATCAGGCCGTGCGGAACTTGGTGTAGAAGTTCCGGAAGTTGTCCATATCCATGTTCATCCGGAAGTGCCAGCGTTTCGCGACGGGAGGAGTTCGTCGATTGGCCAGTTCGCGCGAGTACTTCCCGTGCGGGCCGCTGAAGAAATCCCGCACTCTTCTTACGCGACGGTCCCTGAGTGTTTGCGCAAAGGAGCGCAACTGCGGGTCATTCGCCAGCGCGGCGGTGAGCTCGAGGAAGAACCCGAGGGTTTGCTTCTCGTTGAGCTCGGTTGCCAGTTGCTTCAGGCGTTCCAGGTTCAAGCGGCTTCGGTTTCGAGCGAGGAGGACAGGGTAGGCACGCGCGAGAGTCGGAAAGCAGTGGGTCAACCGCAACCCCTGCGCGACGGCCTCTTCAGGGTCGAGGTCGGCGACCGGCGCCGCTTCGGTGTGAAGTGGAGCGCCGAGGGCCGCGAGGCTCGCCATCGTACGGAGGGATTGGGGGCGCTCCTCTGCCGGTTCTACGTCAACCGAGGCGCGCACCAACGTCTCGACCGCGGGCGCAGCTCGGTGATCCTTGTTTGCCTCGAAGACGAGCGAGTTGCCGACGACCCGAGCGCGCGCCAACGAAGCCTCCTCGAGCCGCTTCAACTCCGCATGGGCGCTCGAATAGCTAACTTCACACCGCTTGGCCAGGGCCCGGACGGAGCCACTGGCGCCGTCCAGCCACAGTGTCTTGAGCAACCGCCATCGGGCCGCGGGTAGTAATCTCGCCAGCATCGCAATATAGATAATAGTATCTAGAATCTAGATAATCAATCTAAAGTGCTCTAGCGACGACATGTCTTGGTAACGCACCGTGCACGGAACGTGCACTACCGGCTCCAAGATCGCTCGAAAGCCGGACGTTGTCCTACGCCGCGGAGGCGCAACCCGCCTGAGAGGCACGCCGGATCACGTGCCTCGACTCCGATCTCGAAAGAGGCGCGGCCGTCGGCCGGCCCGGCAGGGGGACATTCCCCGTATCGAGGAATGTCCCCCCCTCGAGTTCAAGGAGGCGTCGGGCAGGGCGACGAGTTCGGCCGCACCGCCCCGGAGGAGGCGTGGCCGAGATCGCTCTCCCCGCAGGCGTTCTCGCCGCTCGTCAGGTAGTAGAACACGCCGCCGGAGGACGGGATCGACGGGTCGGTGGACGTCGTCTCGCCGTCGCCCCTGGCGTCCCCGCTCTCGAAGCAGACGTGGTTGTACAGCTGGGTTGCGCCGAGGGAGCCGCGGTAGCTGTTCCAGTGCGTCGCGTTCAGCGAGGCCGGCCACTCGAAGACCGCCTTGGTATGGAACGCCAGCCCGACGACGGGCAGGGGCACCGGACCGGGCTCGTGCACGCACACTCCGGTTTCCGGGTCGCAGGAGTCGAGCGTGCAGGGGTCGCCGTCGTCGCAGTCGACGGGTGTGTTGGTGCACGGACCGCCGTCGCCGGTCTGCATGCGGAGCGTGCCCGTGGTCGTGCCCGACTCGCCGTCGAGCTGGCTGCCCGGGGCGCCGACGAACTCGATCTGGTAGGTGATGTCGAAGAAGCTGTCGACGTTGAAACTACCGCCGGGAACCTGGGTCAACGTGGTGTGACCCGGGCTCGGCAGCCCGAAGTCCGTTCCGGCGGTGATGCGCAGCAGGTCGAAGTCGGGGTCGCCGAACAGCTCGCCCTGCAGCCGGAACA
>JAAELQ010000154.1 GCA_024226515.1 bacterium
AGTGCCCGCGGGACCGCAAGGAGCGCAAGCTCAAGAAGTTCGTCCGCCCGCACGAGATCATTCCCGACCCCGAGCTCTGCCTCCTCGACCAGGGGATCGTGTGCATGGGGCCGGCGACCCGCAGCGGCTGCGGTGGGCTGTGCGTCGAGGTCGGGGTTCCGTGCCGCGGCTGCTACGGCCCGGCACCCAACTCCCGCGACCAGGGGGCGAAGATGATCTCGGCGCTGGCGTCGGTGATCGACTCCCAGGACCCGGAAGAGATCGAGGCGATCCTCGACGGCGTCGTCGACCCGATCGGCACTTTTTACCGTTTCTCGATGGGCACGGCGACCCTCGGCCGGGCCCGTGTTCGCTAGTTCCGGAGATTTACCATGGGCAGACGAATCCAGATCGACCCCATCACCCGCCTCGAAGGCCACGGCAAGATCGACATCTTCCTCGACGACGAGGGAGAAGTGGCGGATTGCTACTTCATCGTCCCCGAGCTCCGCGGCTTCGAGGCGTTTTGCGTCGGCCGGCCGGTGGAGGAGATGCCGCGCATCACTTCGCGGATCTGCGGCGTGTGCAGCGAGGCCCA
>JAAELQ010000155.1 GCA_024226515.1 bacterium
ATCGAATGATCGGATCCTGTCGATCGCGCGACTCCTGACGTTCTACGGACAGACGCTGGGCGTGGCGCCTTCAGATGCCTCCGCCAGCCAATCATCCCTCCCCAGCGAGACCCGCTCCATATCGCGGCAGGCAGTCTAGCCGTTCATATGTCTTCGACCTTAAACGCGTCGTTCGGCGCCAGAGGGGCTCATGTCGAGGGCGACGATCTCGCCGCCGGCGACAGTGAGACGGCTCGATCGAAGGCTCATCGCCCCTGACGGCCTACTCTCGATGCCGCTGGTTACACGGCGCTACCGTGGGAGTAGCGAGCCGCGCAGATCAGAAGCTCAGGGTGAACTGGTCCGTCTCGCCGATGTAGACCAGCACCGCTTGCCGGAGAACGTCGCGCCCGATCAGACACTGGATATGCTGCCCGCCGAGGGGCGCTTCAATGCAGCCGACGCTGTCGATCTCGACGCCGTTGGGGAAGCTGAGACTGACGTCGTATTGCAGCGTCGAGACCGGCGTCGTCGTCGACGGCGTGCTCATCTCGACCATGCCAATCGGGCTCAGATCGAGCGCCTGGGCCACCCCGGGTACCAGCACGCTCGCACCGGCGCCGGTGTCGACCATTGCGATGACCCGTTGCGCGGTCGGGACTTGCTCGCCGCGTTGCACCAGCGATTGCCGGAACGCATGCGACGGCCCGACCAGAATCTCGACGATGGGTCCGACCGTC
>JAAELQ010000156.1 GCA_024226515.1 bacterium
CCGAGAGGTGGAGGTAGGCTCGGCGATCCGTCCCTCCCGTCCCCGAAAACACGAAGCCCACGGTGCGACAACACCGTGGGCTTCTCAGATCGTGCCGCCGTCTCAAGGAATCACAAGGGCCGGCGGCACGCCGCAAGGTTGCGATGCCGAGACCCTACACCGGACGGCCGCGGTTGTGCAGGCCGTTCATCGTCACTTCGTATTCTCCCGATGCGGAGGGTCGGCTGGTCGCCGCGATGCCGGGGCACTGCCCGTTGTCCGGGAGCACGCCGAAACAGCGGTGCCAACTGAGGATCGACCATCACCGTCGCCGCAAGACGGGTCCCGAGCACCCGTTGGCGGTCGTGCGATGCCAGACGCACGACTGCCGATTCACGCTGTATCCCTCGGGCTTCGCGCCGTACCGCCGCCAGCCGGTCCTGCGGATGGGGCCCGACGGCGAGCCAACTCCCGGCGACAGCGGCCGCGACGAGTTCGCCGACACCCTGTTCGAGGCGGCGATCGACGCCAGGGTCGGCCGGGCCTGGGCGAGGGACACCGTGGACGAGGACGATCCGCCTGATCGTTGGTGGGGTACCCAGGGCCGCCACCTTGCGTTGGCGGCGCGACTGGTCGGCATCGCAAAGGACCTCGCGGACAGCGTGCGCGAGAGGATCGCCGCGGCGCTACAGGTGGGCACGTTGGTGTTGCGAGAGCATTCCGCCGCCCGCGGCTTTCGTGCGATCGGCGCGGCGGTGTGCGACGTGTTCGGCCGCCTTCGTGCCCGATCGCGCCGCGCCGAGCAGCTCCTGCTGTGCGGCCATCTGACCGAGCACTGGGGTGAGCCCTGGCGGTGGGACGCCACACGCCGACGCATGGAGCGCTCACCGTTCCTGTGCAAGGGAACGGCGGTCGGCAGCTCTCCCTGAATCGATCGCACCGGCTCCACGAAAGCGGGACCTCCGTTCGGCCGCTGACGCGATCTACGGTCCCGCGCCTCATGAACGAGCGACAAGATCACTCGAGCGAGGCGCTGTTTCGCTACTTCGTGGTGTCCAAGGTCGTCGCGCAGGTTCTCGGAAACGAGCCGAGGTCGGACGCGATCCGTGCCGTGGCTGCCGACGCCCACATGTTCTTCGGTGGATCGCTGCGTCGCTGTTCGGCGCGGACGATCTACCGGTGGATCTCGGCCTACGAGCTCGACGGCATCTCGGGCCTCGAGCCGAAACTCCGCATGACCAGATCCTCGGCCCTGCCTGCGAAGCTTCTCGACTTCCTCGTCGAGGAGAATCGCGGCGATCGCCGGGCGTCGATCCCCGAGCTGATCCGTCGCGCGAGGGAGCGCGACGTCCTCGAGCCCGACGAGATCGTGCATCGCTCCACGGTCTTCCGGGCCTGCAAGAGGATGGGGCTGTCCATCACGCGCCGCAAGAAGGCGAAGCACCGCGACTCCCGCCGGTTCGCCTACCCACACCGCATGGACATGGTGCTCTGCGATGGCAAGCACTTCCGCGCCGGCGAACAACGCCACAAGCGCGTGGCGCTCTTCTTCATCGACGACGCCACGCGCTCCGCGCTGCACACCGTCGTCGGCACGTCCGAGACCCAGGAGTTGTTCCAGCGCGGTGTGTACGGGTGCATCGCCAAGCACGGCCTCATGAGTGCCTGCTACGTCGACCATGGACCGGGCTTCATCGCCGCAGACACCATCGCGGTGTTCGCCAATCTCGACATCCCGCTGATCTTCGGCGAGGTCGGCTACAAGGAAGGGCGCGGCAAGGTGGAGAGGTTCAACCGCACCGCGGACGCCGATGTCCTGCGCAATCTCGATGGTCGGCCCGACGTCGACTCCGACTGCCGCGCGCTCGAGCTGCGGCTTCAGCACTACACCGACCAAGAGTACGCGCACCGGCCTCACGAGGGCCTGGACAACGGCACGCCGTGGCAGCGCTTCCACAACGATCCCAAGCCCCTGCGCTTCCCCGAGGACCGCCAGGCGCTCCGGAGCAAGTTCGAGGTCTGGCTCACGCGCCGCGTCTCCAGCGACCACATCGTCTCGATCGACTCGGCCCTCTACGAGCTTCCCAAGGGCCATGCCGGTCGCATCGTGATGCTCCGGCGTCGTCTGCTCGACGGCACGATCGGATTCCTGCACGACGGCCGGGTCATCGATCTGCACCACGTCGACCTCGCAGCCAACGCTCGCGCACGGAGAGCCCGACCTGGTGAACAAGACGACCAGCCCGAGCCCATGCCGCGCAAGAGCGCGGCCGACCTCGCGTTCGAACACGACTTCGGCCCGGTCGTCTCCGACGACGGCGGGCTCGCCTCCCCTCCCTGTCTCGACCACGAATCTGACGACTCCGACCTCCCATGGTGAAGAATCGCGACTTCCGTAGCCGCTTCGGTTTTCATTCCACCCCGTTCACCCGCGAGATCCCGGTCAAGGACCGGTTCGCCCTCCCCGAGTTCGACGAGGCCGTCGATGCCGTGTTGCGCACGCTCGACGATCGCATGTCCTGTGCGGTCATCGCACCCGCGGGTACCGGCAAGACCTCGCTGCTGCGAGCCGTCATCGATCGCCTTCCCGAGGCCCGATACCACACGCACTACGTCAAGGTGACCGGCCTGTCCAAGCGCGACATGTGTCGCGAGATCGCCTGTGCAGTCGGCGCCTCGCCGGCCGGCACCTATCCGGCCCTCGTGCGCAACCTGCAAGCCCGCTTCGCAGACGACGCGGACAACGCCGGGCTGCGACCGGTCCTGATCCTCGACGAGGCACACGATCTGCGTGTCGACACGCTCGCCATGATGCGGATCCTCACCAACTTCGACATGGACAGCCGGCTCGTCTTGAGCATCGTCCTTGCCGGCCAGCCCAAACTCCGCACGCTCCTGCGTCGCGACGATCTCGAGGACGTCGCCCGGCGGCTCGCCCACTACGCGACGTTGCGTCCGCTGTCCCGCGAGGAGATCGAGCGTTACATCGAGCACCGCTGCACGATCGCCGGCGCGGTCAAGGTGCCGTTCGACAAGGCCGCGGTCGACGCGCTGTTCGAGATCGGGCGGGGCAATCTACGCGCGACCGACGAGCTCGCCCGCAAGGCGCTCGAGATCGCGCACGACAAGGACTGTGACGTGGGCGACGTCTCGCATGTCGTGCACGCCCGCAAGCTGCTGTGGCCGTGATGCCCGACGCGCTCCCCGTTTCGCGAGCTGGCGAGCTCGAGCAGCAGGCCCAGGAGCAGCAGTGGCTGATCGAGGGACTCTGGGCACGATCGGCCATCGGCCTGATCGGCGGCGCCCCGAAGTGCTGCAAGACCTGGTTCGGGCTCGACATGGCGGTGAGCGTCGCGAGCGCCACCGCCGCGATGGGACACTTCGCCGTGACTCAGCCTGGGCCGACACTCGTCTACCTCGCCGAGGATGCCCTGCCGCAGGTGCGCTCGCGCATCGAGTCGCTGTGCCGACAACGCGGCATCGAGATCGAACGTCTCGATCTGCACGTGATCACCTCGCCTATCCTCCGCCTCGACCTGGCAACAGACCAAGAGCGCCTCGGGCAGACGATCGCCGCCCTCCGTCCGCGCCTGGTGCTGCTCGATCCACTCGTGCGCATGCACCGACTGGATGAGAACAGCGCCGCCGAGATCTCCGGCCTCCTGGGCTACATCCGCAACCTCCAACGGCAATTCGATACCGCTATCGTGCTCGTTCATCATGCGAGCAAGAAGCAGCGATCCCAGCCCGGGCAGGCGCTGCGCGGCAGCTCGGACCTGCACGCCATCGGCGACTGCAACGCCTACCTCGCTCGCAACGGCCAACACATCGTGCTCACCATCGAGCATCGTGCCGCCAGGTCGCCCGAGCCCATGCGACTCGAACTCGCCGCAGAAGGCGACACCACCTCGTTGCGCGTTGTCGCAGACGGCACCGCCGACAGTGCGTCGGCAAGCTGTCTCGACGAGCGGATCGTCGAGCTCATCAGCAGCGTCGATGGACCGATGACGCGCACCGCGCTTCGCGATCGACTGCGCGTCAACAACCAGCGGCTCGGCGACGCCCTGCGCCGCCTCGAAGACGAACACAAGATCGTCCGGAACGAACAAGGCTGGACGAGCACCTGACCCTCTTGCCCGGCGAAGCGGAGCCAGGCTCTGCTGAGGAGCAACCTGCCAAGGAATAGCCGGGCCGACCGCGCGCCGATGGCGCCCTGGCCTCTGGTGGATCTTCTGCCAGAGGCCGTTTTCGTAGGCTCACGCTCGAGTTCGGCCAGTGCTCATCGGACGCGGGAGCCATGCCTCGCAAACCTCGGGGTTTGGGGCAGAGCCCCAAGCACGAAGGCGGCACTTCCTTCGTCGGCCGTTCCGTTCCCGGTGACCCTAGGGGCGCGGCGGAACGGAACGCGGAACGACCACTCGCTGGGCTTCCGTGCCAACTTCAGTGCAACGGGCTGTGCCTGTGGGCCTGCAACGCAACAGGCGGGGTCAACGGTGCGGACTCGGATCGTCCTCTCCGCCATGCGACCGTGACCGCGGCCCTCTTCGGCCCAGTTGGCCTTCATGTTCCACCAGGGC
>JAAELQ010000157.1 GCA_024226515.1 bacterium
GAACGTGTGCTCGTAGGGCGGGCTGAAGTCCCGGTGGACGACCTCGCCGTCGACCAGGAACTCCACCAACACCACCCGGATGTCGTCCGTCGCCGACCCCCGCGCCGTCACCAGACGACGCTCCAATACCGCTTCGCCGTCCGCCGGCTCAATGAGCGAGACCAGCGGCGGCAGGTTCGAGATCGCCTGCGGATCCAGATAGCGGCCGATGTGCAGTCCCGTATCGCCGACGAACTGGTTCGGGTACAGCGCTGCCGAGCCCCGGCCCGCGGTCAGGAAGACCACGCCGTCCCGCACCGCGACCCCGGTGCCGTTGTCGTCCCGGAAGCTCGGCGCACTGGAAAAATTGAGGGCCGCGCTGAACGCCGGCACCGGCCCCCCGACGTTGAAGATCGGAGCCGCGTTGGCGAAGAAGTAGTCCGAGGTGACGGCGAAGTCGCGCTCCAGGGCGACCCCGGTGAGTCCGAATTCGTTGCTCGTCGACCCCACCACAACTGGCGTCGCCGGGTCGCTGAAGTCGATGACCTTCAGCCCCCCGAGTGTCACGCTCCCACCGTCCGCAACATAGGCAAGGTGCTCGCGCACCGCCACGTCGGCGGCCCGGGACGACAAGCTCGCACGCGTGTGGGTCGACCCGGCGACGAAGGGGCTCGCCGGGTCGCTGGCGTCGACGACGTAGATCCCCGAATACCCCGCCGCGATCACTGCCAGATCGCCTTCAACGTCGATCCCGCTGGCGCCGCTGGGGATGAGCAGCTGCGACAGACTGATCGGATCCGTCGGGTCGCTGACGTCGGCGATGCGCAGGCGACCGCCGGGGTCGACGAGGTAGGCCCGATCCCCGGAGAGAGCGACGTCGGAGAATCGGTCCTGGGAAGCGAAGGTCGACACGGTCACCGGGGTGGTCGGATCGCGCACGTCGATGATCTGGAGGCCGCCCCGGATACCGTCAGCAACATAGGCATAGCCGTTCTCCACCTCCACGTCGTTGGCGTTGCCGGGAGTGTCCAGGGA
>JAAELQ010000158.1 GCA_024226515.1 bacterium
GAGAAACGCCGCGCCGCATGCGCCAGGCAAAACTCGAACCCACGGCGCACCATCGAATCCGGACGCAGCAAGAACATGCGCAGCAAACAACGCCGCGTCACGAGATAAGTCCTGCCGGGCACGACCCAGCGAGGTCTGGACATTGACGCAACCCCAGGAGGCACCCGGGACGCCCGAATCCTACCCGATCCCGCGCCCGGTGTGAGTCTCGGCGCCCGGTCGGGGGTTGTCGTTCGAAATCAACCTGGGTCGGGGGGGGAGGCGGTGGGGGTCAGTCGCAGGCGTCGCCGGTGAAGTCGTTGTCGGCGTCGGATTGGTCCGCGTTGGGCGTGTTGGGGCAGTTGTCTTCGAGGTCCGGGATGCCGTCGTTGTCGGTGTCCTCGCCGGCGCTGGAGCACTGCTGATCGGCGTACACGGTCGCTCCACTCGGCGGCTCGGCGACGGGGCCCTCGCCACAGACGTTGCGTCCGCTCACGAGGTAGACGAAGAGGGCGCCCACGTCCGGGACGTCCGTGTCCTGTGCGGAAGTCAGCGGAGTTTCGGCGACCTGGCACTCCAGTTCTTCCTCGTAGTCCGGTCCCGACCACGTCGCGCGGTACAGGTTCGATGTGTGACCCTGAAACGCCCGGCTCCAGCTCAATTCCGTCACCACGCCGGTCGCGCTCATTGTCAAGTCGGCCACCGCGCCGGGTATCTGGGAGACACCGCGCACAAAGTCGGCACAGTCGTCGAGGTCGACCGAGCCGTCATTGTCGTCGTCGGGATCACAGTCATCGCCCAGGCCGTCGACGTCGAAGTCGGACTGCGCCGGGTTGCTCAGCGTCGGGCAGTTGTCCGACGGACACGTGTTGGCGGGGAACCCGGGGTTGCCCGCACCGTCGCCATCGGTGTCGGTGCAGGTGTCGCAGACGTCGCCGAGAGTGTCGCCGTCAGCGTCGTTCTGGTCGGCATTGTCGATTCCGGGGCAGTTGTCGTCGGGGCAAGTGTTCAGGGGAAAGCCGGGATCACCGAAACCGTCGGCATCGATATCGGTGCAAGTGTCGCAGGCATCGCCGAACGCGTCGGCGTCGGCATTCTCCTGGCCCGCGTTGGAGTTGTCCGGGCAGTTGTCCAGCGAACACGTACTTGCAGCGAAGCCGGGATCGCCGAATCCGTCTCCGTCCGTGTCGGTGCAGTCGTCGCAGGCATCACCCGCGGCGTCACCGTCGGTATCCTCCTGTTCGACGTTGGTATTGGCGGGGCAGTTGTCGACGGGGCACGTGTTGAGCGGGAAACCGGGGTTGCCGAATCCGTCGTTGTCGGTGTCGGTGCACGAATCGCACGCGTCACCCAGGTTGTCGCCGTCGGCGTTGTCCTGGTCGGCGTTGTCGGTGTCCGGGCAGTTGTCGACAGGGCAGATGTTGGTGGGGAACCCGGGGTTACCGAATCCATCGTCATCCGTGTCGGTGCAGGTGTCGCAGACATCGCCGACCGCGTCGCTGTCGGCATCGCCCTGGGCCGCGTTGGAGTCGTCGGGGCAGTTGTCTTCAGGGCACGAGTTGACGGGGAATCCGGGGTTGCCGAATCCATCGCCATCCGTGTCGGTGCAGGCGTCGCAGATGTCGCCGAATGCGTCGCCGTCCGCATTGCTCTGCGTCGCGTTGGAGTCGTCGGGGCAGTTATCTTCGGGGCACGAGTTGGTCGGGAATCCCGGGTTGCCGAAGCCGTCGTCGTCGGTGTCGGTGCAGACGTCGCAGACGTCGCCGAACGCATCGCCGTCGGCGTTGGCCTGGCCGACGTTCGCGATCAGCGGGCAGTTGTCGTCGGGGCATGAATTAACGGGGAATCCGGGGTTGCCGAATCCGTCGTCATCCGTGTCGGTGCAAGCATCGCAGATGTCGCCGAACGCGTCGCCGTCCGCATTGTCCTGTGTAGCGTTGGAGTCGTCGGGGCAGTTGTCCTCAGGGCACGAGTTGGCAGGGAACCCGGGGTCGCCCGCGCCGTCGCCGTCCGTGTCGGTGCACGTGTCGCAGACGTCGCCGAGCGCATCGCCGTCGGCGTCGTCCTGGTCGGTGTTGTCTGTGTCGGGGCAGTTGTCCTCGGGGCAGGTGTTGGCGGGGAATCCGGGGTTGCCGAATCCATCGCCATCCGTGTCGGTGCACGAATCGCAGACGTCACCGAGCGCGTCGCCGTCGGCGTTGTCCTGGCCGGTATTGTCTGTGTCGGGACAGTTGTCGGCGGGGCACGTGTTGGCGGAGAAGCCGGGGTTACCGAATCCATCGCCGTCCGTGTCGGTGCACGCGTCACAGACGTCGCCGAACGCGTCACCGTCGGCGTTGGCCTGACCGACGTTCGCGACGTTGGGACAGTTGTCGTCGGGGCAGACGTTCTCCGGGAAGCCGGGGTTGCCGAAACCATCGTTGTCGGTGTCGGTGCAAGTGTCGCAGGCATCGCCGAGCGCGTCGGCGTCCGTGTCTGTCTGGCCCGCGTTCGAAACGTCGGGGCAGTTGTCCTCGGGACACGTATTGGCCGGGAATCCGGGGTTGCCGAAGCCATCGTTGTCGATGTCGGTGCAGGTATCGCAGACGTCGCCCAGCGTGTCGCCGTCCGCGTCCTCCTGACCCGCGTTCGTCACCCCGGGGCAGTTGTCGTCGGGGCACGTGTTGTCCGGGAATCCGGGGTTGCCGAATCCATCGGTGTCCGTGTCGGTGCACGAATCGCAGACGTCGCCCACGGCATCGCCGTCGGCGTCGTCCTGGGCTGCGTTGGGCAGGGCCGGACAGTTGTCCTGCGCGCACGTGTTGTTCGGGAAGCCGGGATCCCCGAATCCGTCGCCGTCCAGGTCCGTGCATTCGTCGCAGGCGTCTCCCGCGAGATCCCCGTCGGCGTCCTTCTGCGCGGCATTCGAGTCCGCCGGACAGTTGTCCGCGCAGGACGGTAGTCCGTCCGCGTCGGGATCCTGCTCTTCGAACGGAAGAACGTCGTCGCAGTCATTGTCGATGCCGTCACAGATCTCGGCGAAGCCCGGGTACCGCTGGTCGTTGCCGTCGTCGCAGTCGCCGTCGCATTCGGTGAAGAGGTCCTTGTCGTCGTCCACCTCGGGGTCCGGAAGCGCCGGCCACATCGGGTCGTTGCAATCGTTGTTTTGACCGTCGCAGACCTCCGGCGCGCCGGGGAACACCGCGCTGCGCGTGTCGTCACAGTCCCGCACCTGTCCGCCCGAACAGGCGGGGGCGCCCGACTGCCCGAATCCGTCTCCGTCGCTGTCGAGACACTGCAGTGAGGCGGCAACGCGGAAGCCGACCTCCACGTCTTCGCTGTTGACGCCATGGCCGATGTTGGCCGTCAATCTCAGCGCCGACGCCGCATCCGCGAAGGACCCGCCGCGAATCTTGCGCCGTCCGGCGCCGTGCAGGTTCTCGGTCCATTCGCTTACGTTGCCTCCCTGGTCGTACGTTCCCCAGTACGAACTGGCCAGCGGACCGGCGCTCGCCACCGTCGTCACGTTTCCGTCCTGGCCGTTCCAGTCCGCGCTGCCGTCGTAGTTCGCGACGTTGAAGCCGGCCGCATCGATGTCTCCGTCGAGGGATGCCCCGGCCGCGAGCGGAGCGTCATCGCTACGCGTCGGGAACAGCCAGAACTTGCCGTGATCGGGGTCCTCGTAGGCCGCGGTGTCCCACTGGTCCTTGGTCGGCAAGAACCAACGCGCGCCGAACTGTCGCGTCGCGGCGAGTCCGGGGTTGTTCACCGTCAGATCGTATGCGCCGGTCTCGGTCAGACCGGGGCCCTGCGCGCCGGTCGGTCTCCCGTTGTGCAGCCAGTTCACGTAGCGCGCCGCGTCGAGCCACGAGACGTAGTTGACCGGCTTGTCGCCCATCTCGGGCTTCACGGAATATATGAAGGAGCCCGCGAGACCGCTGCGAACGATGCCGCCGCGCGGGTCGGCCTGCATCTGGGGCGAGAACTGTCCGAGCAAGTCCGAGACGGCAACCGCGTTGAGCATCTCCGCATACTCGGCGTTGGTCACCTCGCTCGACGAGAGGTAGTACAGGCCGTTAACCAGGACGTATTCGCAGGCGTCGCCAACGCCGTCCGAATCGCGATCTTCTTGATCGGGGTTGAACACCGTGGGGCAGTTGTCCGCGTTGTTGCAGTCGTTGTCGCCGTCCGGGTCATTGAACGGATCGAGCACGCAGAAGTCGCACAGGTCGCCGAACTCGTCGCCGTCGGCGTTATCCTGGGCCGGGTTCCAGGCGAACGGACAGTTGTCGTCGGGGCACGTGTTTGCCGGGAACCCGGGGTTGCCGAACCCGTCACCCTCGACGTCCGTGCACGGGTCGCATGCATCGCCCAGGCTGTCCGCGTCGACGTCGAATTGCGTCGGGTTGGGGACGGCGGGGCAGTTGTCCGTCGGACAGGTGTTGAGCGGGAATCCGACGTCTCCGAAGCCGTCACCGTCGAGGTCCGTGCACAGGTCGCACACGTCGCCGACGGCGTCGCCGTCTGAGTCGATCTGCGACACGTTGGCGATCGACGGGCAGTTGTCGTCGGGGCACGTGTTGGCCTGGAACTGCGAATCGCCGAAGCCGTCCCCATCGGTGTCGGTGCACTCGTCGCACGCGTCACCGAGCGTGTCGCCGTCGGCATCGCCCTGGCCGGGGTTCGAGTCCGTGGGGCAGTTGTCCTCGTCCGCGCAGAACCCATCCGAATCGACGTCGTTGTCCGCGTCGTCGGGGCAGGCATCACCGGCGTCGCAGACCCCGTCGGAGTCGGCGTCCGGGCCGTCTGCGGACGGAGCGAAGCTGCCGCCCGAGCAATCGTCGCACGTGTCCGAATCCTGGTCGGCGCATTCGAACGGGTTCGCGTCGTTCGTGTCGGTCAGCGTCGTCGCCGCGCAGTCGTTGTTGGCCAGGTTGCCGTTGCCCAGGCCGTCCTGATCGGCGTCGGTGCAGGCGTCCGAGAGATCGCAGATGCCGTCGTTGTCGGTGTCGACTCCGTCGTTCGCTGGATCATCCGCACCGCTGGAACAGTCGTCGCACAGGTCGACGTCCAGGTCACGGCAAGCCGTCGCGTCGTTCGGAGCGCCATCGTTTTCGTTGGCGACGCCGTCGCCGTCGATGTCCGGATCGCAGACATCTCCGAAGCCGTCGACGTCGAGGTCCTGCTGTCCCGGGTTGGAAGTCGCCGGGCAGTTATCGCCCGTGTTGCAGATTCCGTCCGTATCCTCGTCGGCGCCGTCGTCGGTCGGGTCGTCCGTGCCGCTCGAGCAGTCGTCGCACAGGTCGCCGTCCGTGTCGCGACACTGGGACGGATCGTTAGGCGCCTCATCGTCACCGTTGTCGACGTTGTCGCCGTCGATGTCGGGGTCGCACAGATCGCCGTCGCCGTCGCCGTCGAGGTCCGCCTGGGGCATGTTTGCCACGTTCGGACAGTTGTCGTCGGGGCACGTGTTGTCCGCAAAGCCGGGGTTGCCGAAGCCGTCGCCGTCGGTGTCCGTGCAGTCGTCACACACGTCGCCGTCGCCGTCGCCGTCGTGATCCTGCTGGCCCGGGTTGGGCACGCTCGGACAGTTGTCGTTGGGGCACTGGTTGAACATCCCCGGATTGCCGAAGCCGTCGCCGTCCGTGTCGTTGCAGTCGTCGCACTGGTCGCCCAGTCCGTCGTTGTCGAGATCGTCCTGCGACGGATTGGGGACGTTGCGGCAGTTGTCGTCCAGCGCGCAGACGCCGTCCTTGTCGACGTCGTTGCCGGGGTCGCCGGGGCAGTCGTCGCATAGGTCGCCCAACCCGTCGTCGTCGTCGTCCAACTGGTTCGGGTTCGCTACCGCCGGGCAGTTGTCGTCGGCGTCGCAGACCGTGTCGTTGTCCGGGTCGTTGCCGGCGTCGTCCGGGCAGGCGTCGCAAACGTTACCGATTCCGTCGATGTCGTTGTCAAGCTGGTTCGGGTTCGAACTGTCGGGGCAGTTGTCGTCGGGGCAGGTGTTGTCCGCAAAGCCGGGGTTGCCGAAGCCGTCGCCGTCGGAGTCCGTGCACGCATCGCACACGTCGCCGAGCGAGTCGGCATCCGCGTCGTCTTGGGTCGCGTTGGAGATGGAGGGGCAGTTGTCGTCGGGGCAGGTGTTGGCCGGGAAGCCGGGATTGCCGAAGCCGTCGTCGTCGGTGTCGGTGCAGAAGTCGCACGCGTCGCCCAGCACGTCGCCGTCGGCGTTTTCCTGATCGGTGTTGGCGGTTCCGGGGCAGTTGTCGATGTTCGCGCAGATGCCGTCGAGGTCGGCGTCGTCGTCGGGGTCCAGCGGGCACGGGTCGCAAACGTCGCCGATCGTGTCGACGTCGGTGTCTTCCTGGCCGGGGTTGACGAGCGTCGGGCAGTTGTCATCGAGACAGACGTTGGCCTGGAACCCGGGGTCGCCGAACCCGTCCCCGTCGACGTCGGTGCAGGTGTCGCATGCGTCGCCGACCGCATCTGCGTCCAGGTCGGCCTGGCCCGGGTTGAACGTGCCCGGGCAATTGTCGATGGGGCACGAGCTTGCCGGGAACCCCGGATCGGCGAATCCGTCCCCGTCGCTGTCGGTACACAGATCGAAGCCGTTGCACAGCCCGTCGCCATCGAGGTCGTCGGTCGCGTCACAACCGCACGCGCCGGCCTGCTGGAACGGGAGGTCTCGCCCCGTTGCGCCCGCGGACCCGTAAGTGCCGGTCTGTCCGCCACAGTCGGTCGTGCGCGCCAGATAAAAGAACGCCTCCCCGTCGCCAGGCTGGACGGGCAGGTTGGCCCCCGGAATCAGAAGGTCCTCGAGAATACAGGCATCGAACGAGGAGGCGTAGTCACCCTCGGTCACCAACAACTGGTGCAGGTCGCCGCGCAACAGGTCGTAGTTGACCGCAACCGGCCAGGCGTCCCACCACATGGTGAAGTCATCGTCGAAGCGTAGGTTCGTGATCTCGCCGGGGATATCGTCGTAGACGCAGATTCCGTCGATCAGGACGCTCTGGTCCGAGCCGAGCGCATTCGTCGCCGTCAGCGAGACGGAGTAGCGGCCCGCGTCGTCGTAGACGTGCGTCGGATTCTGCAGCGAGCTGTCCGCGCCGCCGTCGTTCTCGAAGTCCCAGTCCCACTGGGTGGGGAGATTCAACGACGTATCGGTGAACTGCACGTTCAACGGAGCGCGGCCGTTGGGCGGCGTTACGTCGAAGCTGGCGATCGGTGCCGTCGGCAGCGGACCCTTGATCAACGTGTAATGGTCCAGCACGTTGCCTTGAGAGTCGAGGAAACTGGCGTCGAGCCGCAGGCCGTCGACGTCGAGGATCACCGACCCCAGCGTGTTGAACCCGATGAAGATCGCCGGATGGAGCTCTTCCTCTAGGCCGGTGATGCGTCCCGAGCTGCCCGCGACGGTGTGCACCATGCCCGAGTGCTCGGCCGGGTCGCCCGGCAGGTTCTCGGGTTTGTTGTAGGGCCCCGTCTCACCCTCGCGACCGCTTCCGCCGTCGACCTTCATGCTCTCGAGGAAGTCGCCCGAGAGTCCGTAATGTCCCTCGATCAGGTAGCTGCGCTCGTAGTTGTGACTGTGCCCGGTCAGGCTCAGGTCGGCGCCGTAGTCGTCGAGTATGCGCACGAACACGTCGCGCATGTCGATCAATTCCTGTTCGAGATCCGAGTTGTGGCTGCCGAAGCTGTACGGCGGGTGGTGCCAGTAGGCGATGATCCAGTCCTGCTGCGTGTCGCCGAGGTCGGCTCGCAACCAGTCGGCCATCGGGCCCGGGTCGTTGCGGTCGCTGCCGAACGAATCGAGCACGACGAAGTGGATGTTGGCATAGTCGAAGGAGTAGTAGGACTCGGTGCCGGAGCCGAGACCGCCGGCCTGACCCGCGTCGGGCAGCGTGAAGATATCGAAGAACGGTCCGGTCTGGTTCGGAGAGCTGGCGGCGATACCGTCGTGATTACCCAGCGCCGGCCACAGGACCGACTTTGCCAGCGTCTCCGGGTAGATGTCGAACAGTTTCGTCTGGTGTTCGGCATCGGTTCCGTAATGGTATGCGTTGTCGCCCAGCATCAGCCACAGGTTGGTGTGACGGTCGTTGAACGTGTAGTACGCGTCGCGCACGGCCTCGGCGTTTACGTCGCCCGAGCCCGAGTCCCCGAGCACCCAGACTCGTGTGGCTTTGGCTGTCCCCGGGGGCGGCGGCGTGACGACGAGATGCTCGCTGTCGTCGCCCGCGAGCACCTCGGTCATCGTGCCTACCGAATAGTAGTGCGTTGTGTCGGCGGCCAGGCCGGTCAGCTCGATCTCGTGATCGGTCTTCGGCGTGGGGTCGTCGACGTGCTGGGTCAGGTTGCCCGGGGCGTCCCCGTGGCTGACTCGACTGCTCGTCGGGGCGTCCGTGCGCCAGCGCACGACGACGCTGCTCTCCGTCCCGGATTGCAGGTAGGGGCCGCGCGTCACTTCCAGCGTGTTGTCCAGCACCAGCCGCGGGGCAAGGATCATGTCGTCAGACAGCGGACTGCTGTTCCAGACGCCGATCGCGACGACGTTGGTCCCTGTCGTCAGCACCGGCAGCGCTGCGGCCGAGATGTCGACCCACTCGTAGACCGGAAGGTCACCGTTACTGGACTCGCGATCGCCGGCGACGCTGTTCCACAGGATCGTGCTCACCGGCATGTTCGGGGTGCGGTAGACCTCGTTGCCGTTGATCCAGATCGCGTATCCGTCGTCGTAGTCGACGCCGAGGATGACGTTGTCGACGTCTCCCAGGTTTGCAACGTCGAACGTCGCCCGCGTGTAGACCGAGCGCGACGTGTCGGCCACGGGGGACAGGATCAGGTTCTGCCAGACGGGGCCCGCGGTGTCGAAGCCGACCCCGTACGTCCCGTCGGACCACGAGGCATCGTCGAATCCGCTTTCCGTCCAGGTCAGGCCGAGACCCGGGTCGGCGGAGTTCGCCAGGAATTTCATCGATGCGCCGTAGTCGACGACGACGGCCTCTTCGGCTGCCAGGGGAACCAAAGACAGGAGAAGGCAAAGCAGAAGCGCAGTCCCGCCCCCGAGAAGCCTGCGGCTTCCCAGGTTGATTTCGGCGCGGGACGGTTCCCCCCAGACCCGGCATCGCGCTTCAGGATTCACCGGTCAGTCGCCTCACTGCTTCTTGCGCCTGCTCGCGCAGATCGTTGACGGCGCGGTTGTTCTGGCGCGCCGCCGGTAGCGTTTCGATGGCGTCCAGCGACCTGCGGTACGCGGTGAGGGCTTCCTCGGGTCGCCCGGCGGCCTCCAGCAGTTCGCCGCGCTGGATCAGCCATTTCTCCTTGCGTCCCGAGCGGCTCGTGATCTCGTCCAGGCGCACCAGAGCTTCGTCGATCCTACCGATCTCGGTCAGCAGCTGGACCGCCGTGAGTTGCAACGTGATCGGATTGCCCAGACGCTCGCGACCCTGGTCCAGCCCCTCCACGGCTCGGGGATGGTGTTTGGCCCCCGCAGCCTGCAGCGCCCGGGCTCGCTCGAGGTAGTGGTCCGGGCGCGGTGCGCGCTCGCCGAAGAGCTGGAACGCCGTGTCATAGTCCGCCGCGGCAGCCAGATGGCGGCCGAGTCGGTTCAGGGCGCGGGCGCGCACGATCCAGGCTTCCGCTATATCGGAACGATTATCCAGAACGCGCGTCATTCGCTTGCGGGCGCCCTTGAGGTTCCGGTTGGCCAGATCGATTTTCGCCAGCGAAATCTCGGCTGCCCAGAGCGAACCGTCGAGCTTCAACGCGTGGAGCAGATCGGCCTTCGCGAGGTCCCAGTGCCGGTCGAGTCGATGGACCTCTCCGCGACGCAGGTACAACGCCGCGTCTTCGGGTGACTGTTCGATCAGCCCGTCCAGATGCACGATCTGTTTGTCGAGGCCGGGATGCGCGCACACCGGAGTCGACACCGCAACAAACAACGCGCAGAGCGGTACGAGAAAGATTAAAATAATTCTCATTTTTTCTGCCTTGCCCTAACCTATGTACTCACAAACTCGTGGAGGAGCCATCAATTCCGGTCCGGGTCGAACTTGCGTCGTCTCGCCGCCGCAATTCGGTTTGTGTCATCATGCGTGAGGTTCGGGTTCACGGGGCAATTGGAGTCCAAAATGCCAGAGAAATGGGGCCGGGCGGCCCTCGTCGGGCTGCTGACGGCGGCGTGCGGGCTGCTCGGCGCGGCGTCCGCCATCGGCGCCGGACCGCACACGACCCAGGTTGATGAAGGTGCGACCCAGGTTGATTTCGGGGAGGTTGATTTCTTCGGCCGGTCCCGGCAGCTCACGTTCGATGGGCGTCGAGCGGGGGAGGGGTACTTTTCCCCCGACGGTAAGAGAATGGTGTTCCAGAGCGAGCGCGATCCGCAGAACCCGTTCTTCCAGATCTTCGAGCTGAACTTCGAGACCGGCGAGAGTCATCGTGTCTCGCCCGGCACGGGAAAGACGACCTGCGCCTTCTTCCGGCCCGGAAGCGACGAGATCCTCTTCGGTTCCACGCATCACGACCCCGCCAGCGCCGACCTGCAGAAGGCGGAGCTGGAGTTCCGCGCGTCGGGCAAGGAGAAGCGCTACTCCTGGGACTTCGACACTCACATGGATGTGTACGTATCCACGGGGACGAAGGATACGCCGGTCCGTCTGACCGACGCCGAGGGCTACGACGCAGAGGCCAGCTACAGCCCCGACGGGAAGTGGATCGTCTTCTCCTCGACCCGTGACGCCTACGAACGCCGGCTGAACGAGGAAGAGAAGGCGAAGCTCGAGGTCGATCCGTCCTACTTCGCCGAGATCTACGTCATGCGCCCCGACGGATCGGGGCAGCGTCGCCTGACCCGCACGCCGGGTTACGACGGAGGCCCGTTCTTCAGCGCCGACGGAAGTCGGATCGTCTGGCGCCGCTTCGACGCCGAGGGACTGATCGCGGACGTCTGGACGATGCGCCTCGACGGGTCGGATCAGCGCCAGATCACCGACTTCGAGTCGATGAGCTGGGCGCCCTACCCGCATCCGGCGGGCCATTACTACATCTTCACCTCGAACAAGCTCGGGTTCGAGAACTTCGAGCTGTTCCTCGTCGACGCAGAGGGCCGCAGGCAGCCGGTCCGGGTTACCTACACCGACGGCTTCGACGGACTCCCGGTGTTCACGCCCGATGGAAAGCGACTGGCGTGGACCTCCAAGCGACACGGCCGCGACGGAGCGCAGATCTTCCTGGCCGAATGGAATCACGCGCGCGCGCTCGAGGCCCTTGCCGCGTCGCCCGAGCGTAGGAGCGGAGAATGAGAACCGTCGTTGCCGGTCTGCTCACTTTGGCGTTCGCCTTCGCGCCGGCGATGGCGCAGGGTGCGGCCGCAACCGTATCGACCCTTCGCAGCCACGTCGAGGCCCTGGCCGCCGACGAGTTGGAAGGCCGCCTGACCGGATCGGCCGGCGAGCGCCAGGCCGCGGATTACATCGGCAAGCAACTCGAGGCGATGGGCGCCAAGCCGCTGCCGGGAACGGACGGGTTCATTCAGTCGTTCGAGTTCACCGCGGGAACACAGGACGCGGGATCGGCGCTCTCGATCGAGCTCGAGGACAAGAAGCCGCAGTCGTGGCAGGGCACCGACCATGTCCGCGCGCTCTCGTTCAGCGACAACGGGGCGGTGACCGCGCCCGTGATCTTCGCCGGCTACGGATTGACCGTTCCCGACGGCAAGGACTTCTCCTACGACAGCTACCACGGTCTCGACGTCAAGGACAAGATCGTCGTCGTGCTGCGTTACTTTCCGGAGGATATCGATCAGGACGAGCGAGCCGTGCTCGCCCGCTACTCCGGGCTGCGCTACAAGGCGCTCAACGCCCGCGAGCTCGGCGCCAAGGCCGTGCTGCTGATCACCGGCCCCACCTCGCCCAACTCGGGAGAGACGATCCCGTCCAGCTTCGACACCGCGCTGTCGGGGTCCGGGATCATCGCCGCCAGCGCCAGCGGAGAGGTTGCCGACGCGATCTTCGCCGCCCACGGAGAGTCGCTCGAGAAAGTGCAGAAGGGCCTCGACACCGGCAATCCGCATCTGACCGGCTTCGACATCCCCGGCATCGCACTCACGCTCGAGGTCGCGGTGAAGCGCGAGCGCAGACAGGGGCACAACGTGCTCGGCTACCTGCCCGCGACCGAGAAGACAGAAGGCGACCCGAGCTACGTGATGATCGGCGCCCATTTCGATCACCTCGGTCACGGCAAGGGGCTGAACTCCCTGGCCAAGAAGGAGGAGGTCGGACAGATCCACAACGGCGCGGACGACAACGCCTCCGGCGTGGCCGCGGTTCTCGAGGCGGGCAAGGTGATCAGCAAGAAGGCTCGCCACCGCGACGTCGTCCTGGGTTTCTGGTCGGGCGAAGAAATGGGACTGCTCGGCTCGAGTCGCTTCGTCAAGGAGGAGCTGTTGCCGACGGACCGGATCGCCGGGTACGTCAACCTCGACATGGTCGGCCGCATGCGGGAGAACAAGTTGACGTTGCAGGCGGTCGGCAGCAGTGACGCCTGGCCCAAGCTGATCGAGCAGGCCAACGTCGTCGTCGGTTTCGACATCAACACCCAGGACGACCCGTACCTGCCCACGGACAGCACGTCGTTCTACCAGGCCGGCATCCCGACGCTGAATCTGTTCACGGGATCTCACGAGGACTACCACCGCCCCTCCGACACGGCGGAGCGAGTGAATTACGAGGGGCTGGCGCGGATCGCGCACTTCACCGCCCTCACGGTGCAGAAGCTGGCCAAACTCGACCCGCCCCCGAAGTACGAGAAGGTCATCCCACGCGACAAGGGCGGAGATCGCGACACGTTGCGCGCGTTCACGGGAACGATTCCCGACTACACCGAAGAGGTGGATGGTCTGCGCCTGAGCGGCGTGGTCGGCGGCGGCCCGGCCGACACGGCGGGGTTGCAGGCCGGCGACGTGATCGTGGAATTCGGGGGGCAGAAGATCGCCAACATCTACGACTACACGTATGCGCTGGACGCTGTGAAGATCGACGTGCCGCTCGAGGTCGTCGTCGTGCGTGACGGAGAACGGATCGAGATGAGCATCACGCCAACGGCCCGCAAATGAACGACTTGGACCTCAGGCTAGATCTGGGCCGAACGGACGGATAGAATCAGCACATGACGCCAGAAACACTCTCGACCCTGGACTTTGGTGAACCCGATCTCATCGACGCCTCGCTGAGCGACAACGTTCGCGGACTCGTCGGTTCCGAGATCCTGAAGATCGCCGCCGACGTGAAGAAGATGATCGCCGCGGGCGACGACGTGTGCAATCTCACCGTCGGTGATTTCGACTCGCGCCATTTTCCGATCCCGGACGGCCTACGCGAACGGATCATCACGGCTTACAACGACGGCGAGACGAACTACCCGCCGTCGGACGGCGTGCTCGCGCTGCGCAAGGCGGTCGTCGATTTCGTCGCACGCACCTGGGGCGCGCGCTACCCGATCGAGTCGGTGCTCATCGCCAGCGGCGCCCGACCGATCCTGTACTCGACCTATCTCGCCGTGGTCAACGCGGGCGAAAAGGTTGTCTACCCCGTTCCGTCGTGGAACAACAATCACTACGTCTGGATGAGCGGCGCCGAGGGCGTCGTCGTGCCCACGCGCGCGGAAGACGGCTTCATGCCGACGCTGGACCAGCTCGCGCCGCACCTGCGGGACGCGAGGCTGCTGGTGCTGAACAGCCCGCTCAACCCGACGGGCACGCTGATCGCCGAGGACCAGTTGCGGGCGATCGTCGAGGCCGTCGTCGAAGAGAATCAGCGGCGCACCAAGCAGGGCCGCCGCGGACTGTTCCTCCTGCACGATCAGGTGTACTCGACCCTGCTTTCCGGGGACGCGCGGCACAGGATGCCCGTGGCGCTGGTCCCCGAGGCGGCGCCGTGGGTCGTCAGTCTCGACGGGATCTCGAAGGGCTTCGCCGCCACGGGGCTGCGCGTGGGATGGGTGCTTGGCGCGCCGAAGCTCGTCGCGCGCATGAAGGCTCTGGTCGGTCACATCGGCGCCTGGGCGCCGAGGCCCGAACAGGTCGCGGTCGCCGGCTTCCTCAACGACGCGCCGGCCGTCGAGGCCTATCAGCAAGAGATGAACCGCCGCGTCCAGCGCAGCCTCGATGCGCTGTTCAACGGGTTCACCGAGATGCGCGCCCAGGGCTATCCCGTCGACTGTGTCAGCCCCCAGGGGGCGATCTACCTCTCGCTGCGTCTGGATCTGATCGGACGTTCGATCGGCGGCCGGCGACTGGAGACCAACGAGGACATCCGACAGCTACTGCTCGATCGCGCGGGTCTGGCGGCCGTGCCGTTCCAGGCGTTCGGTCTCGAACAGGACAGCGGCTGGTTCCGCCTGTCGGTCGGCGCCGTCTCCACCGACGACATCGAGCGCGCGTTCCCGCGTCTGCGCAGCCTGCTCGACGAGTTGACCTAGGGGCC
Organism: bacterium; assembly: GCA_024226515.1. Lineage (GTDB taxonomy): Bacteria > Acidobacteriota > Polarisedimenticolia > Polarisedimenticolales > Polarisedimenticolaceae > JAAELQ01. Next base: position 14,439 of record JAAELQ010000158.1, read on the forward strand.
GCTTCTCGTGCCGGCTCCTTGCCCCTGAACGAGGCAGTTCAGGTCCGGTGAGTCGCCCTTCTTGTCGAGGCGAAACTCGTATTGGAGTTGCGGCGGATCGTTGGATGCGTTCAACCTTCCCGTCAACTGCAGATCGATCGTCGAACCGCCGCCCCGTTCGCGGACGCGCTGTTTCATCGTGGTCGAGAATTCGCCCGATGCCTTCTGGTACTGCAACGAGATGCGCCGGAATCCGAGGTACTCACCCTCGAACCTCGCGTCGATGCGATCGTCGTAGACCGACAGAGTCGCCGGGACGGTCACCGGCGGGATCTTCGGCCCGCAGTTCTTCAGCGTTTGCTCGAGCGTGATCTGGTACGAACCCGAGAGGTCGGGGTTCTTCTCCGCGCGCCGCGACGGAGTGCGCGGCTTCTTGGCCTCGGGCTTCGGGCCGGCGCTCTGGGATCTTCCGGTCGGCCGGGTCGTCTTGCGCGGCTTCTTCTTCGGCCCCTCCTCCTTGAGCAGTCGCTCGAGGAAGAACTCCACCGGCACAGGGTCGAAGCTGCCGAAGTGGTTGAACACGAGCAAGCCCTGCTTGTCGATGATCGCGATCTGCGGCGTACCCTGCGTGTCGTAGCGAGTCATCGTCACCGGGATCTTGTCTCCCGGCTTCTCGTAAGCGTCGATCCCCACCGGGTGCAGCATTCCCTTCTCGCGCACGAACTCGCGCAGGCGATCGGGCGTCTGCACGTCGTGGCCCTCGAAGACGGTGTGGATCGACACGATGACCACGTTGTCGTTACCCCAGTACTTGTCGTGCCAGCGCTGGATCAACGGGATCGAGAAGCGATCGCAGCCCGGGCACCAAAGCTGGAAGAACTCGACGATCACCACGCGCCCATCCAGATCGTCGAGCTTCCCCGGATCGCCGTTGATCCACTCGGCGACCTTCCACTCCGGGGCGGGTGTCGGCTGCGCCAGCACGCCGCACTGCGCGCTGCCGCACGCACAGGCCAGCGCCAGCGCGAACAGCACCGCCGCCACGGTTCGGACGATTCGGTTGGAACTGCTCTCCCTCATCCTCATTTCGATTCTAGCCCGGACGATTCGCCGGCGCCCGGTGGGTGGGCCTCCAGCTCGACGCCGAGCCCGTCGGCGATGCGATTGACGTAGGCGTAGTAGCCGACGATCATCGCCAGGTCGAGCAGCGCCCGGTCGTCGAGTCCAGCGGTTCGGAGCGGTTCGAGGTCCTCGCGAGTCATCTCCGCAGGGCGCCGCGTCAACTTCAGCGCCCAGTCCACCATCGCACGCTCGCGGGCCGGCAACGGGGCGAGATCCGGGTCGCGGCCGAGCCGCTCGGCCAGTCTGTCGTCTCCGGTGATTCGACGGAGCCCCGCTCCGTGGTGTGCCACTCAGTAGCGGCAGGCGTTGGCGGCGCTGACCGCCACGGCGACGACTTCCCGCTCGCGACGCGACAGGGGGCCCGAGCCGTACATCAGCGTGCGGTACAGCTCGAAGTGATCCGACAGACTGCGCGGATGTAACGAGTGGATGGCCAGGATGTTGTCGAGCGGCCGGTCGCCGGGAGCGATTCGCTCGTACAGACGGGCCAGCTCGCCCTCCGCCTCACTCTTTTCCAGTTGCCGAATCCAGGCCATGGCGTCTCCTTCGGTGAGGGAGTGCTAAAATCCGTGAGTTCGGAACCGACCGCGGATGCGGAGGAGGATGGTAGCGGCGCGTGGACTTGAACCACGGACCTAGGGGTTATGAATCCCTCGCTCTACCTCTGAGCTACGCCGCCCCTTTCTCGCGAAACTGGCGGCTACTTTAGCCGCGCCGGGGGCCGGACGCAAGAAGCCGCCCGGGCGGCGTCGGGAGAGCGATGGACGAATCGCATTGTTACGTGTGTCAGATCGCCGAGGATGTCGTGCGACTCCTCAAGTGCCCGATCTGTTTCAAGCGTTTTTGTGACAAGCACTCGACGGAGATGAGTGGCCGCTCCTTCTGTAGCAAGGGGTGTGCGCAGTACTTCTTCTTCGGTGAGCCCGAGGACTAGGAGTCTATACCGCTGATGATCCGGACAGGCTCCTAGGATGTTCCCCACCCGCCGTCCCCGGCGTCTGCGCCGCTCTCCCGGGGTCCGCAACATGGTGCGTGAGACCCGGCTCGACCCCGCGGACCTGGTCTACCCGTTATTCGTGCGGTCCGGGTCCGGCGTTCGTGACGAGATCCCGTCGATGCCGGGCAATTACCAGTTGTCGATCGACACACTGCTGGAGGAAGTCGACGCGGCGTGGGACGACGGCGTGCGCGCGGTGCTCCTGTTCGGCATTCCGGACCGCAAGGACGACGTCGGTTCGGAGGCCTGGGACGACGAGGCCGCCGTGCAGGCAGCGGTCCGCGCGCTGAAGAAATCACGACCGGAGCTGGTCGTGATCACCGACGTCTGCCTGTGCGAGTACACCGATCACGGTCACTGCGGGGTCGTGCGTGACGGCGAGATCGTCAACGACGACACGCTCGAACTGCTGGCCCGCGCAGCCCTGTCCCACGCGCGCGCCGGAGCCGACTGGGTGGCGCCGTCGGACATGATGGACGGCCGAGTCGGCGCGATTCGCAATGCGCTGGACGAGGCGGGGATGGATCAGATCGCCATCCTGTCCTACGCGGCGAAGTACATGTCGGCGTTCTACGGGCCGTTTCGCGAGGCGGCGCAGTCGACTCCGCAGTTCGGCGACCGCAGCACGTACCAGATGGACCCGGCCAACGCGACCGAGGCCATTCTCGAGGTCGGCCTGGATCTCGACGAGGGCGCGGACATCGTCATGGTCAAACCGGCGTTGCCCTATCTCGACGTGATCCGCAGCATCAAGGATCGCTACGACGTCCCCGTCGCGGCGTACAACGTCAGCGGCGAATACTCGATGCTCGTCGCGGCCGCCGAACGCGGCTGGGTCGATCGCGAGCGGGCGATGCTCGAGATCCTGACGTCGATCAAGCGCGCGGGGGCCGACGTGATCCTGACCTACGACGCGCGTCGCGCGGCGCGCCTGGTGCGCTGACTTGCCGCGCCGCCCGGCCCAGCGATCGCGCGGGGGCGAGCAGGCAATGCTGTTCGCGCCACAAGAGTTGGCTCGCGCCGCCCGGACGGCACAGGCGCGACTGAAGCGGCTGGCGCAGGAGCCGATGCGCAGCCCGACCGAGAGCGAACTACGAAGCGAAGACGACCGAGCGATGATGCGCAAACTGCGCCGGTGGGGTACCCAGCTGGGATCGGAGTTCGGCCTGCGCTACGCGTCACTCGATCCCGAGAAGGACGGAGTCGTGGAGCACTACGGCGTGTGCTACGAGGACGGAGCGATCCTGATCCGGCTGCGTCATGCCAGGACGGGGCGCATGCTGAAGGAGTCGAGCCTCGTCGACACGCTGTGTCACGAGCTGGCTCACCTGAAGCACCTCGACCACTCGATTCGGTTCCGGCGCCTGTACGAGAAGATCCTGGCCCGGGCGCGCCGCCTGGGCATCTACCGGCCGGGCCCGTCGACGCCCGACCGTCCGTTTCAACTTGACCTGTTCGACGGCTCGAGTTGCGGCACGTCCGGCAAGGCCCGGACCGCTCGCGGGAGGTAACGTTGAGTCGTTCTCTGTTCGAGGAAGCCACGCGATACATGCCGGGCGGGGTGAACAGTCCCGTGCGCGCGTTCCAGGCCGTCGGGGGGACTCCGGTGTTCCTGGCCCGCGGAACGGGACCGCGCGTGACCGACAGCGAGGGTAACGAGTACGTCGACTACGTGGGTTCGTGGGGGCCGTTGATCGCCGGCCACGCTCACCCGCGTGTCGTCGAGGCGCTGCGCGAACAGGCGGGGCTGGGGACGTCGTTCGGCACTCCCTCCGAGCTGGAGACGCAGCTCGCGCGCCGGGTGTGCGAGCGCGTCCCCGCGTGCGAGCGCGTGCGCTTCGTGTCGTCGGGCACCGAGGCGACGATGTCGGCGATCCGGCTGGCTCGTGGGGTCACGGAGAGACCCGAGCTCGTGAAGATCGAGGGCTGCTACCACGGCCACGTCGATTCGCTGCTGGTGCAGGCCGGCTCGGGAGTGATGACCCTGGGCATCCCGGGGAGCCCCGGTGTGCCCGACGAGTTGGCGGGGCTGACCCACGTCGTACCGTTCAACGACGCGGACGCGATCGAGCGCGTCCTGAGCGCGCGCGAGGGACGCGTCGCGGCCGTCATCCTCGAGCCGATCGCCGGCAACATGGGGGTCGTCCCGCCCGCGGCGGGATACCTCGACGCCGTACGCGAGATCACGCGCGCCCACGGCGCGTTGATGATCCTCGACGAGGTGATGACCGGCTTCCGGGTGCATCGCGGCGGAGCGCAGGCCCGCTACGGCGTCGAGCCGGACCTTTCCTGCTTCGGCAAGGTGGTCGGCGGCGGACTTCCCGCGGCGGCCTACGGCGGTCGCGCGGATCTGCTGGACCGGGTCGCCCCGACCGGCCCGATCTACCAGGCGGGGACGCTCTCCGGCAACCCGCTGGCCATGCGCGCCGGTATCGAGACACTGGACCTGCTGGACGAGCCCGGCGCCTACGAGCGCCTCGAGTCCACCGCGGCGCGCCTGGCGCAGGGGCTCGGCGCCGCCGCCGCGAGGTCCGGTGTGCCCACGACGCTGAACCGCGTGGGTTCGATGATGACCACGTTCTTCGGGGAGGGCACGGTCACGAACTACGCCACGGCCGCCGCGTCCGACACCGAGCGCTACGCGGCGTTCTTCCACGGGATGTTGCGGCGCGGCGTCTACCTGGCGCCGTCCCAGTTCGAGGCGGCCTTCGTCTCGCTGGCCCACGGAGAGGAAGAGATCGAACAAACGGTCCGCGCGGCACACGAGGCGCTGCACGAGTTGAGCCGACAGGCTCCCGACGGAGAGTGATCATGGTTGAGCTTCGTTTTCACGGGCATTCCTGCTGGCAGATCGATCACGGCGAGCATCGCCTGCTGATCGACCCGTTCCTCGGCGACAACCCCAAGGCCGATATCGCGCCGGGCGACATCGACCGCCTCGACGCGATCGTGTTGACTCACGGCCACTTCGACCACATCGCCGACGCCGAGGAAATCTCGAACAAGACCGGCGCCCTCATCGTCTCCAACTTCGAGATCGCTACGTTCTTCGAGGGCAAGGGTTGTAAGGCGCACCCGATGCACATCGGCGGAGGCCGACAGTTCCCCTTCGGACACGTCAAGTTCACGATCGCGCATCACGGGTCCACCGGTCCCGGCGGCGAGAGCCTGGGCAACCCGATGGGCGTCGTCCTGACGCTCGGCGACCGACGCATCTACCACGCGGGCGACACGGGCCTGTTCCTCGACATGCAACTGATCGGCGAGGTGTCGGGGCCGCTCGACGTGGCGTTGCTGCCCATCGGCGACAACTTCACGATGGGCGTCGAGGACGCCGCGCGTGCGTCGAAGATGCTGGGCGCGCGCCTCACCGTGCCGATGCACTACGACACGTTCGATGTCATCGAGGTGGATGCGGCCGACTTCGCGGCCAGGGTCGAGGCGCAGGGCGGTAAGGCGAGGGTGATGCAGCCCGGCGAGTCGCTGCAGCTCTAGGAGTTGACGGTTTCCTGGTCGGGCGTGGTGAACGCGACGTCCAGTTTCGGCGTCAATTCTTCGCCCGGGCAGGGCCTGCCGAACAGATAGCCCTGGCCGTAGTCGCAGTCGAACTGCCTCAGGCTGTCCCAGATGGCAGTCGTCTCGATGCCCTCGGCGACGACCTTCAGGCCCAGGTTGTGTGCCATCTCGATCGTCGACTTGACGATCACGGCGTCGTCGGCCTGGCTGTCGAGCGCCATGACGAACGAGCGGTCGATCTTCAACTCGTCGGCGGGCAGCTTCTTGAGGTAGCTCAGCGACGAGTAACCCGTGCCGAAGTCGTCGATCGAGATCTTGACCCCGAGGTCGCTCAGACGGTTCAGCACCTCCAGCGACCGCTCGGGGTCGTCCATCAGGGTGCTCTCCGTGATCTCGAGGATCAGCCGGTCGCACGGCATATTGCAGCTCTCGAGCAACACCTTGAGGTCCTGCGGCAGATCGCGTTCCTGCAGGTGGCGCGCCGAGAGGTTGACCGCCATCGCGATGTCGAGGTTCATCGCCTTCCAGGCCAGGTACTGGCCGATCGCCTTGCCCAGGACCCAGTGCGTCAACGGAATGATCAGCCCCGAGTGCTCGGCCAGGCCGATGAACTCGTCGGGCGGCAACATGCCGTGCTTCGGATGCTGCCAACGCACGAGCGCCTCGACGCTGAGGATGCGACCCGAGTCGATGGAGATCTTCGGCTGGTAGAACAGCGTCAGCTGATCCTTGGCGATCGCCTCGCGCAGCTCGGCGTTCAGCGACAGGTGCCGCACGCTGTTGTAGTCCTGCTCGGCATCGTAGATCGCGATCCCGGCGCGCTTGCGCTTGGCCTGGTACATCGCGACGTCGGCGCGCTGGATCAGCTCGATCGTGTCCAGCCCGTGTTCGGGGAACAGCGCGATGCCGATGCTGGTCGAGACGTGCAGCGTCAACTTGCGCAGCAGGAACGGCTCGTTGAGCGCCTGGTCCAACTGCTCGGCCATGCGCATCGCCTCGCGCAACCCGGTGCGCGGCATCAGCACGGCGAACTCGTCGCTGCCGAATCGCGCAATCGTATGGGACGGATCGAGCGGGTTCTGCAGACGGCGGCCGATCAGCTGCAGCAACTGGTCGCCCACGTGGTGGCCCAGCGTATCGTTGATGTCGCGGAAGCCGTCGAGGTCCAGCAACAGCAGCGCCACCGACCAGCCGTTCTCGCGCGCCTCGCGCACCGACTTGTCGAAACGCTCGCGCAGCAGGATGCGGTTGGGAAGATTGGTCAGCGGATCGTGCGAGGCCTGATGCTGCAACGCATCCTGCTGGGCCCGGCGCTCGCTGATGTCGCGTACGACCCCCACACGCAACTGGTTCTTCTGGTCGACGACGGCGCCGACGGCGATCTCGAGCAGCGTCGTCTCGCCGTCCGAGCGCTTGCCGACCACCTCGTGCTGTCCTTCCTTGCGCCAGATCGTCTCGGCGTCCTCGCCGCTGTGGGCCGGCGCGGAGATCAACTCTCCGATGCGGCGCCCGATCGCCTCGGCGGCGGGATAACCGAACATCTTCTCCGCCGCGGGGTTGAACATCTGGATCGAACCCGCCTCGTCGAGGATCATGATCGCGTCGAAGCTGCTCTCGACGACGTGGCTCATCAGGCTCTCGGTCTGCTGCAGGCGCACGCCCTGTAGCAACAGGGTCAGGCCCTGCTGGTCCATCTTGCGCCAGATCGCGGCGGCGTAGGCGCCGAACGACGCCAGCAGCCAGGGCGACACGTCCAGCATCTGCGTGGTCAGCACCTGCATCGCCAGCGACGCCAGAAACGCACCGGCGCCGACGGCGAGCATCAGCAGCAGACCCTTGCGCCACGAGGTCGCATCCATCACCGGTGCGACCAAGAGTGTGATCAGGAACAGCAACGGAACCGTCAGCACGGGGCCTGCGCGCTCCAGCGCGCGCCCCTGGCGTAGCGATTCGAACGCGAGCCCCTGAAGGAGCGGACCCGGGATCGAGCTGCTCACCGGAACCGCGAGCTGATCGCTCAGCTCGACGGCCGTGGCGCCGACGATGACGATCTTGCCCTCGACCTGGGTCGGGTCGAATTGACCGATCAGCACGTCGACGAAAGACAGGCAGGGGATGCTGCGGTGGTTGATGCCGTAGTCGACATAGAAGGCGTCGTCCGACGATCCGTGCTGAGTGGCCAGCAGGGCAGCCAGCGACGGCACCTCGTGCCCCTCGATCGTTTCGGCCATCCAGTAGCGCCGGATGAGGCCGTCGGCCGCCGGATGAACGTTGATCGATCCGACCATCGAATGTCGGCGGAAGCGGGCGAGCGGGATGTTCGCGGAGAGCTCGGCGCCCTCGTCGTGACTCTGCGTCTGGAGGAACATCGGCAAGACGGCGCGGTGGCCCGCCTTGGCCAGCGACTCTTCGAGTTCGTCGTCCTGGTCGGGATGCGGGCCGCGGACGCTGAAGTCGATGTCGAACGCGACGCGCTGCGCACCGGCTTCCAGCAGATTGTCGAGGGCCGTTGCGTAGTATCCGCGATCCCACGGGAAGACCTCGAGCCGCTTGAGGCTCTCGGGGTCGATGGAGACGACGACTACGTCACCCGTCGACTCCCGCTCGGCCCAGCGGAATCGCAGATCCATCAGGTGGCGTTCGAGAAACTCCAGGCCACCGAGCAAGTAGATCACCGCGATCAGCAGCGATACGACCAGCGAACGGGCGTAGCGCTTGATCAAGGTGATCGAAAGCTGTTGCATACAATCCCGTTTTGAGGCGGGCGACCCTCACGCCCGTCAAAGCAAACGAACCGACTGCGATACCCCGAATCGAGGAACCGCTTTCACATCTGGAACATAAGTTTTGAAAACCCGTTGTCAAACCAGCGAGCTTCCGGGCTGTCGCGATACCCGTCGGGCGACGGGACCCCGCCGGAGGCGGGGGAGGGGTGTCGGGATTCGCTACTCGACGCGACCGGAGTAGCTGCCGTCCGCGGTGCTGACGCGGATGACCTCTTCTTCTTCGATGAACGGCGGAACCTGGACGATCAGGCCGGTCTCGACCTTGGCCGGTTTACGCTGTTTTGTCGCGGTGGCGCCCTTGATCGACGGGCTCGTCTCGACGATCTTCAGCTCGACGATCGCGGGAAGGTCCACTCCGACAGGGCTTCCGTCGTGCCAGCCCATCATCAGCGTCAGGTCGGGGACGAGGTACCGGACCGCGTCGCCGAGGAGGTCGGCGGCCAGAGCGATCTGCTCGTAGCTGCCGAGGTCCATGAAGTGGTACCCGTCTGCATCGTTATATAGGTACTGCATCTCGCGGGTCTCGATCGTGGCCTGCTCGACGTCCTCGCTGGAGCGCCAGCGGACCTCGGTCTGACTCCCGTCAATCAGATTGCGCAGCTTGGTCTGCACCACGGCCTGGCCCTTGCCCGGCGTGATGTGGTCCATCGCCATGACACGGTACAGCACGCCTTCGCGCTTGATCACGTGTCCCTTGCGGATGTTCGTTGCCTTCATCTGTGTCTCTCCGGGGGCACATCCTAGGGCAAAAAAGACCAGCCTTCCATGCTCGCCTGGGTTGATCCGAACCGTTGCCCGTCAGTTTCTCCGATTTCGCCTTTGGGACCGCCCGTCGATGTGTTTCGACGTAAGATCAGGAAGCGGAGGTGAAGATGCGACCGAATTCGTGGTTTGCAGTCGTCGGTTCGGCTCTGGTTATCGTCTTGCTGGGTCCGGCGGCGTTCGGTACGACGTTGCTGCAGCAACAGGAGCTGTCGGAGCTTGTCGCCGAGTCCCGTCGCGCGGTCCTGGCCGAGGTCGCGAACGTACGGTACGCATACGACGAGCATCACCTGCCGAGCACCTACCTGACGTTACGGGTGAACGACGCGCTGTACGGCGACCTCCCGGCCTCCGGCGAGACGTTCGAGATCAAGATCTACGGCGCCCCGGTGGCGATGCCGGACGGACTGCAGCTGTTCATCTCGGGCACGCCGCACTACCGGCGCGGCGAGCGCTATCTGTTCCTGTTGATCGAGGAGAGCCGCTGGGGCTTCACCAACACCGCTGGCTTGCCCTTCGGGGCGTTCCGCGTGAAGTCCGGCGCCGCGGGCGGGCTGCGGGCCGCCAGTGTCGGGGGCAACCGGCTGACGCTGGGGCAGGACGGACTGGGCCGTTGGCTGGACCTCGACGAGCTGACGTCGGTCGAGCGTGCGGAGATCGCCGACCCCACGGCGGCCGTGCCCTACACCTTGCTGCGTCGCGCCGTGACCGACCTGTGGACCGCGGGCCCCGTCTTGCCGCAAGCGGCGGGGACGGGAGGCTCGCGATGATCCGGCGCGGCCTCACGATCGTCCTGTGTTCGGCTCTGCTGGCGACGTCCGCCCTAGCGTGGGCCCCGGTGGACCGGCGCATCGACGGCCCGCTGCGCTGGGATACGACGAACCCGGTGCCGTGGTCGCACGACGGCGGAAAGCTCGGCATCTGGGGCAACCCGACCGCCGTGGCCGAGGTCCAGGGAGCGTTCAACGTCTGGGACAACGTGACGACTGCAGGGATCGATTACGCAAGCCAGGGACAGATCCTGCACCCGACGACGCTGTTGCCGATCGACGTCACCTCCGCGACGTACTCCCTGGTCGTCAACGCCAACGACGGGCAGAACCCGATCGTGTTCGACAACAACTCGGATATCGTCAACGCGCTCGGCCTACCCCAGGGCGTCATCGCCAGCGCGGACATCATTCGTAACACCGGGACGACGGCAACAAAGGCGTTCGCGCTGTTCAACGGCGAGTTCTTCGACGGCGACGCGGGCGACGTGGGTGAGTTGACCGTCAACGAGTTCCGCCACGTGCTCGTGCACGAGCTGGGACACTTCAGCGGGCTCGGGCACAGCTCGGTGAATCACGAGTTCATCGTCGGTATCCCTGGATGCCCACCACCCACGGCCAGTCAGATCGAAAAGATGACGCCGTTCGTTCCGGCGGGCGCCGTGCCTGATCTGGAGTACGACGACAAGGTGGGCCTGTCGCACCTGTATCCCGGCGCCGGCTTCAACTCGACGTTCTCCCGGGTCCGCGGAAAGATCCTGAGCGCCGACCACGTGGTGCCGCGGGACGGCGCGAATCTGATCCTGCGCCCGGTCATCGCGAACTGCGACGCAAGGTACGAGGGGTCGCAGTCGTTCCAGGCCGGGACGAACCCCGGGGAATTCGGCGGACAGGGCACGTACGAGTTCCCGGGGCTGTCCCCCGGCCAGGCCTACACGCTACTGGCGACGTCGATTCTGGACGGCGGGCAATACCCGTACGGCGCGGCGACGCTCGGAGGCCCGATCGAGTTCTACAACGGCGCCTCCGAGGACCACTTCAATCCGCCGGACGTGCCCTCGAGCGCCTCGTCGATCATCGCTCCCGCGGCGGGATCGACTTTGACCGGCATCGACATCCTGATCAATGCGCCCGAGGGGCCGACCTCGATCGACGACGTCGGACTGGATTCGCTTTCCCTGCTGAAGCTCGACGGGGTGACGACGCTACCGAGCGAGCTGCTGATCGTCGACGAGGAGTACAACGAGGGCGTGCTGCCGGTCGACCCGCCGACGACGCTTCTGGCGTGGGTCAATCGTTTCACGCCGGGCGCGCAGCGGCTGCCGTTGACGATCGATCGGCTCGAGATCTACGTCAATCGCGAGGTGCCGATCACCGGCCGCTCGGTGCGGATCCTCGTCTACTCCGACCCGGCGGGCACGGGCGACATGGCAAACGCGACGTTGGTGTACCAGGAGACGACCGTGATCCCGCCGGAGGGGGCGGGAGCCAACGGTTACGATCTCTACCCGCTGGCCTCGCCCGTGACGATCACGTCGGGTGAGTTCTACGTGGGACTCATCGACCTCGTGTCGGACGGGGCGCCGGCCTTCGCGTCGTTCGACCCGATCGTCCAGGGCAACGCCTGGGCCGCGTTCAACTCGCTGTCGCCCGGGGCGTTCTTTCAGGTGGCGGAGGGCAACTGGTACGTCAGGGCCCGCGTCAGCACGACCCCGCCCGACGACAGTCTCCTGTTGACATGGGGCGACTCGTGCAACGAGTCGACCGTCGTCGACCAGGACTTCGTCGTCTACGAGGGTTCGCTCGCGACGTTGCACACCACGCCCGACCACGAGCCGGCCACTTGCTCGACCGCGGGGTTGAAGAGCTGGGTCGCGGTGCCGGCCGGCGGCGACCAGTTCTGGTTGGTGACGCCGCGCGTCAGCACGCGCGAGGGCGATCTCGGCACGGGGACCGGCGGTTCGCCGAGAACGCCCGTGTCGACCTGTGCGACCGCGCTGGCCGACAGTTGTCCGTAGGCGACGCGGAATCGGTTCAGCGCGGCCCCGCGGCCCCGGCCTCGAGCGCCTCGGCGCGGGCGCGCGCCGAGGCGGCATCCGCCGTCCGCCCCAGCGTGGAGTAGGCCGCGGCCAGCAGCCGCAGCACGCGCGGCTGAGCGGGGTCGATGCGCAGCGATCGCTCCAGGTGCGCCGCGGCCTCGTCGTAGCGATTCTGTTTGGCCGCGGCTGCGCCGCGTAGGCCGGCGACCTCCGCCTCTTGCCCCGCAATCTCGTCCAGACGCAGCAACGTCGACTCCGCGGCGTCGAACGCGCTCGCGGCGATCGCCGCTCGCGCGACGCGCAGCAGGATCTCCGGCGGGTCGCCGGCGAGCTGCGCCGCACGCTCGAACGAGCGCAGGGCCAGCTCGGGGCGCCGCGCCCACAGCTCGATCTGTCCCGCGAGCACGAGGACTTCCGGATCCTCCAGATGGCGCCGGGGGACGCGCGCGAGCAGCTCGTCGGCCTCGTCGTCGCGCCCGAGCGCCCGATAGAACAGCCCGAGGTGCAGGGCCGAGCCGTCGTGTCCGGGGTCCTCACGCACCGCGGCCTCGAACTGCTCGACGGCCGGCGCGTAGCGACCGAGGCTGACGAACAGCGTTCCCATAGCGTGATGCCGGAGGTTGTCCGGAGCGCTCGGCAGCGGGAGCCGCGGCCCGCGCCAGGCGCGCAGTCGCTGCGGGGGGGCGACCTGCCGCGGCGCCGGGTCGTCCCAGCGCACCGCGTGGCGTCGCGCCAGCGCCGCGGTCGGCTCGTCGTCCACGCGCAGGTAGATCAGATGCCGCTCGTCGTAGTAGACGAGCACCCAGTCCGCGGCGCTCTCCAGCAGCCGGACCAGCCCCTGGTGTGCCGGACGGTGGCGCACCAGCGCCGTCCGCACTCCGAGACGCCGCGCCGTCTCGGTGAAGCCCGCGCCCGACGTCGTCAGCGGAAGCGCCTCGCGCAGGTTCTCGGCGCCGTAGATCTCGACCCGCCCGTCGACGTAGACGCTCTTCTCGCCGCCCTCGAACATTACGTACCCGCCGTCGCCCAGGCCGTTCAGCACGGGGCGCGGAAGCCCGGCCTGCCGGACGAACTCCAGCGCCCGAACGGGATGAACGCGATCGCTCACGCCGAAGCCGAAGCGTCGCGACAGACCCTGCGAGCGGTAGAGCCAGTTCCCGGGTACCAGCAACAGCACGCACAGCGCGTACAGCGCAACCGCGGAGAGACAAACGCAGCGCGCGCGCTGCGCGCCGGGCTCGTCCTCCGCGACACCCTCGTCCAGGTTCAGCATCGTCGCGTACGCGGCGACGAAGCCGAACAGCGCGATGTTGCGCTGCGCGCGGATCGACAGCACGAGAAAGGCGAGCCACAGCGCCAGCCGGCTCAGCGGGAAGCGACGGCGGTTGTAGGCGAAGCCCGCGGCCGAGACGCCGGCGACGACGAGGTAGGAGATCGTGCGGAAGTCCGCGCGGAACAGCAGCTCGGAGAACGGGCTGTTGAACTCGGTGATCGAGCGACCGATGAAGTGCTGCCCGCCGAGCTGGTCGAACAGCCGGAACGGAAAGAGGAAGCCCTCGAGGAAGTACGGGTTGGCCAGGCCGACGACGGTCGTCAGCGCCGCCGCGAGCAGGGCCGGTCGGGGCGACGCGGCACTCGCGCGAACTCCGGGTCGGAACGCATCGGGCAGCCTGCGCTCGAAGGCGTCGGCCGCCAGGACGATCCACTGCACGACCGGACCCAGGATCGACAGCGCCTGGCAGTTGGCCCAGACGAGCTGGAACGCGGGCAGGGGATAGAGCCAGCGCACGTCGCCGCGCTCGCGGTAGCGCTGCACGCACAGCAGCGTCAGCGCGAGGCCGACGAACGTCACCAGCTCGGGGCGCACCATCAGCCGCTCGAAGCCGGCGACGGTGGCCAGCGCGACGCCCAGCGGGGCGGCCCAGCGCGCGCGCTCGCGCGCGACCGAGTACAGCAGCCCGAAGGAAGTGGCCACGAGGACGAGCTTGGTCAGGATCACCGCGTTCGGCCCGAGCTTGTCGAAGATCAGCCAGGCGGTGACGCAGTACAGCCAGTGCAGCTCGACCCACGGCCGATCGGGGAACGCGTAGCTGAAGGGGTCGACGGCCGGGATTCCGTGGGCCAGGATCCAGCGCCCGGTCTCGAGATGCCACCAGACGTCCAGCGCGACGATGCGGTGCACGGCGAAAGCCGCGAGCGACAGGAACGCCAGTGCGGCCACGATTCTGGTGAGGTTGCGCTGCACGGGGTCAGACTATGCACTATCGCAGCGCGTGACAATGCAGGTTCCGGCCTCTACTCGATCTCCTGCCAGGAGAGGAGCTCGACACCCGCTCCGCCCGTCTCCCAGGGGTTGGGCGGGTGGTTGCAGTCGCGGAAGATCTTCGGGTTGCCGTTGATCGTCGAGATGCCCTTGCCCTGCGCGTCGACCGTGTCGGAACAGTCGGTGGCGTCCTCCGCGATCATGAACCCGAACAGGTTGGGGTTGCCCGAGATCTGGATCTGCTCGTGCGCCGCATAGATGCCGGCCATGTCGGCGATGCTGCTCGGGAGAGGCGAGCCGCAGTTCGACGGACAGCCGCTGCTGTCCTCTTGCGGGTTGCCGTTGAGCGTGATGTCCCGGCCGGCGACGAGCAGATAGTAGAAATCCTCGTCGGGACTGGCCGGCCCGAGGTTGGCCTGTCCCGAGACCTGGATGTCGCCGGTCGCGATGACGCTGACGCGCCACAGGTCGTTCGGCAGGTTCGAGGACGAACTGCAGCCCGCGGCGCCCGAGCAGTTGAAGTCGATCGAGCCGCTCTTGCCGGGGTTGCCCGAGAACATCACGTTGCCGTAGACGAAGACGACCGCTCCGTAGAGCGGGGAGTAGATCGTGTCCGAGCCGAAGTCGAACGTGCCGTCCTTGATCCGCTTGTTCTCGCGGAAATCCCTTGACCCGTCCGTCTCGAAGCTGCCCGGGAGGGCCTTGATCCCGGAGTCGCTGATCGTGTTCTGATGGCTGCCGCCCGGCAGGTAATAGCCCTGGCGGTTGAAGTCGTTGTTCGTCGCTCCGCTGAGGCTGGCGTCCCCGCTGCAGCCGTCGTTCGACTCCGAGCTGCTGCCCTTGAAGCCGTAGAACTCGTCCTTGCCGCCGTCGCTGACCGCGCCGGTCCCGCCGCTGGCGTATCCGCTGTCTCCCGGCGCTCGCCCGCAGTCGTCGAGCTTGACGTCGGAGCTGTCGAGCACGTCGATCCGTTTCCATTCCCAGCGGCTGGCGCTGCTGCTCCAGTAGGCCTTGAACACCTGTCCCTTGTCATCGTCGGCGACCAGCGCGAAGTACTTCGCGGTCCCGGCGGGACAGGCCATGGGCGTGTTGGCCTCGAAGACCGCCTTGTCGGGCACGAAGACGTCGTCGTACGGGTTGATGATCGGCAGGTTGACCAGGGGGCGCCCGCCGCCGGAGTCGCCGCCGACTCCCGACGTCGAGCCGGAGTAGTTGCCGGACGCGGTTGCGTCCTCGCAGATGTAGCCTCCGCTGTTGCGGGTGATGTCCTGGTTGGCGTGGATTCCGCCGCAGTCGCCGCAGACCGTCATGCCGGCGCCGATGTCGAGACTGCCGTTGGTGGCGATCGCCGGATAGGGAGTGGAGATGTCGCCTCCGATCGTGGCCGAGATCATGCGATGAGCTCGCCCGCGATCGTCGGAGAGGTTCGACACCTCGGCGCCGTTGGCATCGACGAATACGGGGTACTCGGCGACGACGGTGATCGTCAGGTGGTCGTCCGTGTCGATCAGCGGAGCGTTGTTCGAAGGGTCTTCTTCGTCGTCGTCGTAATTGTCGTCGATGCGGACGTAGACCAGAGCCCTGGTGTCGTCGTCGTCCGTCAGCCGGACCACTTCGTAGGTCTGCGAGGCTCGCCCCAGCAGGCTGGCCGACACGATCGCCGACTTCGTGCCCTCGTTGGCAGTGGTGAACTGACTCGTCGCGCTCAGGCTGAGATCGCGCAGGCCGATCAGATTATCGTCGCCGGTGTTCGAGTCGTCCGGTCCGGTCAGAAGATCCGAGAAGTCCGACGCGTCGGCGACACGGCGCTCGGCCCAGGCCAGGCCGGCCTCGGCGAAGGCCAGCGTTTTCAGGTGATCCTGCTCGTTGGTCGCGATGACGTGCTCGGTGCTGCTGCGGAAGAGCAGCGTCAACGCCAGCAGGAAGAACATGACCATCACGAGCAACACTGTGATCAGGGCCATGCCTCGCTGCTGTCGGTCTGGTACGTTGGGCATCGTTCTACGACTCCGGGTTGCGCCGCAGGATCTCCGAACGTAGCTCGATCACGCGGCCGTCGCCCTGCGCGTTGACCTGCTCGTAGCCCTGCATGAAGATGACGATGCTGCGCACCTGCTCGCGCTGCGTCGCCGAGAGTGGATTGCCGCTCAGCACTGCGCCCGCCTCGTCGTGGTACTCCAGCCAGAAGTCCGTCAACTGCGAACCGATGGTGGTCCACTGAGCGCCGGTGGGTGGAAAGGTCGAGCTGGGGGTGTTGGCGTAGCGCGTGGACTTGGTCACGGTGCCGTAGGGCGACTGCGACGACGCCGTGTACGTGTAGTACACCTGCTCGAGCGTGACGGCCTTGGCCGACCCGGCGGCGAACGTCGCGCTGGGCATCGTCGAGGTGGTCAGGTAGGCCTGCGCCTGGTTCACGGCGGAACAGGTGATCGGCAACCACTCCTCGTCCTCGGAGATGACGACCATCGCGGTTCCGCCGCTGCCTCCGCCGAGGGCGCCGCACCCGACCGACGCGTAGTAGCTGACGGAGTCGAGGCGTAGCCGGTTCAGCGGGCAGTCGGTGTTGAGCAGGGCGGGCGTGCAGGTGACCTCGGCGTAGCCGCCGTCGATCTCCGAGCGGAAGCCGATCTGCGTCGGAGTGGCGTGGAAGATCGAGGGCGTCCAGACCGACGTGCCGCCGATGCGCTCGCCCGTCGGCACGCCGAACCCGATCATGCGCAGGTCACGCTCGACGCGATCCATGGCCAGTCTCAGGTTGCCCTGAACCGTGACGTCGGCGTTGACGATGGTGTCCAGCTTGCGCGCCTCGTCGTAGGCCAGCATGACGGCGAGAAACATCACGACGGTCAGCGACATCGCCACCAGCATCTCGATCAGGGAGAAGCCGCCCTCGCTGTGGCGCGCGCGGCTCATTCGGCGACCAGTGTGTTGAGCCGCACGGTCAGGCCGTCGTCGTTGGCCAGCACCTTCCCGGAGTTGTCGTAGCGCACGCCGTAGGTGGCCTCGACGACGATCGTCTTCATCGCGGCCACCGCCGTCCCCGAGGAGTCGGTCGGGCCGGCGCTCACGATCCAACGCAGGGAGAAATTCTCGTCGAATCCGCTGGCCGCGTAGTAGCGGCTTCCGCCGGAGTCGGTGGACTGCGCCGGGTGCGTCCCCGTGGAGAGCTCCGTGTCCGCGTAGTCCAGCGAGCGCAGCTCCTCGAGCTGCTGCGAGGCGAGGTGTCCGATGGCCGACAGCCGGCCGGAGTTGGTCACCGTGGCGTAGGACTGCGGAAACATCGCCATCAGGCCGAGGATGCCGACGACCATGATCACACCCGCGATCAGGACCTCGATCAGCGTGAACCCGCTCTGCTCGCTTCGGCGTCTCAATTGAGGCTCGTCCGGCACGTCGGCTGGATCGAGACCACGTCGACGTGTCCGTTCCCGTCGCGCAGCAGGACCTTTCCCGAATCGCACGCGCCGCGGGTGCCGACGTCCAGCGAGGCCAGCGCCGCGTTGTCGTCGGCGATCGCGATGCCGGACTCGACGTCGTACACGCCGTCGGTCAGGGTCGTGTAGCTTCCGCCGCTGTTGCGCTGGATCTCGATCGTGTTGGCGTACGTCGCGTTCTCGTCGTTGAACACGATGCGGTACGCCTGTTTCTCTTTCAGGGCGGCCATGCGGGTCGACTGGACGAGCGACTGGATGCGCATCGCGGAGCTGATCGCCTGCTGCCGCTCGTAGATGCGGCTCATGCCGGGCAACGTCACCAGCAGGATCAGCGACGCGACGAACATGACGACGATCGTCTCGCTGAAGCCCAGGCCGCGCTGGGACGCGTTGCGGCAATCACAAGACGACGGATCGCCGATGAGAAGAGCGTCGTGGTGCACGGATACTCCGACTCGAAAAACCCCCACCCCTGAAAACGTCGTTCCTCGGTGCGGTCGAAACAAGCGCTCGAGGTAAAAGATGACGCGCGAGAACGTGATGCGAGTCGTGTTTCGCGACTCGCTGTCGGCGTTGAAGCGGTTGTCGCGTTTGTCGACACTCGCGACTCGGTGTCACCACCCGCGTGTTCTTGACGGATCGAGACATGGCCGCTAGCTTCCCTAGGTCACCTCGCTTGCACTATGTACTTTCGCTGCACTCAATGCTTGGGCGCGACCTGGGTCGTACCTTTCGTAGCCCCGTCCGGCAGGGTCCAGTGCGCCGAGTGCGAGGCCGCGTTCGACATCCCGCCGTGGGGCGAGATGGGCGCGACAGCCGACGAGCACAACGACAAGGCGCTCGAGTTCGCCGAGCAACTCACGATCGACATGCCCAGCGCCTACTCCGTACTGCTCGGCGTCATGACGTTCAAGCAGGCGCTCGCGGCGATCGCCACGCCGCACTCGACCGCCGGTGCTTCCCGGATCAAGCACTCGCGCAAGACCGGCGGGGCTGCGGGTGCGGGGGACCGCTTGGCGTCGGGCATCGACGCGGTGCGCCACGCGAGACAGCGGGCCCGCGAGGCCGAGGCGGAGCGGCAACGCGATATCCGCGCTCGACGCCGGCGCCTGGGCACCCGCATTGCCACCGCGGTCGTGGCGTTTTCGCTGCCCGCCGTGGCCCTGCTCGTGTTGCTTCGCGCGACACGCACGGAACAGACGGTCGCCGCGAATCTGGATCAGCAGCGACGCCTGGCCCGCGCGGCCGAGGTCACCGAGCTGCACCGGAACGAGGCCGGCGAGATCGTTCGTATCTCCGGCCCCGACGCTCCGAGCGTGCTCGCGGCGACGTGCCTGGCGCTCGAGCGCAGCCTTCAGGCGTGCGACCCGCTCGAGATCCGCTTCGCGAGTCCACCCAGCCCGGTGCGTCGGATCGGGGTGGTCGAGGCGCAGCCGGGCGGCGAGCTGAAGGCGATCGAGATCCACCGGACGGGCGCGCAGGCCTGGGAGGTTCGCGCCGACGGGGGCCGGATCCCTATGGACGACGCGCCGGCGTTCCCCGCGGGAACCCCCCGGATCCGGATCTGAACCGCAGCACCCCGACCCGCACGTTCAGTGGTCGTGCTCGCCCCGGCCGAGGATGAACATCTTCTTCTGCAGCGCGTAGTCGTTCTCCAGCCGTTCGGGGAGCGCGACGTGCGGCTTCTGCGTCAGCCCGTGATTCGTCCGCGTCGCGGTCTGGACGCTCTCCTGAACGAAGGTCTTCAGTTCCCACAGCGACATGTCGCGCCGCATTCCCTGCAGCAGGTACCAGGTGAAGTAACCCGCCTGCTTCAGGTTCCACTCGACGCTGACCGACTTGTCGAACGTGGCGTAGAACACGATGGGCGTGAGCTCGCTGTCGTCCTCCGGGTGCTCGTGATCGTGCACCAGGTGCATGCCGCGGCTGGAGAAGCCGGCCTCCTCCTTGCCGCCGAGGCTGCGCGTGCTGGCCAGGCGCGGCGTACGGCAGGCGTCGAGGACGATGTAGCGTTGCTCGAAGTCGGCCTCCATCAGCGCCTGCTCTACCTCGTCGACGCCGATCGAGGAGCGCTCGATCGAGGTCGCCGCTCCCTCGGGGAGGTCGCCGCACTCCCAGAGACTCGTGTCTTGCACCAGCATCAGGTTCTTCTGGCGTTTCGAGTTCACGCCGTGCCCGGCGAAGTAGAACATCGCCGAGTCACCGGACTGTTGACTCAGGTCGGCCAGCGCCTGCCGGACGCGCTCGATCGTCGCGTCCGCGTGCTCGTCCCCCGAGATCAGCAGCGTCAGGTTCTCTTCCGGAACTCCACGGCGCAACATGAACTCGTAGACACGCTCGGCGTCCTTGGCCGCGGCGCGTAGGTTGAGCAGGTCGTAGCACTTGAATTCCGCGGGGTCGGCGCAGGTGTTCGCCTCGCTGGGGCACGAGGCGCTTCCTCGCGCCTCCTCGCCGACGACGGTCGCGTTGTCGTACGTGTTGACGCCGACGATCACCGCATGGACACCCTTGACGGCGTCCCCCAGCTCCAGCGGGGGCAGGTCGACGTCGACGATGCTCCGACTGTCGTTGCCGGCGACGTCGGCGACGGTGACGGTGACGTACTCCGGAATCGGGTCGAGCGTCATCACCTGGTCGAAGTCGTAGCCGTTGGGTCCCGGCTTGAAGTTGACCTCGCGGCCGTCAACCGTCAACGAGGCCACGCCGCCGGGGTCGATCACCGTTCCGTGAAAGCGAACTTCCGCGGTCTCGCGGTCGGCTTCCAGCACCGTCTCGAGCACCTCGGCGCGCGCGGATCGGATGACCGGCGGCTGATTGTCCGTACGCTTCGCGCGGGCCAGCCGCAGGGTCAAAGACTCGTAGAGATCGGGATCGTGCTGGATCTGCCCCTGACTCTCCTCGAGCTCGAACTCGCGGATCGCGTCCTCGAACTCCTCGGACTCCATCTGGATCAAGCCGAGCAGGTAGTGCGGGTAGTACGGCTCGGTCAGCACGCCGCTCTCGAACACTCCCGAGTCCGGGTTCTTGCGTAGCGCCTTCTCCAGCAGATCCCGCGCCTGGAGGTAACTCTGCTGGTTGACCCGGTTCTGCGCCTTCTTGTGCGCCAGCGCGGCGGACTGGCTGACCTTGCGCACCTCGGCGGCGGGCGCGGTGCGCTTGTCGTCCTCGGCCGCGTAGACGCCGAGGCCGATCGCCGCGGCCAGCAGCGTGATGAAGAAGGCGGTTCGGGATTGTCGGTGCATGGCTCCAGCCTAGAACTTGTAGATCATCGAGATTACACCCTCGGTGGCGATCTCCGAAAGGTCGATCGCCGCGTCGAGCTGAATATTGTTGCCCAGCACCAGCCCGACGCCCAGGGAGTAGTGGCTCAAGTCGTCGCGGCCGGGGAAGTTGTCGTTGCTGCCCAGGCCGAAGCCGCCCGGCTCGAAGTCCGAACGCAGGCGATTGTCGCGGTCCTCGTGAAAGCCTGCGCGCAGCAGGATGCGGCGCGTCTTGTTCTCGAGCGGCAGGATGTACTCCGCCCCGAGGTGGAGGTTCGTCTGATCGTCGAGGGTGAAGCTCGCGTCCTCCTCGCTGCCGAAGCCGGCGGTCAGGACGTTGAGACGCGAGTCGAAGCCCTCGACCAGGTCGCCGTACTCGATGCGCGACGCGTCGAGCGCCAGCGTCAGGCCGTTGATCGGCTTCCACGAGATGCCCGCGCCGAACAGGTCCGGCACGTGAAATTCGTTGTTCAGGACGAACGAGTTGTTTTCCGCGGTGACCAGTGTGTCGGTCTCGTTGAGAAACACGCGCGAGGTGATCGTGCCCGGAATCAGCGCCGGGTCGATCGTGCGCGCCGTGAGCACCTCGTCGAACTCGAAGTCGCCGCCCTGGCGAAACACGCCGCCGATCGAAAACTGCGGTACGACCTGCCACAGAAAACCCGCGGTGAACGTCACGTCCGAGTCGCTGTCGTCGACGTCCGTGCGGTACATCTCCAGCGGCACCCCCGCGAAATCCGGGTTGCCGATGATGTTCCCGGTCGGGTCGATGTACGTGTTGACGATCTTCGATTCGAGGTCGAGCGTGGCAAAGGACACCGTCAATCCGAGGCGAAACTTGTCGTGCGGCTTGAACGCCGCGCTGGCGTTCCAGTTGACGAGGTAGACGTCGATCTCGCCCTCGCCGCTGCGGATGTCGCTCTCGTCGCCGAACAGGAACTCGAAACGGTTGACCGTGCTGTTCGAGATGTTGATCACTTCCTGGCGCGAGATGCCCAGCGAGAACCAGGTCGAGGGGTAGACGTAGGACAGGAACGAGGGGCTGATCACGCTGTCCGACGAGGTCTCGACCAGCACGTCATAGCCCTCGTTGGGCAGGAACGGGTCGCGAAATCCACGCGCGGTCGGAACGGAGTCGCGGCTCGCTGCGCGCACCTCGACGAAGAACTGCGGCGAGAGCAGCGTCGTCAGGCCGGCGGGGTTGGCCTGCGCCGCGGTGGCATCGTCGGCCAGCGAGATGAACGCGCCGCCCATGCCCAGCGACCGGCCGCCCGGGTTGATGAAGTTGAACGGCAGGTCGCGGAAGATCTCCTCGTCCGTGATGGCTCGCGCCGGCAGCGCCGCAGCAACGGCGGCGAGAAGGATCAGTAGCGTGGCGCGGATTCTCACGGCCGCTCAGGCCTCCGGTTGCCGCCGGTGCGCGGGCCGTGCGGTCGGCCGGCGCCGACTCCGGGGCGCAGGTTCTTTCTCGCCGTTCCGCCGACACCGAGGACGCGCAGCTCGCGCACGCGGCTGACCGTCGGCCGCTCCAGCCCGTCGAGGGCGAAGACGGCGTAGTAG
Source organism: bacterium (assembly GCA_024226515.1). Classification (GTDB taxonomy): domain Bacteria; phylum Acidobacteriota; class Polarisedimenticolia; order Polarisedimenticolales; family Polarisedimenticolaceae; genus JAAELQ01. The sequence goes on from JAAELQ010000158.1 coordinate 36,927, forward strand.
ACGATTCCCTCGGGGTCGGAACGCGCCAGATCGACGACGCGGTCCCACGTCTCCTCGGGGACGCGCCAGGTGGATTGCGTGAGGTCGAACTCCGCGCCGGAGTCCACGCGTGGCCAGGCCAGAGCGGGTGTGCCCGCGAAGCGAACCCTGAAGCGGTCGTTGTGGTTGGGGGCCCAGATCAACTCGGGCGGTTGGCTCGGCTCGAACTCGGCTCCGTCGAACGGCGAGATCAGCACCGGCGGGCCGGCGGCGGTCACGCGCAGCACGCGGAACTCGAGGTCGTCGGTGTTCGCGGCGGCGTCGGTGGGGATGATTCGCCAGAAGACCGGTGCACCGCGGAAGTCGAGGCTCTGTCCCAGCAACAGGATGCGGCCCCACAGCTCGTCGTCGGGCGCGAACACCTGATAGCTTCCGGCCGTCGCGGCCTGGATCTCGTCGCTGCGCTCCACCACCGATTCGAACTCCGGGTTTCTCGACCACTCGACGACGAACGACTCGAAGGCTCCGCTGTTCCACGAGAACGCCAGGGGAGGCGAGTCGGGGAACACGTCCTCGTTGGTCGCGGGGCCGGCCAGCCGGAAGGTCGGCGGCGGGATCTCCGCCGTGGTCCGCAGCTTGGTCTCCGTCACGCTGTTGTACGGCTGCGAGATCCACGGCGTGCGCGGGAAGTACGGCGAGTCGGCGGACGTGCGCAGTCGCCAGTGATACGCGTTGATCGGCTCGGATCCGCACAGGCCGTTTCCGACCCCGGTGCAGTCGGCGTCGGTCTCGCACGGCGTGCGGTTCTCGCACAGCCGCCGCTCGGCGGGAAGCTCGTCCACGATCGCCGAGAGCTCGACCGTGCTGCCCGCGGCCCCCGGCATGCCGCTGTCGGTCGTGTCGCCGCTCGAGACGGTCGCGCCGTCGAAGTCGACGCCCAGCGGCTCGGCCTGCCAGTCGAGACGGATGCGATCGCGACCCGCCGCCGAGCGCGCGACGTGGCTCAGCCGGAACGAGTCCTCCGAGTCGGATCGACCGAGCAGGCCGATGGTGCTGTCGTCGAGTCGGAGCTGGTCCCGCGGGCGGCCGACGCCGCCCGTGCCGTTGCCGAGGAAGGTCAGCACGCGACCCTCCGCGGCCAGTCCGTCGTCGCCGTAGAACGGCGCACCCGCCACGATGTCGGCGAAGCCGTCGCCGTTGATGTCTCCCGCGCCGTCCAGCGCCGAACCCAGACGTTCGTCGGCATAGTCCGTCTCGCCGATCCAGGACGGCGTCGCCGAGAGCCCCGCGGCCGAGCCGTCGTAGAGCAGCACGCGTCCCTCGCGCGTCTCGCCGTTGGAGTAGAACGGCGCGCCGACGAGAACGTCGCCGAAACCGTCGCCGTTGACGTCGCCCGCGTCCGCGACCGCACCGCCGACGTTGGCGGAGTCCTGGTCCAGCTCGACGCTCCACGCCGGGTCGAGCGACAGCCCGGAGGCGTCGCCCAGATAGAGGTATGCGACGCCCTCGTTGAGCTGGCCGTTGTCGAACCCCGGGGCGCCGACGAGCGCGTCGGAGAAGCCGTCGCCGTTGACGTCGCCGGCGTGCGACGTCGACGCGCCGAACAGGGCGCCCGCCTGGGCCAGGCCCTGCGTCCAGATCGGCTGCAGCGAGAGGCCGGCGGCCGATCCGAGGTAGAGATACGCCCGGCCGCCGCGGGTCACGCCGTCGTCGAAGACGCTGGCGCCGACGAGCAGGTCGCCGTAGCCGTCGGAGTTGACGTCACCCGCCGAGCCGACGGAGACGCCGAACTGCGCGGACTGCTGGTCGCTCTCTCCGGTCCACACCGGAAGTTCCGAGGGCCCGTCCGGCGAGCCCGCGAAGACGAACGCCTGTCCCTCGTCGATCTGCAGTCCCTCGCCCAGCGGCACGCCGACCACGATGTCGCCGAAGCCGTCGCCGTTGACGTCGCCCGCCGCCGCGACGGCCGTGCCGAAGTTCGCCTCGCGCTGTCCGCCCTCGGCGGTCCAGTCGGGAACGATGGAGGGGCCGTCGAACGATCCGAGATGGACCTGAATCCGTCCCTCGTCTTCTTGACCGTTGTCGTAGCGCGCCGCGCCGAGGACGAGATCCGCCAGCCCGTCGCCGTTCAGGTCCCCGGCGCCCGCGACCGAGCTTCCCAGTCGCGAGAAGTCCTGGTCTCCCTCGACCGTCCAGTCGGGCTCCGTCGAGGGGCCCGCCGGCGAGCCGTAGTAGACGAGGACGAGCCCGCGGTTGCACTTCGAGAATTCTCCGCAGTCTTCTCCGTCGACGAGCGGCGCGCCGACGACGACATCGGCGTAACCGTCTCCGTTCACGTCACCCGCGTAGCTGACCGATTCGCCGAGGCGCCCGAAGATCTCGTCGCTCTCCGCCGACCAGACGGGCGTCGCCGCCAGGCCCGAGGCCGAGCCGAGGTAGACCAACGCCCGGCCCTCCTCGATCTCCGGGTTCTCGAAGCTGGGGCTGCCGACGATGACGTCGTCGAAGCCGTCGCCGTCGACATCTCCCGCCGCGGAGACGGAGCTGCCGAGCTGCGCGTTGACCGCGTCGCCCTCCGCGCTCCAGGCAGGCGATGCGGCGAGCCCGGTCGAGGAACCGAGGAAGGCGAACGCGGCACCTTCGTTGACCTCGCCGTTGTCGAAGGCGGCGGCGCCGACGATGATGTCGTCGAAGCCGTCGCCGTTGACGTCGCCCGCGGTCGAGACGGCGCGGCCGAATCGGGCGCGCGCCTGATCCGACTCTGCGGTCCACGACGGCGACGCGGGCAAGCCGGTCGCCGAGCCGAGGAAGACGTCGACCCGGCCCTCGCCGTCCTCGCCGTTGGTGTGGTTGTCCGCGGCGATCGCGACGTCGTCGAAGCCGTCGCCGTTGACGTCGCCGGCCGGCCCCACGGCGGAGCCGAAGAGCCCCTCGGCCTGGTCGCCGTCGGAGGTCCAGGTCGGCGACGTGGCGAGTCCGTTCGAGCTGCCGAGGAACAGGAAGGCGCGGCCCTGCTTGAACAGCCCGTTATCGAAGTCCGGCGCGCCGACGATCACGTCGCTGAAGCCATCGCCGTTGACGTCGCCGGCGGTGGCCAGCGCCTGCGCGAAGTTGGCCCGCGAGCGGTTGCCGTCGGCCAGCCAGTCCGGCGTGTCCGCCAGGCTCGACCGTGCGGAGCGCGATCCCGCGCCGACGAGCAGCAGCGAGATCCCGTCGGCCTCCTCGTCCGCTGCGAGGGTCAGGCGATCGCCGTCGAGCGCGATCCGGCCGCCCTCGGTCGCCTCGAGGCACACGGCACGCCGCCCCTCGCGGTAGAAGCAGATGGAGCCGTGGTCTGCAGCGGGGACAGGCTCGAGATCCGTGGCGACGCGGTAGATCGCCTCCGACGGTCCGTCACGGTCCGGATCGTTCCACGCCGGGCGAATGGACAGCCCCCCCGGGGCGTTGTGCCAGCGCTCGCTGACCGGGCCTCGTCGAAAGAGGACCTCGTCGTCGGCCGCGAGCGGTTCCACCGAATCGACCGCCCGCCCGTCGACGCGATCGAGCGCCAGGCTCAGACTCCAGGACGGCGAGGCGACGCTGCGTCGGACGATCTCCGTCCCGTCCGCGCGGAAACGGAGGCGCAGGTTCTGGGCGCGGTTGGCGGCGTGCAGACCGTCCTGCACGCTGACGCGGTATTCGGCGCGGCGGATGTTCTCCCGAGTGGCGGACCACCACGGCTGCGAGCGTTCGCCGTCCGCGAGCGCGCATAGCGGAAGCGTCGCGAACAGGGCGCCCGCGACGGCAGCGTTCCTGACCTTGGGGGGCAGCAGGTGGGACAAGACCGGCGTGCTCGTCAGGGACAGGGAGTCGTGGTCGGATACGGCGGCAGCGGCCGGGGGCAACAGCCGCTACACCCTGCGGGGTTGGCGCACCCCGGAGGCTGCTCGCCCTGCGCGGTCAGCGCGGTCACCAGGTAGTAGTACGCATCGACCGGTGCCGGGTCGTCGTTCTCGATGTAGTACGTCTGCGTCGACTGCTGCACGACCGAGAAGGTGATTCCTCCGTCGCACAGATCCTCCCGCCCGCCGCGGTACACCTTGTACAGGAACGCGCCGTCCATCGAGATCCACTCCATGCGAAACCGGCGCATCTGGGCCTCGGTGACCCACGTCACGCCGCACATGTCCACGATCGTGTCGCCCTCGTTCGGGCTACCGAGTGCCGAACAGCCGACCGGAGGCGCGGCGACCGAGTTGATCTGTGCATAGGCGCCGCCCGTTCCGGTCGTGGGGAACGAGGCGAAGGTCGTGGTCAGCGAGAATTGCTCGGTGTTGATGTCCCACGTCGCCACCTCGCCCACGGTGGGGTTGTAGGGGTTGTGGGTCGGCGACTGCTGCAGGTGGCCCTGGATGTTGATCGCCATGATGATCTGGTCGCCGCTCAGCGTGGCGCCGACGACGTTCATCGCCTCGTCCATCAGGTCGTTGCCGTCGAACACCTCGGCGCGGCCGCCCGGAGCGGCGGTCTCGTCGAGGATCCAGTTTCCGCAGCCGCTCCCGCCGGACCGCTTGTAGCGGATCAGGTCCCACCTCTCGTAGTCGATCTGGTTGACCCCGAGCGTCGCGGCGGCGTCGAGACTGACCACCATGCTGCCGTCCGGCTCGAGGTAGACGGCA
>JAAELQ010000159.1 GCA_024226515.1 bacterium
ACCTAAAATTGTGAATTTTAAATTTCAGTTTCACTCCCATTAAATTTGCCGGCCATCGAGGTAGCTATAAAGAGAAAGTCCGGTCCGTTTAGGCGCTGTTTGTAATTTTCGATTTTTATTATTTTAAACTTATATTGCTGAAAAATACCTAAAATAGTGAATTTTAAATTTCGGTTTCGCTTGCACTAAATTTGCCGTCCTTCAGTGAACCTACCATGAGAAAGTTCGACTCATTTACGAGCAGTTTGAAAAATTCGATTTTTAAAATTTAAAAACTTTAAAATTAAATTTCTCGACCTACAAATGTCGGATCGGGCTGCATATCCAGGGCAGACTTTCGGGCATCACCCCCCACCCTTACGACCCAAAAGAAGTTTCCTGCAATACGGATTTGCGATGCCACACACAAATCAGGAGTGATGTCAAATCAGGTGTGACTGTATGTTAAAATGGCGCGACAGGCCTACACACGCACAAAAGCACCCGTATAGTCACTCGCCGCCGCTGAGGCGGCGGCGAAAAAACAGCTCGACGTC
>JAAELQ010000160.1 GCA_024226515.1 bacterium
GAGCATCAGCGACTGATCGAGCCGCTTCTTGAGGCGATTGTGCGACTGCTCGGAGTCGCCATTCTCATTCGCCTGACCTGCCTGGATCTTCTGGCCGACGAGGCCATAGTGGTCCAGCACCTCGAGGTAGCGGCGCTGGAATGCGTCACGCGGATCCGGGCCGCCGATCTGGTTGACCGCCGCCGTGAGCTGGTCGGTCCGGTGCGTCTGCGGCACGCTGCCCAGCGTCCACAGCGCGTTCTGCAACCCCGCGCTCAACGCTTCGAACGACTCCGAGTAGCACAGCGTCACGTGCTCCCAGTTCGAGTACGTCAGCACGAAGTGGTACATCAAGTGGCGCAGCGGTGCCCCGTTGATCGTCACGCCGAGCGAGTACATGCAGGTGAAGTCCGACGCACTCAGCTTCCCGGGATGATGGACCTGGGCGAAGAACACCTCCTTCGCCGGCCCCTCCGTCGCCCGCCACACCTTCACTCGCCGCTGCAGCGTTCGCAACTGCCCATCCGCGAACCGTCCGGGGTGTTCTCGCTGGAGCCAGTCGAACAGGGTCTTCGCCTCGAGCTTCGCGTCCGAATCGAGCAACGCCTCCACCTCCGGCCACACGCCATCGAACGGATCTTCGCGCGTTCGATAGACCCGCGGCTCTGCCGCCAGTTCGCTCGGAAGCATCCGCTTCGCGAGGTACCTCCTCGCCGTCTTCCGCGTCATGCCGGCCTTCAACGCCGCCTTCTCCTGCGTCATCCCAGAGTCCACCATCTTGAACAAGCTCCTCACTTGTGTGTCTTTGACCATCCATGGCTCCAAGTACAGGGGAGCCGAGAGGTTACGGACATCTTCAGTGGGTACTTCTAATTGTCGCTGGTGGGGAATTCGCAGTGTCGCTCATCAGTCCGTCGTGCTTTCCTTTGCGGCGAGGGGTACGAGCACCGGCGCCAGTGGATCCAGGATCGTCTGCGCGTGCTCGCCGAGACCTTCGCGGTGGACATCGCGGCCTACGCGGTCCTTTCGAACCACCTTCACATCGTCGTTCGCACCATGCCTGGTCGTGTCCAGCAATGGAGTGATCGCGAAGTCGCCGCGCGCTGGCTCCGGGTCTTCCCGGGCCATCGAGCCGAAGCACACGACGCGACTCCGTCGAACGAGGTGATCGACCGGCTCGCCGCTGATTCGAATCGCATCGCCGTTCTGCGGGCTCGCCTCGCCAGCCTGAGTTGGTTCATGAAGAGCCTGAAGGAGCCGCTGGCGCACATTGCGAACGCCGAGGACGGCGTGACGGGGCACTTCTGGGAAGGCCGCTTCCGCTCGCCGCGTGTCCTCGATCTCGCCGGCCTGCTGGGGACGATGGTGTACACGGACCTCAACCTGATCCGTGCCGGCCTGGCGCGAACGCCGGAGCAATCGGAGTACACGTCCGTGCGCGACCGGATCCACGTCCGTCAACGCTACTTCAAGCTGGCCGGTCTCCGAGCGCGGGCGCCGCGGCGCGCTGAGCGCCTGCTTCGGACAGACGCAAGCGATCGCTCACCCGCGCATCCTGAAGATGGGATTTGGCTCGCACCGATCGAGTCGGAAAGAGGGGAGGGAGCCAGCGCGGGCGCCGTGGATGGGCTCCCCGGCGTCCTGGAGATGACGCTCGACGAGTACCTGATGGTCGTCGACATGACCGGCCGTATCGTGCGCGGCGAGAGGGCCGGTGCGGTCCCGTCCGAGCTGGCGTCGATCCTGGCGAGGCTGGAGGTCGACGTGGAACGGTGGGTGACGGTGATGTCCGGTCTGCCACGGGTGTTCGGGACCGTGGTCGGCGGTGCCGTCAGCCGCGCTGCGGAAGCAGCGCGGCGAGGGGTGCGGTGGGTGTGTGACGCGATGCAGATCCACTGCCCCGCGTGAGCGGGCTGTCCGGCTGATGGGACAGCCGGCTCGGAGCGCGGCAGGCAGGTCACTCCGCGAAGTAACCCCGGTCGTAGAACCGGAGCGTCCCCACGTACCCCGTGTCGATGCGGCCGAAGTCCTCGTACGCGCGGTCGAGGTATGCGAGCTTGCGATCGACGTCGATCTCGAGGGCCATCTCGTCGTCCGGCGCGCTGCCCCAGGCGATGCGGGCGCCGATGTCGGTGAGGATCGTGAGACGCTCCTCGTCGCGGAACTCGCTGGCATCGACCGCCTCGACCTGCGCGCGCCACTCCATGTCCGACAGGCGTTCGACGAGACGCAGTGCGGCGCGGATGTCCAGGCCTTCCCACTCGGCGCCGGGGCGCTGAGGCCGCGGCTGGTGCACGCCGGTGATGACGAGCTGTTCGCTCGCGCCGTCGTGCGGATAGCTGCGCGGAAGGAGACGGCCGCCGGCCGTGACGAGGTGATCGCCGTCGTCGTCGCGAACGACCGCGGCCGGCGTGACGCACGTGGAGCGCACCTCCACGAGATCGGGTCGGACACGGCGCACCTGGTCGATCGACTCGAACCAACCCGTGC
>JAAELQ010000161.1 GCA_024226515.1 bacterium
AAAAGTAATTATGTTCAATGCACGAACGGAATCGATTAAAAAACTCAAGTTCCATAGTGATTATGTTCAATGACCAGTATCAAATCGATGAAAAAAAATTACGCCATAGTGAAACGGCTAAAACCACGTACGGAATCGGGTAAAAAGTAACATGAATGTGGTCAATGACCGGTACGATTCTATTAAAATCTTAAGCTCCATAGTGAAAGTGGTCAATGACCGGTATGAATTAGTTAAAATTTGTATGTAGTTCCAGCACAAAAAGTGAATGTGGTCAATGACCGGTATTAATCGATGAAAAATTGAGGTGGTTTTGTACCCCACTACAAAATGGTAAATTCTCAGGGAACTTCGTGTACAAAATAGGGGGAACTTGGTGTTGTTTTTGGATCGCTGGCGATTTCAGGAAATGAAAAAGGGATTTGAACACGGGAGATGTAATGCGTTCAAATCCCTTAAGCTATATGAAAAGATAAAGAAAAATAATATAGCGTATACAACTTGTAAATATATTTTTTTGTTAAACATTTATCACTATTCATTATTTATGCGTTCAAAACCACTAAATGATGATCATTAATCCTTCCTTAAAAAGCCTCTTCCAAATTTCATTCACTTTCAACCATGGTCCCACGAATTCAAAATCCACAATAGTATTCCATTTGTAGCATGTATTTTCTTAGTAGCATGCTTTCCCACTAGAATAATATTTATTGGTTTCATCAAATAACAAAAAAGTG
>JAAELQ010000162.1 GCA_024226515.1 bacterium
CGTCCCCGCAGACGAGATCGTCGTCCGCGTCGTCGTCGGGGTCGAAGGGGCAGGCGTCGCACACGTCGCCGGTTCCGTCCGCGTCCGTGTCCTGCTGTGCCGGGTTGGTAACGTCCGGGCAGTTGTCCGCGGCGAAGCACAGCCCGTCGGCGTCATCGTCGTTCCCGGGATCGGTCGGACAGACGTCGCACACGTCGCCGTCGCCGTCCGCGTCCGTGTCGAGCTGGTCGGTGTTGGCCGTCGCCGGACAGTTGTCCTCGGCGTCGCAGATGCCGTCCTCGTCCGCGTCCGTTCCGGCCAGACAGTACGGCCCCTTGATCAGCGTGAACTCGTCGAGCACCGATCCCGTGTCGCCGAGCATGCGGACGTCCAGCCGGTTGCGCTCGACGTCGATCACCAGCGAACCGAGGACGTTCATCGACACGTACATCGCGGGGTGGTCGAGCGGTCCGCCTTGCACCGAGCCCGCGTTGCCCGCGACCGTGTAGACGGCGCCCTGGTGCGGATCGGAGCCGAGCGTCGGCTTGGCGTAGACGCCGTCGCCCGTCTGCGATCCGTCGCCCCCGTCGAGCACGAAGCCCGGTCCGAACGTCGACGCGTCACCGTAGTGGCCGTCGATCAGGAACGACCGCTCGTAGGAATGACTGTGTCCGCAGAGCACCAGGTCGACGCCGTGGGCCTCGAGGACCGGCAGGGCGTTCTGCCGCATCTCCTGCAGCTCGATCTCGTTGTCCGAGTTGTGCGAGCCGCGGCTGTACGGCGGGTGGTGCCAGTAGGCGACGATCCAGTCCTGCAGCGTGTCGGCCAGGTCCTGCGCCAGCCAGTCGAGCATGTCGCCCGTCGGAGCGCGATCGGTGTCGGCCGAGTCGAGCACGACGAAGTGCACGTTGCCGTGGTCGAACGAATAGTAAGCCTCGGTGCCCGAGCCGACGCCACCGGCCTGCCCGGCCGTCGGCAGGGTGAAGATGTCGAAGTACGGGCCCGTCTCGGTCGGCGACACCGAGGTGTTGGCGTCGTGATTGCCGATCGTCGGCCACAGGACCGAGCCGCGCAGCAGCTCGCCGTAGACGTCGAAGACGCCGATCTGGTACTCCGCGTCCGTGCCGTTGGGGTAGGCGTTGTCGCCGAGCATCAGCCACAGGTCGGTGGGGTCGCTTCCCGCGAAGGTCTCGTACGCGCCGCGGACCGCTCTTGCGTTGCGGTCGCCCGAGCCGGAGTCGCCGATGGCCCAGATGCGGATCGGGGAGTCGTCTCCGACCGGGGGCGCGGTGACGAACGAGTAGGACTCCTCGGCCCCGACGAACAGGTCGGTCGAGTTGCCGATCGCGTAGTAGTAGCGCGTCGCAGGCGTGAGGCCGGTCAATTCGATCTCGTGGTCCTGTGCCGTCTGCGGCGCGATCTCGACCGTCGTGTCCAGCGCGTCCGGCGCGAGGCCGTAGACTACGCGGCTGGTCTGTTGCGTGTCCGTGCGCCAACGCAGCGTCACCGCCGACGGCGTACCGGCCTGTAGATAAGGGCCGCGCACCAGCGACTCGGCCTTGTTCAGCACGATCTGCGGGATCAGCACCAGGTCGGTCGACGGGAGCGGGCCGTTCCACACGGCTATGGCCAGTGAATTCGTCCCGCTCTGCAGCAGGGGGAGAGCCGTCGTCGACAGATCGACGAGAGGCCCGTAGATCGGGTCGTAGTTGTTGCTCGACTCGTGCAGCGCGGGTGGCGTGTTCCAGTCCAGGGCGCCCGCGGGCAGCTCGGGCGAGCGGTAGATCTCGATGCCGTTGAGCCACACGGCCCATGCGTCGTCGTAGTCCGCGCCGGCGAACAGGCTGGTGACCGCGGCGGCGTTCGGTACGTCGAACGTCAGCCGGGTGAAGACGGACGCCGCGTCGGTCGGGACCGGCGTTGCGATCAGGTCCTCGGCTCCGGTCGCGGCCTCGTAGCCGACGCCGTACTGGCCGCTGTCCCAGGCCGAATCGTCGAAGCCCTCGGCAACCCAGGACATGCCGACTCCGGGGTCGGACGAGTTGGCGAGGTAGCGGATCGGCGCCCCCGGGCCTGCCACGAGTCGTTCCTGGGCCGAGGCGGAGGCGGCGAGGAGAAACACGATCAGCGCGGCGAGGCAGCCGCGCAGCGGGAGCCTCGAGGCGGTATCCCGCCCGGATGAATCGATCTGCTGGCCCAAAACCGCCCCTCGATCGTGCACTGTTCCGGTTCGGACCGGCCCCCCCTCAGGGTGATCCACACGTTATTTGCCCAGAAACCAGCGGGAACCCCAAAAATATACCGACAAAGGGGCGGGGGTGCATCTGCAGATTCAGGGGGTCGAGAACCAGACGATATTGGCCCGGCGGCCGTCTGTGCCCCTCCACCCGGCCACGAGGTCCGTCCGCTGTCCGAGGTCGATCGGCGGTCGGTCGGGACCCGTGTCGAGCCGCAGCGTCACGCTCTCGTCCTCCGACGAGTAGCGCAGGCGCCTCGCGTTGCGCGACACGCTCACCCCGCGTTCCGCGTCGACCAGGGCGCGGAGCTCGTTGGCGGGGATCTGCAGGGCGCCGTCCGGGCCGAGCGGATAGCGCTGGAACGGCCGCGGCAGGCGCAGCCGGCGATGCCGCTCGCTCGAGCACAGGCCGAGCGGCTCGCTGCCCTCGATGAACACCTCGGACAGGCTGTGCTCGCACGAGCGAGCGTCCACCGCTCGCCGACCCGTCTCGGCGTCGACGACGACGAAGGTCACGCCGTCCGGGAGCGCGAACGGCCAGTCGTCCCGACCTTCCAGCGCGCGCTCCATGAACGACTTCCAGATCGGCAGCGCCGCCTTCGATCCGCTCTCGCCGACGCCGAGGCTCTGCGGCGCGTCGTATCCGACCCAGACCCCGACGACCAGCTCCGGCGAGTAACCGACGAACCAGGCGTCGACGTAGTCGTCGGTCGTGCCCGTCTTGCCGGCGAGCGTCCACGGCAACTCCGCGGCGCCGCGCCCCGTGCCGCGGCGGATCACGCCGTTCAGCGCGTGGCTCATCGCATAGGCGAGCTGCGGCGAGACGGCGTCGCGCACGGCGGGATGCGTGCGCGCGACCGTGCCCTGGGAGCGGTCGCCGACCGCGCGAATCCAGTGCGGCTCGACGTACATGCCGCCGTTGGCGAAGACGCCGTAGGCCGAGGTCAGCTCGAGCAGAGTGAGCTCGAAGGCGCCGAGCGCCAGCGAGGGATAGGGTCGCAGCCCGCTCTCGATGCCCAGCCGCAGCGCCATGTCGATCGCCGCGTCGTAGCCCACCTGCTGCAACAGCTTCACCGAGGCGATGTTCGCCGACTTCTCGATGGCCGTGCGCAGGGTGATGCTGCCGAAGTACTCGCGGGAGAAGTTCTCCGGCTGGTACGGCTGAGGGTTCCGGCGATCGAGGAAAACCGTCGGCTCGTCCAGCAGGGTGTCGGCCAGCGTCTTGCCGTTCTCCAGGGCCGCGGCGAGGACGATCGGCTTGAACGCCGAGCCGGGCTGGCGGCGGGCCTGTGTCACCCGATTGAACTCGCTGTGACCGAAGTCCGATCCGCCGACCATGGCCAGCACCTCGCCGGTCCGCGGGTCGAGCGCCACGAGCGCCGCCTGCGGCGCTTCGCCGGTGTCGTTCGATCCCTCCCGCTGTCGACGACGTTCCGCGTACAGCTCGAGGCCCTCGCGGATCGCCTCCTCGGCGAACTCCTGCAGCCGCGGGTCCATCGTGGTGCGGATCTCGAGGCCGCCGGCGTACAGCGCCCGCTCGCCGTGCTCGTCACGGATCGTGCGGCGCACCGATTCGACGAAGTACTCGGCGCATTCGGACTCCGCGACGGGACGATTCAGCACCAGCCGCTCTCCGGCCACACGCCGCGCGGTGCGCGTGTCGAGGTAGCCCTCCTCGACCATGCGCCGCAGCACGAGGTTGCGACGTTGGGTGGCCCGTTCCAGGTCGTGGATCGGCGAGTAGGCGGAGGGCCGCGGCAGCAGCCCGACCAGCGTCGCCGATTCGCCGATCGTGAGTAGGTGCGCGGGCTTGTTGAAGTAGTGCCGCGCGGCGGCGCCGAGGCCCTGCAGGCCGTGGCCCATGTGAACCTGGTTCGTGTACAGGGCGAGGATCTCCTGCTTGGAGTAGTGCCGCTCGATCTCGACCGCGAGCACGGCTTCCTGCAGCTTGCGCCGTACCGTCTTCTGCGAGCGATCCAGGAACAGCATTCCGGCGAGCTGCATCGTCAGCGTGCTGGCGCCCTGCGCCTTCCGTCGTTCGCGCAGGTCCGTCCAGACGGCGCGTCCTACGCCGCGGAAGTCGATTCCCGTGTGCTTGCGGAACTCCGAGTCCTCGCTGGAGATCAACGCGTCGCGGAACGACGGCGGGATCTCGGCGGGGTCGAGCAGGATCCGCTTCTCCGCTGCGAAGGTGGCGATCTCACGCCCGTCGCGGTCCAGCACGCGGGTCATCTGTGCCGGGCGGTACTCCTCGAGCGCGCGCACGTCGGGCAAGTCCAGGCGCATGAAATAGCCGCCCGACGCCCCGAAGACGGCGGCGATCGCCATGGTCACACCGAGGCCGGCCAGCGGTTTGCGCATCGCGAGGATCCTCCGCTGCCCTACACAGCAAGCCCCTTGCCGAAACGCTCGACCCTTCAAAAACGTTTCAACACGCCCGAATCACGCAACACGGGCGGGGGCTCCGAAATCAACCTGGGTCGGGGGTGTGTCAAACGGGACACGAAACGTGTCGGGACCGCCACGCGGGGCTTTTTTGCGGGATCAGTAGTTCAGGTTGATGCCGTTGGCGTCGAGAAAGGGGGTCAGCTTGCGCTCGATCAGGGCGCGGGCCGCGTCCAGGTCGAGGGCCTCGGCGGAGTCGATCGAGCGGCAGAGCTCGTCGAGGATCTCGTCCTCGATGCGCCCCGCGTCGCGCGCCGCCCGGTAGGGAATGTGGCTGTACATCACCATCGAGTAGCGCGAGCGGAAGCGCTGCGGCATCTCGACCTCCAGGCGGTGCTCGACCTGCTTGCGCAGCAGGAAGCCGGCGTCGCCCACCCGGTCGCGCATCTCGACGAAGTTCTCGAGCGCCATGTCGGCGATCGCGTCCGCGTTGCCCTTGCGCGCCGACTGGTACGCGGCGAACAACGTCCCCCAGTCGTCGTGCTCGTCGGCGTCGATCAGCCGCCCGAGCTCGGTGCAGTCCTCGAACCCGCAGTTCATGCCCTGGCCGAAGAAGGGGACGATGGCGTGCGCGGCGTCGCCGACGAGCGCCGCCTTCCCGCCGACGTGCCACGGGAGACATCGCACGGTCCCCAGGTTGCCGGTCGGGTTTTCGAAGAACTCACGTGTCAGATCGGGGATCAGCGCTACGGCGTCGGGGAACTGTCGCTCGAAGAACGACAGGACCTCGGCCTCGTCGTCCAGCTCCGCGAACCCGGACGGCCCCTCGTACGGTAGGTAGAGCGTCACCGTGAAGCTGCCGTCCAGGTTCGGCAGCGCCATCAGCATCACGCGCCCGCGGGGCCAGATGTGCAGGGCGTTGAGCTCGATGCGCGCGCCGCGATCCCGCGGGATCAGCAACTCCTTGTAGCCGTACTCCAGCAGCTCCATCGATTCGTCGAACCCCGCGCGACCCTTCATCGCCGCACGCACGCCGGACACGGCGCCGTCCGTGCCGAATACGGTCGCGGCCTCGACCTCGCGGTCGCCGAAGCGCAGGCGCCCCCGCTCGAGGTCCGCGCCGTCGAGCGCGTGATCGAAGCGGAACTCGACGCCGCGTTCCTCGGCCCGATCGATCAGGAACTGATTGAGCTCCCTGCGCGAGATCGAGTAGTTGCACTCGGATTCGTCGCGGCCGTAGGGCTGGAAGGTCAGCTCGCCACGCATACCGTGCAGCATGCGTCCGGTCACGGGGACCGTCAGCCGCATCGCCTCCGGCCGCAGGCCCACGCGCTCCAGGGCGCGGATGCCGCGTGAGGTCATGACCAGGTTGATCGAGCGGCCGCTGCCGGAGCCGGCGTTGCGGATGTCCTCCGAGCGCTCGTAGGTCGTGACCTCGAACCCGCGTTCGCGCAGGAAGATCGAGAGCAGCGATCCGACCAGGCCCGCGCCGACGACGGCGACCGGTTGCGTGCGATCCAAGCCCATCCTCACCTCCACATGGAGGTGATTCTACTACCGCCCGGGCCGGCTCCTGGCCGTCAGCGCGCGCGCTGGCGCAGTGCGTCGACCACGGCGGTCGCCTGCTTGACGTCCGAGCGCAGCGTCAGCTCGGTGGCGCGATCGGGATCGATCTCGAGCTGGAAGCCGTCGGACTCGTAGATCTGCACGTCGAGCACCGATTCGGACAGCGCGCACAGCGCCCGGCGGACCTGCGGGTCGTCCAGCGGGTGATCGTCGGAGAGGTCGGCGTTCAGGAAGAAGCGGCGCGCCAGATCCTCGCCGTTCCCCTCGAGCAAGGGCCCCAGGCGCCGCGGGCCGCCCTCGGGCATCGGCTGCAACTTCGATACCTGACCCAGGTAGACGTCGGTCAACTGCTCGTTGTCCGCGTCGAAATCGCCGACGTAGACCGCCATGCGTGGGCCGGGCTGGAACGCCACGCGGTGTCCCTCCAGCTCGGTCTCGCTCCACTCGCCGAAGAACCCGGTGTCGCGCTCGTTCAGCTCGAACTGGCGGATCAGGCGTTCGGCGGTGGTGTGCAGCCTCCCGGACTCCGACACGGCGTCGCCGATGCTCAGCGAGCTCTGCGTGGCCTTGATCGTGAAGATGGCAAGGACGGCAAGGATGAAAACACCAACGAGAATGACCGGCACGATTGCCTCCGCGAGCTGGGTAGGGGCCTTGGTGTCGAACATAAGCTCGGGCTGAATCGAAAGCCAGTCGCCCGCGCCGCGCCTCGGTCGACACCGCTTTTTCGCCGGTGTAGCCTTGGCGAGTGAGGCTCTCCCGCACAGTCCGCGGCGTGGTCCTTGCCGCGGTCGCGACCGCGGCGGCCGGCGCCGAGACCACTTCTTGGTTCACCGACGCGACCGAGTCCTCGGGGCTGCGTTTCGTCCACGAGACCGGGGCGGCCGGGGCGCTGGCCATGCCGGAGATCATGGGCTCGGGTGCGGCGCTGTTCGACGCGGACGGCGACGGCGATCTCGACGCGTACTTCACCAACGGCCGCTTTGCCGAGCCGAACGCCGCCGTGCCCCGCAACCGGTTCTTCCGCCGGGATGGGGCGAAGTTCGTCGACGCGACCGACGGGTCGGGCCTCGGCGACCCCGGCTACGGCATGGGCGTCGCGATCGGCGATATCGACAACGACGGCGACCTCGACGTGTTCGTCTCCAACTACGGGCCGGACCGCCTGTTCCGCAATCGCGGGGACGCGACGTTCGCGGACGCCACGGCGAGCCTGGGCGCCGAGCTGTCCGGGTGGTCCAGCTCGGCCGTGTTCCTGGACTACGACGGCGACGGATGGCTCGACCTGTACGTCGCGCGCTACGTCGTCCACGACCCCGGGAAGAAGTGCTCCGACTCCGCCGGGCGATCCGATTACTGCGGCCCGAGGATGTTCCCTCCGGTGCACGACATGCTGCTGCGCAACGTCGGCCGCGGCAAGTTCGAGCCCGTCGGGGCCGCGTCGGGTCTGCAGTCCGCGATCGGCGCCGGGCTCGGCGTCGTCGCGCGCGACTTCGACGGCGATGCCCGCATCGACCTGTACGTGGCCAACGACGGCTACGCCAACCAGCTCTGGCACAACCTCGGCACGGGCAAGTTCAAGGACGTCGCGCCGCTGATGGGGACCGCCTACAACATGGACGGCGAGGCCGAGGCGGGCATGGGCGTCGTGGCTGCGGACTTCGACGGCGATCTCGACCTGGATCTGTTCGTGACGCACCTGGCGGACGAGAGCAACACGATCTATCGCCGCGACGGCGCGACGGGCTTCGACGACGCGACCGGCGCCAGCGGCCTGGCCACGGGCAGCCTGCCATTCACCGGCTTCGGGACCGCGGCGCTCGACCTCGAGCTGGACGGCGATCTGGATCTGGTCGTCGTGAATGGAAGAGTCGCGCGCGCGGCGCCGCGCAAGGACGCCGGGGTCGCCCTCCCGTGGTCGCGCTTCGCCGAGCCGAATCAGATCTTCGTCAATCGGGGCAGCGGCCGATTCCACGTCGCGGGAGCCGAGGCCCGCGCGTTCGTCGAGCCCGTCGAGGTGTCGCGTGGCCTCGCGATCGGCGACGTGGACGACGACGGCGACGTCGATCTTCTCGTCAGCAACGCGCAGGGCCCGGCGCGCCTGTACCGCAACGACGTCCCGCGGCGCGGACGCTGGTTGCGCGTGCGAGCGATCGACCCACGCTACTCGCGCGACGCCTACGGGGCCACGGTGATCGTGAGGACGGGCGAGCGTCGCCGCATGCGATCGATCGACCCCGGCGGCGGCTACCTCTCCAGCGGCGACCCGCGCGCGCACTTCGGCCTCGGCGACGTCGAGCGTGTCGACGGGATCGAGGTTCGCTGGCCCGACGGTCTCGTCGAACGCTTCCCGGGCGGTGCGGTCGATCGGGACGTGACGCTGCGCCGCGGCGACGGCAAGCGGGCATCGTGAGAGGCCTGGCGCTCATCGTCGCGTTCGTCGCGTGCTGCGTCACGCTCGCGGGACCGTTCGTGCCGGCGCCGCCGGACACCGAGGGGATGGAGCCCGCGGTGGCGGCCGCGCTCGCGGCGGCGCACGAGGCCGTAGTACGAGACCTCGACGACGCGCAGGCCTGGGCTCGTTTTGCCGCGACGTGCCACGCGCACGGACTCTACCCGACGGCCACGCTGGCCTATCAAAACGCGCTCGTGCGCGAGCCGCGGAGGTTCGAGTGGCGCTACCTGCTGGCCGTCGCGAGCGATCTCGCGGGCTCGAGCCTCGACACCGTCGAGGGAGGCTTCGCCGACGCGGTCGAGGTGCGGGCGGACTACGCGCCGCTCTACTTGCGGCGCGGTCGCGCGCTGACGCGCCACGGCGAGCTCGAGCGCGCGCGTGAGGTCCTGCAGACCGCCGTGGCGCTCGCGCCGCGCTCGGCGTTCGCGCACCGCGCGCTGGGTCAGGTGTACCTCTCGCTGGGCGAGTTGCCGGCAGCGCTGGCCGAGTTGCAGGCGGCGGCCGAAGCGAGGCCCGACGACGGGGCGGCATGGGCCGGGCTGGCGCGGGCCTACGTCTTGCTGGGAGACGAAGAACGGGCGGAGGCTGCGTCGAAGCGCGCCCGACGGCTGCGCCCGATCGACTCGTTCCCCGACCCGGTGCTGGAGCGAGAGGTCGATGCACTCGGCGTCAGCGCGCGTCATTTATATGCGCGCGCGCAGAAGCGGCTGGACGCCGGGGACCTCGAGGGCGCCGCGGCGACGCTGGAGCGGCTGCGCTCCATGCGTCCCGACGACGGGGACGCCTGGTACCTGACGGCGCTGCTCGAGATGCGTCGCTCGAACGCGGCCCCGGCGATGCGGCACCTGCAGCGCGCGGTCGAGCTCGACGAGCGACACGTGCGGGCCCACGTTCAGCTCGCGCGCTTCCACGCTGCGCTCGGACGTCCGGACGAGGCTCTGAGCCACTATCGCCGCGCGTTGCGCACGACGCCCGGCGACCCCGCGCTGCTGGCCGCGACGGGCCACCTGCTGGCGTCGCGCGGGGAGATGGCCGAGGCGCTGGAGATCTACCGGCGCTTGCTGGCGATCTCGCCCGGTGAGCCGGCGATTCACTTCAACATCGGCACGTGCCACGCGCAGCTCGATCAGCTTCCGCAGGCCCTCGAGCAGTTTCGCGAGACCGTGAGGCTCGATCCGTCCTACGCCGACGCGCACCATCGACTGGGCCTGGTCCTCGAGCGCATGGGTCGGCCCGACGAGGCACGCGTGCACTTCGAGCGGGCGCGACGACTCGGCCCGACGCCGACCTCGCCCGTGGAGCCGCAGTCCGTCGCCGAGGAGTTCGCCGACATCTCGCGTGCGCTGTACGAGGGGTCGAACCGCTACCTCGGTGGTCGGCGACTGCTCGACGCGCAGCGCAGGCTGGCAGCGGCCGCGGACGCCACCGATCGCCTGCGGGCGCGGCTGGCCCTGGTGCGCGCGCTGCTCGAGGCGGGGGAGGTGGAGCGGGCGGTCGTCGAGATCGAGCGCGCCGCGGACGAGGCCGACGAGTCCCTCGCGGACCCGCTGCTCTACGAGCTGCAGCGCACGCGCGGCCTGACCTACATGCGGCAGTCCGAGGTGCAGAACTGCGTGCTGCGCCACAACCGCGACTGCTGCATCTTCCCGCTGGAGGGTGGCGGCGAGCACGCCGAGAAAGAGCCGGCGCGCAATGCGCGGCAGAGCTTCGAGGCGATCCTGAAGCGGCGCCCGGACGATCTCGCGGTGCGCTGGCTGCTCAACGTCATGGGCATGGCACTCGGCGACTGGCCGCGCGGCATTCCGCAGAACTTGCGCCTGCCGCCGAAGTCGTTCGAGTCGGACCACGACGTGGGGCGTTTTCCGGACATCGCCACCGACCTCGGCGTCGACAAGTTCGACCTGTGCGGCGGGGCCGTGGCCGACGACTTCGACGGCGACGGGCGGCTCGATGTGGTCACGTCGACCTACGACCCGCGCGGCGCCCTGACGTACTACCGCAACGACGGGAACGGGTTCGAGGATCGCTCGGCCGCCTCCGGGCTCGACGAGCAGCTCGGCGGGCTGAACACCATAGGCGCGGACTACGACGGCGACGGCGACCCCGACCTGCTCGTGCTGCGCGGCGCGTGGCTGTTCGACGACGGCCGGATCCGCAACTCGCTGCTGCGCAACGACGGCGAGCGCGGATTCGTCGACGTCACGCGCGAGGCGGGCATGCACCGGCCGGCCTACCCGACGCAGACGGCGGCGTGGGGCGACTTCGACAACGACGGCGATCTCGATCTGTACGTCTGCAACGAGTCGCGCAAGTTCGACCCCGTCGACCCGGCGGACTTCCCGTCGCAGCTGTTCGTCAACGACGGAAAGGGCAAGTTCACCGACGTCGCCGCGCGAGCCGGCGTGACCAACGACCGCTACTGCAAGGGCGTCGCGGCCGGCGACTACGACGACGACGGCGACCTGGACCTGTACGTCTCCAACGTCTCGGACAACCGGCTGTATCGCAACGACGGCGACGGGACGTTCAGCGACGTGGCGCGCGAGGCCGGCGTGATCGAGCCGCGCGGTCGCAGTTTCGCCACGTGGTTCTTCGACTACGACAACGACGGCAGGCTCGACCTGTTCGTCGCCGGTTTCGACACCGACATCGCCGACCTGGCGGCCGAGAGTCTGGGGCGCGAGCACGACGCGCAGAGCCCCCGGCTGTATCGCAACGCCGGCGACGGGAAGTTCCACGACGTCACGCGGGCGATGGGCCTCGCGCGCCCGTTCCTGCCCATGGGCGCCAACTTCGGCGATCTCGACAACGACGGCTGGCTCGACATCTACCTGGCCACCGGAGACCCGGACTTCGAATCGCTGATGCCGAACGTGATGCTGCGCAACGATCGCGGCCGGCGCTTTCAGGACGTGACGCGCTCGGGAGGCTTCGGCCACCTGCAGAAGGGGCACGGCGTCGCCTTCGCCGACCTGGACAACGACGGGGATCAGGACATCTACCACCAGCTCGGCGGGTTCTTCCCCGGGGATCGCTTTCACAACGCACTGTTCGCCAACCCCGGCAACGCGAACCGCTCGTCGTGGATCGAGTTGACCGGAAAGCGCAGCAATCGCGCCGGCTTCGGGGCTCGAATCCGTCTCGTCGTGCGCGAGGGTGGCCGCACGCGTGAGATCCACCGCGCCGTCGGCAGCGTGAGTAGCTTCGGCGGCTCCCCACGCCGGCAGGAGATCGGCCTGGGCCGCGCGTCGTCGATCGAATTGCTCGAAATCTTCTGGCCCGCGTCCGGAACGCGCCAGGTGTTCCGCGATGTCCCGGCTTCGCGCCTCGTGCGCATCGTCGAGAACAGCGACGAGATCGTGCTGGCGGATCCTCCGCAGGTGCGATTGCCGCACCCGGGCGACTAGGTCCGGTCCACGGCCGGCTGCTAAGCTCGTTGCGCCGTGCCCGACCGACGAACGATCGACATCCGTTGCATGAAGTGTCGCGAGTTGCTCTATCGCTACAGCAAGGGCGGCACCGGCGGCCTGGTCAAGTGCCTCCTGGAGCGCATCGTCGAGGATCGAACCGCGGGCGACCTGCGCTGTCACGGGTGCGGACAGGAGTTCGCCCGGCTCATGACGATCTCCGGCCGCCCGGCGCACAAGATCATCCAGGGCAAGGTCTTCACGCGCGGGATGCGACGCAAGTGAAGTAGAGTCTAGGACAGGCTCCTAGGCGACGGAGGGTTTCGCATGTCCGATCGACTCGAGGGTGGGTGCTTCTGCAGAGCCGTGCGCTACCGGCTGACCGGAACGCCGCTCATCGTGCACTGCTGTCACTGCCTGAACTGTCAGTCTCAAACGGGCAGCGCGTTCGTGCTCAACGCGCTGGTCGAGACCCGGCAGCTCGAGCTGTCCGGTGCCGCACCCGAGCCCACCGAGTTGAGTTCCGGAAGCGGAAGACCGCATGACGTCTACCGCTGCGCGCAGTGTAACAACGCCGTCTGGAGCGACTATGGCCGGCGTCCGGGGATACGCTTCCTGCGCCTCGGTACGCTGGACGATCCGCGCGCGTTGCAGCCCGACGTGCACATTTACACGCGTTCGAAGCTGCCGTGGGTCCGCCTGCCGGAAGGGGTTTCGTCCTTCGACGAGTTCTACGATCCGAAGCAGGTCTGGTCCGCGGAGAGTCTCGAGCGGGGGCGCGCCGCGAACCGATGACCTCTCGGCCGATTCGCCTGCCCGCCGCGCTCGCGATCCTCGGCGGCAGCCTGCTGATTGCCGTGCTCGCCGGGTCCGGCACGGTGTACCGGCCGCCGATCGTGACCGTGGTCGGCGCCGGCGCGCTGGCGCTGGTCGCGCTCGGCCTCGTCCCCGAACGCATGCGTCGCTGGGCCGCGCCTGCGGGCGCCGTCGTCGCGGGCGTCGCGGCGGGGCACGTGCTGTTGCGCTCCGGTGTCCCCGGAGTGCACGACCTGATGCACTTCTGGGGCATCTGGGCCTACGGGCGCTGCGTGGGCGAGGGCGTGCTGTATCCGGAGTGGATCCCCTACATCGGCGCCGGTGTCCCGTTGCTCGAGTTCTACGGTCCGCTGAACTTCCTGCTCGCGCTGCCGGGGATTCTCCTGGGCGCGACTCCTCTCGGCGCGTGGAAGATCGAGCTGTTGACGGCGCACGTGTTGACTGCGTTGTCGACGCTGGCCGCGGCGCGCATGATCGGCGTCGGCCGGCGCGGGGCTCTGTTGGCCGCAGCGGCGATGGCCTTCGCACCGTGGCGTCTGGCGGTGTTCCACTACCGCGGCGCTCTGGGCGAGGCCAACGCGTTCGTCTTCATCCCGCTCGTCGTCGGCTCGATGCTGAGTCTGTGGCGCAAACCGGGGAAACGAGCGGCGGTCGTGCTGGCCGCGTCGTGCGCGCTGCTGACGTTGACCCACGTCGTCTCGCTGCTGACGACGCTCGTCGTGATGCTGCCCGTGTTGCTGGTCGATCTCTTCGCGTCGCGCGCGGGGGACGTCGTGCGCCGCGGCGCGATCCTGGGCGCGACGCTCGCGATCGCCGCGGCCCTGACCGCGGCGTGGTGGTTGCCGGTGCTGTTCGAGGTCGAGCGCACCAGCATGCGTGCCACGACCGACGACAACCCGTCCTACGTCTACGCCCAGCAGGGGATCGCGGCGCGCGAGACGATCCAGCGCCGGCAATGGGATCGCGTCCGCGCCGCGCTGACCGTCGAGCAGCGGCGCGAGGAGGGCCGGGACGGAGAGCAGATGCCGTTTTACTGCGGCGCGGTCCTGCTCGCGCTCGCGCTGTCGGCCCCGTTGTGGACCGGCCGGCGCGAGACGTGGCCGCTGGTCGCCGGGCTGGTCGTCGCGCTGTCGATGTGCACCGTGGTCGTGGCCGCCGCCGCCGGGACGATCCCCCTGTTCGGGCCGGTTCGTTTCCCGTGGCGTTTTCTGACACCGGCCTCGGTCGTCGCCGTACTGCTCGTGGCCCATCTGCCGTTCCGCGGGCTGCCTGGGGGCACGCGTGGGGCGTCGGCCCTGTTCGCGCTGGTCGTGGCGTGTCTCGCCTGGGACGCACTGCCGTACACGGGGTCGGCCGACCGCATCCCACCCTATCGCGGCGTCGCCCACTTTCACACCGACAACCCGCAATGGACGCACTGGGATCGCGACATGCGCGTCGCGCAGATCGACGTGCCGCGCGACGCGCGCGTGCGCAACCTGGAGCTTCCTCCGGCGGACTACACGACGGCGCTCGACTGGTTCTTCCCCGCGTACTACGAGTGGCTGACGCCGACGGTGTATCGCGAGTACTGGGCGTCGCGAAACTCGGCCCGGCTGGCCGAGGCGGGCGTGTCGCACAACTTCAGCAACGATCGCCCGACCCCGCAGGTGTGGCCCGCCCGACCCTACGCCGGCCTCGAGGTCGACGGTCGTCGTGTCGGACCGGCCGTGCGCCGCACCGCGCGCGAGCCCGGGAGGATCGTCGTCGAGGCCGACGTTCCGGCGTCCGGCGCGCGACTGGTCGTGCTGGAGCAGATGTTCCCCGGTTGGCGCGCGCGCGTCGGCTCGGGGCCGTGGCGTGACGCACTGGACACGCGCGGTTTTCTCGGCGTGGAGCTGCAGGCCGGAGCCCACCGCGTGGAGCTGCGCTACGGGGCGCACACCGCGCCGCGCCGCGCTGGGCGCTGGATCAGTCTGTTGACGCTCGCCGCGATCGGGGTGGCCTGGGTCGTGCGCCGGCGCTCCGTCTGACGCTCACTTCTTCTTCGACTCGCCGAGCTGTAGCTCGGACATCCAGTCGTCGATGAGGTCCTCGACCTCGCGCACGTGTTGCTCCTGGCTCAGCAGGCGGTTTTGCACCTCGAGCTGCCGCGTGCGGTTGTGCTCCAGGCGCGAGTCGAGGCTCTGCAGCGTGATCTGGTGGTCGTCCTGTTCCATGCGCCACCCCTCGGCCTCGTCCGTATTGGCCGTCTCGACGAGGCGCCTGCGCACGTTCTCCAGCTTGCCCTCGACCGACACCCGGTAACGCTCGGTGGACGACTGCTTCTCCTTGAGGTTGTCCAGCTGCCGTTGCAGGCTCTCGTAGCGCCGCGTGCGGATCTCGAGCACCGAGACCGCGACGCGCAGCTTGCCCAGGTCGCGATCGACGGATTCGGCCCGGACCCGCGCCTCGGTCGCATCGACCAGTCGCGTCACGGCCAGGGTCAGCGCCTCGAGATCGTCCTCGAACGAGAACGAGTCCTGCGCGATCGCCGTCGAGTGAGCGGCGCCGGAGAGCACGGCGAGCGCGACGAGCAGGGGGCCCAGGTTCTTACGCATGTCGACTTCCTTTCATCGTCCGGCTGTGGTTTTGCGGAGCGCCCATGGTAGGCCGAGGATACGGGACGACGGAAGGTGGCCGAAAGGCAGTTGTCGTGCCTCACGGGACAGGACCGTCGTCCGGCTCCGGTATTACACCGACCGATTGTTTTCTTCGTGAGGACGCGTGGGCGTCAGGGTGTGGCCGCGACGGTCTCGGCCTGTTTCATCCGATAGATGATGTCGCCGAGGTCGTCCGCCAGCAGCTCGAGCTTCCCGCGGACGATCACCTCGTCCTTCGACGCCTCGACGGGTTCCTTCAGGAAGATCTCGACCGTCGAGGCGGGGCCCTTGAGCTGGCAGCGATGGCAGTGCTTGATCGGCGTCCGGCTCAGCAGGAAGTGCTGCGTGGTGTCCGTCGCCACGTCGAGCGGGACGATGTAGCCGTTCAGCTCGACGACCTTGCCGTCGTAGGGCTTGACGCGGTCACCGAAGCGCAGGCCGGTGTTGAACCCCGCCTCGACCCACTCGAAGTCGGTCAGGTTGGGCCAGCCGAACTCGGACTCTTCGGAGGCGGCCAGGGGCAGAACGACCAGGACGGCGAGCAGGGCAAGCAGGCGTTTCGGCGACATGGGGCACTCCTCGTGGGGCGGACCGATCGGATTCTACGGAGAATCCGGGGGCGCGGCAATCGGCGCGCAGGACGGCACGCCGGGAATGCCCGGGCCCGGCGCCCGGTTAGCCAGAGTCCAGGGAGGACTCCACGGCGGCTCGATCTTGGCGGGGACACGATTTCTCGTGCCAGATATCTGGATTCCCGGTATAAGAACTATCGGACCGGGCCGAGAGAAGATTCACCGCCGTGGAAGAGGTGATCCGGCCCCACGGGGCCCGATCAGGAGGAGGGGACCATGGCGAGTGCGACCCTGCTGGCGGGGCTGACGGCCGTCGCCGCGTTGCTGGCTTCTATCGGCCCGGTCGATTCGAACGCTGTACCGCCCGGGAGATCCGCCGCGGCGGAACCCGGCAAGCGCACCCCGCCTCGCAACGGGGCGGCATTCACCCCCGCCAACCCGACTCACAACCTGACCGTCGCGTTCTCGGACGACGGCGTTCACATCCGGCCGCTGAGCTCCACGCTCGACTGGGAGATCGGCTACCGCCTGACCGCGTCGGGCTCGCCCGGAGCGATGGTTCCCGTGCCGGCGCCGGTACAGAGTGCGGCGGGAGAGCGCATGCAGCTCGACTATGGATCGATCGTCGAGTGGTACGCCAACGACGCCCGCGGCCTCACGCAGGGATTCGTCATCCTCGAGCCCGTGGACGGCGCGGCGTCGTCCATCGCGATCGATCTGGAGCTCGACGGCGACCTGCGACCGCAGATCGACGACGGACGAAGCCGGTTCGACTTCGAGCTCGCCGGCGAGCCGTTCGCGTTGCTGCGCCAGCGGGACCTCGTCGCGCGCGACGCACTCGGTGCGACGCTGCCCGCCAGGATCGAGCTCGTGACCGCGCCGGGCTCGCAGCACTTGCGCGTAGTCCTCGACGTCGCCGGCGCGCTGTTCCCGCTGCGGGTCGAATCACGGCTGACCGCAGGCGCCTGGTCCTCCGAGCTGGCCGCGGACACCCGCGATCTCGCCTGGGGCGACTGGGACGCGGACGGCGACCTCGATCTCGCGGTCGCGCGCTGGGGCAAACCGAATCGCGTGTTCGCCAACGTCGACGGCGA
Organism: bacterium; assembly: GCA_024226515.1. GTDB lineage: Bacteria > Acidobacteriota > Polarisedimenticolia > Polarisedimenticolales > Polarisedimenticolaceae > JAAELQ01. The sequence goes on from JAAELQ010000162.1 coordinate 17,132, forward strand.
TCTCGTCCCGGCCTGGTCTTCCCCCGAGACGGACCGCAGCAGCAGCCTCGTCTGGGGCGACTGGGACGGCGACGGCGATCTCGACCTGGCCGTGGGCAACGAGGATCAACCGAATCGTGTCTACGAGAACCGCGGCGCCGACCGACCGATCGCCGGCTCGACCGGTGGGCTGCTCGGCCACGGCGGACGGCGATCCGACTCGCGCCTCGCGCTCGCCTGGTCGTCGTCGCGATCCGATACGACGACGGACGTGCTGTGGGGCGACGCCGAGGGGGACGGAACGCTGGACCTGTTCGTCGCGAATCGGGGACAGGCCAACCGTTTCTACACGAACCGCGGCGCCGGCCGGCTGGTCTCGGCGTGGACCTCGGACGAGGCGGAGCGGACGACGGCGATCTCGCTCGGGGACTGGGATCGAGACGGCGACCTGGACCTGCTCGCCGGCAACCACGACGAGCCCGACCGCGTGTACGCCAACACGAACGCCCGGTTCACGAGCGTGTACGCGACCCCGGATGCCCAGGCGACGAGTAGCGTGGCGTGGGGCGACTGGAACGGCGATCGTTTTCTCGACGCGGCGATCGGGGTCGACGGCGGGCCGAACGTGATCCTGCAGAACGTCGGCGGCTCGCTGGCACGAGTCTGGATCTCCGACGAGACGGACTCGACGCGCGTCGTTCTGTGGAGCGACCTCGATCACGACCGCGACCTGGACCTGTACGTCGGCAATCACGGTCAGCCGAACCGTCTGTATCGCAACCTCGGCGGGCAGCTGAGGCTGGCCTGGAGCTCCGAGCGCGCCGAGCGGACGACGACGCTCGCCGTCGCCGACTGGGATGCCGACGGCGACGCCGAGCTGGCCACGGGCAACGCGGGGCAACCGGACCGTGTCGAGGTGAGCTGCCCCGGCCCGGTGAGCCCGGCGTGGAACGGACCGATCTTCGAGCTGAGCAAGAGTGTGGACTGGGGCGATTTCGACGGCGACGGCGATCTCGACCTGGCGATCGGCAACGATGACTTCCTCTTCGGCAGCGAGTTCATCGCGCGCTCGGAGGTGTGGCGCAACACCGACGGACGGCTGGCTCTCGCCTGGGCCGCGCCCATCCTGGAGAAGATCTGGTCCGTCGCGTGGGGTGACTGGGACGGCGACGGCGACCTCGACCTGGCGACGGGAGGTTGGCTCGCACCGAATCGCGTCTGGGAGAACGACGGGTCGACGTTGCACCTGGCGTGGACCTCCGCCGAGGTCGAGCCGACGAAGTCGGTGGCCTGGGGCGACTGGGACGGCGACGGCGACCTCGACCTGGCCGTCGGCAACTGGCGCGCGCCGAACCGGGTCTACGGCAACGAGGGCGGTACGCTCGTTCCCGCCTGGGCCGCGGCGGAGCCCGACGACCTGACCGGCAGCGTCGCCTGGGGCGACTACGATCGCGACGGCGATCTCGACCTCGCCGTCGGCAACCTCGGTCAGCGCACTCGGCTCTACGTCAACAGCGGCGGCGCGCTGCAACTCGCTTGGACGGCGGGAATCGATCGCGATACGACGGAAGTGGCGTGGGCCGACTGGGACGCGGACGGCGACCTCGACCTGGCGGTGGGCAATTTCGGCCAGTCCAACACGGTGTATCGCAACGACGACGGCGTCCTGGAGCTGGCCTGGGAGTCGCGCGAGACGGACGACACGACCACGATCGACTGGGGCGACTGGGACGGGGACGGCGATCCGGACCTCGCGGTCGGCAACCTGTGGTCCGTGATCCGCCTCTACACGAACACCGGCGGGTCGCTGAGCTACCTTCAGGACGCCGGGGAGTTCGACGCGCTGCTGCAGACGCTGCGCTTCGGCGACATCGACGGCGACGGCGACCTCGACCTGGCGGCCGCCAACGAGTGCCCCGTGATCGTCAACCGCGTCTACGGCAACCGGCGTGTCGAGGCCAGGACCGGTCTGCCGGAGTCGCCGGTGTATCCCGTCGCGCTGCGCCGCCCGGGAATCACCGACAGCGGGTACTTCTATTCGACCGCCGAGCGTCTGACGTCACCGGTCAAGGTCCCGTTCCGGCTGGTCGACGCGCAGGGCGACTCGGCGTGGAGCCTGCGCGTTCAGTATTCGACCAACGGCGGTGGGCAGTGGTTCCCCGCGACGCCGGCGACCGGGGGCAGCGGCACGACCGAGCTGGCGTCGTCCGCCGAGGGCGTCGAGCACGTCTTCGTCTGGGACGCCGAGACCGACGATGCGTGCTCGGACAACGCGATGCTGCGTTTCGTGGTCGAGTGGCAGGTTCCGCGTGTCGTCTCGGGGCCGATCCACAAGGCCAACCTCGCGACCACCACGCCGCCGTTCCGGGTCGGGGAGCGCGTGCGGACCTGGTTCCGCGACGCCGACGGCGACGGGGTGGGGGACGAGGCGTCGACCCGTCGCTCGTGCTGGTCGCGCGAGGGCTTCGTCGAGATCGGTGGGGACTACGACGACTCCGACCCGTCCGTGACCGGATGCCCGGCCTACGGCTCGAACACGGGCAGCTTCGCGCTCGCGGAGTGACGCCCGCGGATCCACTCCTCGAGCGTGACGGCGCCCGCCGGCTCTTCGCGCAGCATCAACGGTTTGCCCGACCAGTTGTGGCTCAGCCGGTGCAGCACCTCCTGCGGCGACTTCGCGCGGAACACGAGCACGGTCGCCTCGCGCCGGGCGCCGACGAGAAACTCCGCGACCGGCTCCACGTCCTTCAGGCCGCTGCCCAGCGTCTTCGGCACACCAATGAACGCGGCGGAACCGGCCGTCTCGCGCTCGACCAGGTCGAGGATCGCGTTGGCGTAAGCCACCAGGCTGCGGTCGCGTGGCTGGACGCCCGCGAGCTCCTTCAGTCCGTTGACGTCCTCGGCCAGCATCCCGAGCGTGTGGGCGATCTGCTTGGTCTCCCCGACGATCTCGGGTAGCTCCTCGTTGACCGTCGTCAGCGCCTCGTTGCTCTGCTGCAGCGCCTGGTTGGCGCGCAGGCTCAGCGACGCCAGCAGGAACACGATGGCGACTCCGAAGACGACGCTGGTCACGTAACAGACCCATTTGAACATGACGCGCTCCGGCTCTTTGAGCGAGTGCGACCCTACCACATCCGCTGTACATTGATGGGTGCGATGTGGACAGGAACTCTCCTGGCGCTCTGCGCCCTGGTGGTGTCGGTATCGGAGCCCGTCCCGCCGCCCGAGCCGCGCCTGCTGAATCACGACCCCGAAGTGCGCTACGTCGGGCGGCAAGAGTGTTTCGAGTGCCACGAGGGTAACGCGACGAACTTCCTGCGCACCGGCATGGCGCGCGCGTTCTACCCCCTGACGGCCGACCGCGTGGTCGAGGACTTCACCGACGACAACGTGATGGTCGATCCGCGAAGCGGCGTGCGCTACCGCATGCTGCGGCGCGACGGGAAATTCTTTCAGCAGCAGTTCGTGCTGGACTCGTCCGGGGGTGAGACCGCGGTCGAGGAACGCGAGTTGACCTACGTCGTCGGCTCGAACAACCACAGCCGCGGCTACATCACGATCGTCGACGACAAGCTGTTCCAGACGCCGGTCTGCTGGGACCCGACCACCGAGGACTGGATTTACTGCCCGGGGTTCGAGGTCAAGAACGAGCACTACTCGCGCGAGGTGTCGAACAGCTGCATCTTCTGCCACAACGGCCGCGTCGAGCCGGTCGAGGGGACGCGCAACGCGTATCACGACCCGATCACGCATGGGATCGGCTGCGAGCGTTGCCACGGTCCAGGCCAGCTACATGTCGAACGACATCGCGAGCACCCCGATCCGTTCTTCGAGGGACCCGACTCCACGATCGTCAACCCGCGCCGCCTCGACCGCGACGAGCGGATGCATGTCTGCTTCCAGTGCCACCTCGGCGACAGCAGCGCGACCGTGCGTGTGATCCGCGAGGACCGCGGACTGCAGTCGTTTCGCCCCGGGCAGCCGCTGACCGACGTGCTCGTCCCGTTTCGTTACGTGCAGCAGACGCAGCACGACTTCGGACTGGTGGCGCAGGCGGACCGCATGATCCTCAGCCGTTGCTACACCGAGAGCGGCGGCAAGATGGAATGCCTGACCTGCCACAACCCACACATCTCGACCTACGAGATGCAGCCGGGAGCGTTCCGCGACAACTGTCGGACGTGCCACGAGCTCGACGACTGCGTCGCGACCGCCGAGGCTCGCGGCAAGACCGAGCCGGCCGACGATTGCGTCGCGTGCCACATGCGCAGGGGCGAGGCGGTCGACCGCAAGTACGCGTCGTTCACCGATCACTGGATCCGACGGCGTATCGATCTCCCCCGGCGCGACCGGCGGACCGACCTCGAGCTGGAGCCGATCTTCCCCGAGGCGTTCGCGGCGCTGCCGAAGGGAGAGCAGCACTACTACCGCGCGCGCGCTCACTTCCTCGCCGCGACCGAGTCGCCGCCGAGGACGCATGCCGAGCTGTACGGCAAGGCCGAGGAGTCGTTCCGTCGCGCGATCGCCGAGGGCTACGACACCGCGCCGGCCTGGTTCTTCCTCGGCAAGTCGCTCATGTTCCGCAGCCGCTGGCCCGATGCGTACCGTGCATTCTCCGCTGCGGTCGAGCGGCAGCCCGAGCACCACGACGCGCTGTTCGCGCTGGGACAGTCGCTGGCCGCACTCGGGAAGCCGGAGCTGGCCCAGCCGGTCTTCGAGCGCATGCTCGAGCTCGATCCGGACGACGCGATGGCGTGGTCGGAGTACGGCCGGGTGCTCTGGAGTCGGCAACGCGTCGACGAGGCGCTGGCCGCCTACCGCAAGGCGGTGCCGCTCGAACCGTGGAACGCTACGTTGCACCTGAACCTGGGCATGTTGCTCGCTGCGACCGGTGATTGGACCGGCGCGGCCGCGGCAGGCGATCGCGCAGCACGGCTCGATCCCGACTCTCCCGACGTGTGGGAGTTCGTGGCCAACGTCGCCCGCGCCGCGGAAAAGGCCGAGGTCGAGCACGAGGCGCGATTCCAGCTTCGCAGGTTGAGCGGCGAGTGACGGCTTTGTTGCTATGATCCGGTCGTGGTGACCAGCGTGAGTGGACCGGGCAAGCGTTACAAGAGCGGCGACTGGGTCGAGGACTACTGTCGACCCTGCAAGCTCGAGCGACGCCACACCGTCCTCGTCGTCGACGAGGACGGGGTTCCGCTTCGTGTCCTGTGCGACACGTGCGGCAGTCAGCACAACTACCGCGGCGGCAGGGTTCCCGCGTCGTCCCGGCCCAAGGGCGGCACGACGTTCCGCTCCGCCCCTACGTCCGGCGCGTTTCCGGCCGTCTCCGAACGAGAGAGGAGCTTCCCCAAGATGTCCGACCTGACCGGTGCGACCTCGAGCGAAGACCTGGAGCTGATGCTGCGGCGCGTGATCCGTGAAGAGACCGGGCTGACGCCGGTGACGCCGGCGGACAAGTGGCAGGGGGGCGAGATGGTGCTGCGGCCCGGGCGCGACGGCGTGCAGGAGAAGACGTGGCCCATCGAGACCTTCTTCAGCAAGGTGGTGATGCTGCGCAACCGGCTGCGCGTGATGGAGCAGCAGATCAACACCGTGGACCTTCCCGACGCCACGAGGACCAAGCTGCAGGGCTACATCACCGCGTGCTACGGCTCGCTGACCAGCTTCAACGTGCTGTTCGCCGACGAAGATGACCGATTCCGCGGAAGTGGCGGAAAATAGCCCCCGAATCCGCTTCCAATCGGACCCCCGTCCGGGGTATACTTGCCCCACACCAGTCTGAAAAACCAAACACCACGATTCAGAATTCGGGGGTCCCCATGTCCGCTTGCCAGCGTCTCCTCCTCGTCGCGTCCCTCTGCATCCCACTCACCGCTCCGGTCGCGGGCGTATTCGATTCCGGCATCCGCATCAACGAGATCGATTCCGGCATCCGCATCAACGAGATCGACTACGACCAACCGGGAATCGACACCGCCGAGTTCATCGAGCTCGTCAACAACGGCGACAGCGCGGTGAGCCTGGACGGACTCGCAGTCGTTCTGGTCAACGGAGCGATCACCACCGTCTACGAGACGATCGATCTCCCCGACGTGTCGCTTGCGGTCGGTGACTACTTCGTCATCTGCGCCAACTCCATCAACGTGGCGAACTGCGATCTCGACCTCGGCGTCTCCGCCAACCTGGTGCAGAACGGCGCTCCGGATGCGGTGCAGCTGTTCGAGAGTGGGAGCGTCGTCGACGCGGTCACCTACGAGGGCGACATGGGAGCTGCGTACACGGAGGGCTCGGGCTCCGGCCTGTCGGACTCGGGCACGATCGCCGGTGTCGGCATTGCGCGCTGCCCCGACGGCAAGGACACGAACCAGAACAACGTGGACTTCCGGCTGGACGCGATCACGCCCGGGACGACGAACACCTGCCTGCCGGACGGAAGCAAGCTGGTGATCAACGAGATCGACTACGACCAGCCGGGGGTCGATGACGCCGAGTTCGTCGAGATCAAGAACGTCGGTTCGCTCGATGTCGACCTCGGCTCGTTCAGCCTGGAGTTCCGCAACGGAGCGAACGACACGACGTACGGGAACATCGAGTTGCCGGACGCCGTGCTGGCCGCGGGCGACTACTTCGTCGTCTGCACCAACGCCGCCACGGTCGTCGGGTGCGATCTGGACACCACACCCGACTTCAACCTCATCCAGAACGGCGCGCCCGACGCCGTCGCCCTGCGCGTCGGCACGACGATCATGGACGTGGTGAGCTACGAGGGCGACACGACCGCGCCCTACACCGAGGGCTCGGGCGCGGGCCTGGAGGATCCGAGCAGCGGCGGCGCCGGCGGCTCGAACGAGAACAAGAGCATCTCGCGCCGGCCGGACGGCAGCGACACCGACCGCAACAACGTGGACTTTCTCATCGCGTGTGCGACGCCCGGCGCGCAGAACACGACCTTCGACACCGACTGCCCCGCCGGACTGCCGCAGCTCGTGATCAACGAGATCGACTACGACCAGCCGGGGGCCGATGCGGCCGAGTTCGTCGAGATCAAGAACGTCGGCGCGGCGCCCACCCTGCTGGTGGGCACGGAGATCGTGGGCTTCAACGGCGCGAACTCGATGATCTACGACATCATCCCGTTAGATGACGTCGTGCTCGGCCCGGGTCAGTACCACGTCGTCTGCGGCGACGCCGGCAACGTCGACAACTGCGACCAGGTCGCCTCGTCCTCCACGAACCTGCTGCAGAACGGTTCGCCCGACGCGCTCGCGCTGCGTCGAGGGCGCACTCTGTTCGACGCTGTGAGCTACGAGGGCAGCGTCGCGGCGCCGTTTGTCGAGGGCACGGGAGCCGGCACCGACTCCAGTTCGGGTGGCGCCGGCGGAGTGAACGAGGACAGGGGCCTGTCGCGCCTGCCGGACGGCAGCGACACCGGCGACAACAGCGCCGATTTCAGCGTGCGCTGCATCACGCCCGGTCAGTCCAACACCGCGAATTCGACCGGCTGCGCGGACACCGACGGCGACGGCGTCGGCGATGCCGACGACAACTGCCCATCGATCCAGAACCCGGGGCAGGAGAACTCCGACACCGACATGCACGGCGACGCGTGCGACAACTGCCCGACGACGAACAACGACGACCAGTTGAACAACGACGGCGATCTCGAGGGCGATGCCTGCGACGTCGACGACGACAACGACGGCGTCGAGGACGGCGACGACCCCGAGCCGTTCGACCCCGACCTGTGCGGCGACCTCGACGCGGACACGTGCGACGATTGCACGGTCGGCACCGACGACCTCGGGCCGCTGGCCGACAACGACATCGCGATGGACGGCCCGGACGCCGACGCGGACGGCCTGTGCGATGCCGGCGACCGGACGTTCTTCTCGGTGGCGACGCTGCAGATCGTCAACCCGATCCTGACCCCGCAGGTCGTGTACGAGGACCCGCCGGGGCCGGCCGGGATCGTCCAGGCCTTCGTCAACTCGCTGCCGGCGGCGGTCAACGTGGACGCGCTCGACGTCGACACCGGACGCTTCCTGTTCAGCGTCTCGAGCCAGGCGATCGTCTTCACGGGCGGCGGCGTGCTGTTCCTTCACCCGGGCGACGTCTACGAGTCCAACGCCGGGGACATCAGCCTGTTCTTCGACGTCTCCAACGCGGGCGTGAACCTGCGGCAGATGAACGCGCTCGACTGGCTGGGACCGGACGCGTTCGCGTTCTCGGTCGGCCAGGCGCAGACCGTCGTCGACGGGGCCGGGACGTTCCACGTGCTGTATCCCAGCCGGGTCTACACGCTCGACACGAACTCCGGTGCGGTGACGCTGGTTCTCGACGCGGCCGGCCTCGGGTTCAGTGACGTCGACGGGATCGACTTCCTCCCCGACGACCGCATTGCGCTGTCGTCCGCGGCCACCGGCATCGTCGCGTTGCCCGGCGGCGCGATGATCGTGAACCACAAGGACGTCTACATCTTCGATCCGGCGGCGCCCGCGCCGAACCTGATCCGGTCCTACGACAACCCGGCCAGGGATCTGGACGGGGTCACGTTGATCGTCCCCGAATAGGCTGAAGCCCGCCCGCGCCGTCGCATGTCGACGGCCCGGGCGGGCGCTTTCCTACCAGCCCATCCACGAGACGAAGTTGACCGCCGAGTGCGTGAGGACGCAGGGCAGGATGCTGCCCGTCGTCTGCCGCGCGAGCATCGTCCACGCTCCGCCGGCGAACGTGTACGCGAGCTGGAACACGACGTAGCCCGGGTGGATCGAGGCGAAGTTCGGCAGGTGCCACGCGGCGAAGAACGCCGCCGCGATCAACACGGCCCGGTCGACCGGCAGTCTTCCGGCACGACCCGGGAAGGCCAGGCCGAACAGTCCGTAGAGATAGCCGGAGAACATCAACTCCTGCGCGGTCGGCGAGATGGCCCACATGCCGACGGCGCCGCCGGTGAACGGCCGCGACGTCAACGGGTAGACGATCGCCGTCAACACGACCGGTACGGTGCAGATCGCCAGCACCCTTCCGACCTTTCCGCGCCACTCGCCGAGAAGCAGCCCCGAGCGTCGCGGCGCGCCGAGACACAGCAGCAACGGAACGATCAGCGACAAACCGTCGCGGATGTTCGCCATCGCGTGCGGCCCGAAGCGTTCGTACCACTCGCGACCGGGCAGTACACGGGCCACCAGCCAGTACTCCACTCCGTGGTACGCGGCGACGAGCACCGTCGCCAGCAGCAACAGTTCCGCGCGCGACCGGGTCGCCGCCGGGTCGTTCCTGTCCGGTGCTTGCATGGCATCCAGTATGCCGCGAATGGAAACAAGGCTGCCGACTGTTGTGTCGGCCGGGTGATTCTCTTGAGTCGTCCCGGCGCATCACGTGTGTTCTGTCGTGTTTTCGTGTGCTAGCATCGCGAATCCGGTCCACGTTGCTGCGACGCCGGCGGAGTACCCGGCCGCATTGGGACCGAGGAGGGAATCAAGGAAGAAGCTACTGGTTTTGGGAATCGTGGGGTTCCTCGCTTTCTCCGGTGCGGCCTTCGCCGAGGGCATCAACTGGACTTACATCGAGGCCGGTTACAACAACGTCGACCTGGACGACCTGGACGACGATGGTGACGGCTGGTTTGCCGGCGGCAAGTTCGCGATCGGTGACAGCTACCACATCACCGCTCGTTACGACGACAACACCACCGACGATACCGATGCCGACCTGTCGACCTGGCACCTCGGTGCCGGCTGGCACGGCCTGTTCGGCGACGGCGCGGATCTTTTCGGTGAGGTCGCGTACGTCGACAGAGAGTTCGGCGACTTCGACGGCAGCGGTTGGTTCGGCCGCGCCGGCGTCCGCTGGCGTCCCATCAGCCTGCTCGAGGTCGGCGCCGGCGCGCGCTGGGAAGACCTGGGCGGAGACATCGACGACTCCGACACCATTTGGGAAGCCAACGCCCTGATCTACGTCTGGAAGCTGGGAATCGGCCTGTCCTACGAGACGCAGGACGAGGTGGACACCTACAACGGTTTCGTCCGCTTCAACTTCGGCGGCGACTGAGCAAGCGACCGTGCGGCGGGGCTCGACCGGGGCCCCGCCGCTTCCAAACCTCCCGTTTTCCCGCCCCCTCGACGCCGTCCCCGCGTCGATTCCCACAAATCCCCAAGAAACGCCCCTCAGGTACCCGCAGGACGATCCGGGCGATTCGCGGTATATAGAGACGTGGTGCGGACTGCCGTTCGGAGGAGCGCCGGGCGATCCGGCGTCACCCAGAGCGTCTGGGTAGAGGTGCGGCAGCTCTCGATTTTCACGGAAGAACATTACTAATGATGCAGACACTGTTTCGCCGGCTGTTGCCGCTCGTGTTTCTCGCCGGGCTTCTCGCTGCCCCGGCCCTCGCCGACGTCGTCATCTCCGAGGTCATGTACCACCCGGAGTCCGGCGACGACGCCGAGGAGTTCATCGAGATCCACAACAACGGCGGCGCCGACGTCGTCATTACGGATTGGTGCTTCGACGGCGTCAACTTCTGTTTCCCCGACCCGACGACGATTCTCGCCGGCGAGTACCTCGTCGTGGCCTCGGACGCGACCGCGTTCGACACGCTGTACACCTTCGCGCCCGACTACACGTTCGATCCGCTCACGACGCTGGCCAACAACGGCGAGCGGCTGGCCCTGCTCGACGAGAACTCGGCGGAGATCGACGGCTTCGTCTTCACCGACGAGCCGCCCTGGCCGGTCACGCCCGACGGACTCGGGCCCTCGATGGAGATGGTGGCCGTCACCGAGCCCAACGACGGCCCGCGCAACTGGCGCGCGTCGACGGTCAACGGAGGCTCGCCGAAGGCGGTCAACAGCGTGGCGAATCCGGCTCTGCCGCCGTGGGTCGACAGCATCTCGCACACCCAGGATGCGCAACCCGCCAGTCCGGTCACGGTCACCGCGACGGTGCTCGACGCCGCCAGCGTGGACATCACGTATCGCATCGACTTCGGTTCGGAGACGACGAGCGCGATGACCGACACGGGCGGTGACGTCTACACCTTCGACATCCCGGCGCAATCCGCCGGGACGCTCGTGCGCTACTACGTCAGCGTGGTCGGAGCCTCGGGCACGCACCGCCACCCGCGAATCGACGACACGGTGACGTACGACGGCACCGCGGTGATCGAGCCGACGCTGGTGTCGAACGTGCCGATCCTCCACTGGTTCATGGATCCCGCCGACTATCAGGCGGCGCTGGATCACCGGATGACCAACGATACCGAGCCCGCGGTGCTGTTCTTCGACGGGACGTTGTACGACGGCGTGCAGACCCGTATCCGGGGGCAGTCGGCGCGCCAGTGGCCCAAGCCGCCGTGGAAGTTCTTGCTGCCGCAGGGCCACGACTTCGAGTCGACGCAGATCGAGCGGCCGGTCGACAACTTCAACCTGCAGTCCAACTATTCCGACAAGAGCTACGTGCGCGAGATTCTCGGCTGGGAGAGCCTGCGCACGGCCGGCTTGCCCAACGCTCAGGCGTTTCCGATGCGCATCGAACAGAACGGTCAGTTCTTCGGCCTGTTCAACTTCCTCGAGGCCCCCGACGCAGACTGGCGCAAGCGCAACCTGCTGGACCCGCTCGCCTCGCAGTACAAGGCGATCGAGGGCGATTGCAGCGCGCGAAACACGCCGGCGGAACTGGAGCCGCTGTACGAGAAGCGGACGCGACTCGACGAGGACCACACCGACCTGTGGGAGTTCCTCGACGACCTCAACAACCTCCAGGGCCAGCAACTGCAGGACTTCCTGCACGACAACGTCGACATCGCGGCGATGGTCAACTACTTCGCCGTGCAGACGGTCATCCACAACAACGACAACATTCGCAAGAACTACTTCCTGTACCGCGACACCGAGGGGACGCAGCGCTGGCGCTTCCTGGGCTGGGACCTCGACCTGACTTTCGGACGGGTCTGGCTCGGGTCGTCTCTGGTCGACACGCTGTTGGCGGATTCCGACTCGGTGGCGGGCGAGCCCGCGTTCGTCGCGCCAAGCCACCCCCTGGTGGGAGCCAACGCGTACCGGCCGCTGCAGAACATCTACAACCGGCTGGCCGACCGCATTCTCGACTTCGATCCCGACATCCAGGCTCGTTACTACCGCCGCCTGCGTACGTTGTCGGACCAGTTGCTCGAGGAGGGGAAGTACGAGGCCCGCATCGACGAGCTGGTGCAGCTGCTCCAGACGGAGGCGGCCCTGGATGTGGCGAAATGGGGTCAGTACGGCGACGCCCAGACGATCCAGCAGGCGACCGATCTACTCAAGTCCGACTACCTGGACAAGCGACGGGTGCACCTGCTCGAGACGCACACGTTGTGCGGCATCCCCGAGTCTCAGTCGCCGCTGCCGCGCGTGGTCATCTCCGAGATCATGTACAACCCGATAACCGGCGGCGCCGACGAATTCATCGAGCTGTACAACCCGTCGCCGTTCGAGTCCGTCGACCTGTCGGGCTGGCGCGTCGAGGGCGTCAACCTACGCATTCCCGCGGGCACGGTGATCCTGCCCGGAGAGTACCTGGTCTTCGTCAACAACGACGTCCAGTTCCGCGCCACCTACGGCGGTGGACGGTTCATCGGCGCCCAGTACGGCGGTTCGCTGGCCAACGAGGGCGAGTCGATCGTGCTGCGCACGCCCGCCGGAGGCGTCGTCAGCGGGGTGACCTACGACGACGTCCTTCCCTGGCCGACCGACGCCAGTGCAACGGGGTACTCGCTCGAGCTGGTCGATGTCAGCCAGGACGAGAGCAAGGTCGTCAACTGGGCCCGCAGCGCCAACACCGGCGGGACGCCGGGTGCGCCCAACAGCAGCGCTCAGTCGCTGCCGCCGATCCCCAAGATGACCGTCAACGAGGTCGTGACGCTCAACGCTGCCGTGAATCAGGATCAGGCGGGGGATTTCGAGCCGTGGGTCGAGCTGTACAACTCGTCGACCCAGCCGATCCCGCTCGCGGGCAAGTACTTCTCCAACGACCCCGGCAACCTGACCAAGTGGGAGATTCCGGGGACGGTTCCGGCGCTGTGCCCGGGCTGCTGGGTGATCTTCTGGGGCGATCAGGAGACGGGCGAGGGCGACGATCACCTGGGCTTCAAGATAACGGCCAGCAACGGCTTCATCGGGATCTCCGACGAGTCCGGTGTGCTGATCGACTACCTGGCCTACGGCGTCATCCCGATCAACCAGAGCTGGGGCGAGTTCCCCGACGCGATCGGCGAACAGCGAGTCTCGAGCATTCCGACACCCCAGGCGGCCAACGACGTCTCGCGCGCGCCGATGTTCCTCAACGAGTACAACGCCGTCGGTGACCAGGAGTTCCTGAAGAACTCCAACGCGGACACCTACTGGGGACGCGTGCAGGGCAACGGGGGCGATTGGTTCGAGGTCGTGGTGGCGACCGATCACCTCGACATCCGCAGTTGGCGCTTCGAGATCACCAACAACACCGGCAGTCCGCAGGAGACGTTTGCCAGCCTGCAGTTCAGCACGAGCTCGCTGTGGGCGGATCTGCGCGCCGGGACGATTCTGACCGTGGCCGAAGAGCTGCCCACCGATACCAGCTACTTCCCTCCGGCCGGCGACTGGTGGATCAACGTCGGGACGACGATCGAGGTCAGCAACAACAACTGGCAGCTCACGATCCGCGACAACCTGGGCAAGGTCGTCTTCGGCCCGGCCGGCGAGGGGGTCGTCCCGGACAGCGGGATCGGCGACGACGAGGTGTTCAAGCTCGAAGAAGATCCCACGCCGTTCATCACTCCTTTCGACAGTTACAACGACGGCACGTCGAGCACGTTCGGCAGCCCGAACCTCTACTCCTCGAGCACGTTGCTGCAGGACTTCACCGCGTTGAGGCAGGTCGGGCTGACCGAACCCTGCGGCGCGGCCGACACGGACGGCGACGGCCTGTGCGACGTCGAGGACAACTGTCCGCTCATCTCGAACGCGGACCAGCTCAATCGCGACGGCGACGGCCTCGGCGACGTTTGCGACCTGTGCATCGACGATCCGGCGAACGACGCCGACGAGGATGGTCTGTGCGCCCAGGCCGACAACTGTCCGCTGGACTCGAACGCCAACCAGGACGACGGCGACGGCGACGCCGTGGGGGACGCCTGCGACAATTGCCCCTCGGACTCGAACCCGAGCCAACTGGACGGCGACGGCGACGGACTGGGTGACGCGTGCGATCCTTGTCCGGTCGACTTCGTGAACAACCCGGACGGCGACGGAATCTGCTCCTCGGTCGACAACTGCCCGGACCACGACAACGCGGGGCAAGAGGATATCGACGGCGACGGCGTCGGCGACGCCTGCGACCCGTGCCCGGGGGATGCGTTGGATGACGCGGACCTGGACGGGACGTGTGACGACGTGGACAACTGCCCCGGGCTCTCCAACGTCGATCAGGCGGACGGAGATTCCGACAACATCGGGGATATCTGCGACAACTGCCCCGGTGACTCCAACTCCGGTCAGACCGACACGGACTCGGACGGCCTGGGCGACGAGTGCGACGACGACGACGATGCCGATCGAATCCTCGACGGCGACGACAACTGCCCGCTCGTGCCGAACCCCGACCAGCTGGACAGTGGCGGCTCGTCGGCGGGCGACGCCTGCGACGGCGACGACGACGGCGACACGATCCTCGACGGCGACGACAACTGCCCGGTGACGCCGAACACGAATCAGAACAACATCGACTCGGACGGGGCGGGCGACGCCTGCGATTGCGCCCCGTCCAATCCCAGCGTCGGCTCCGTGCCCCACGTGGGATCGAGCCTCAGACTCGACCGCACGGCCAACGGAACGTTGAGCTGGGCCGAGTCCCAGTGGTATGCCGCGGACGTATACCGCGGCACGCTCGAGCTGCCGTGGGCCTACAACCTTGTCTGCCTTGAGACCGATGTCCTCGACGGCGACGCGATCGACGCGCAGGATCCGGTGCCGGGCCAGACGTTCTACTATCTCGTGCGCGGCCGGAACTCCTGCGGCGACGGGCCGTTGGGAGTGGACAGCTCCGACACGACGATCGTCGAGACAACATCCTGTACGCCCGCTCCGGGCGACGACGACCTGGACTCGATTCCCGATCTGCAGGACAACTGCCCGACAACGAACAACAACGACCAGGCCGACAGCGACGCGGACTTCGTCGGCAGTGCCTGTGACAACTGTCCCGACACCGTCAATCCGTTCCAGGAAGACATCGATCTGGACGACATCGGCGACGCCTGCGATCCGGACAACGACAACGACGGCGTCGCGAACGGATCCGACAACTGCCCGCTGGACTCGAACGCGTCCCAGTCCGATTTCGATCTGGACGGTCTGGGCGACGCCTGCGACCCGTGTACCGACGTAGACGGCGACGGGCTGGGCAACTCCGGGTTCGACAACGCGTGCGAGCTCGACGCGCACCCCAACGATCCGGAGAACGACGCGGACGGTGACGGTGTCGACGTCGCGATCGACAACTGTCCTCTCGACGCCAACGCCGCCCAGCTCGACGCCGATGGTGACGGGCTGGGCGATGTTTGCGATCCCTGCGTCGACACGCCGGAGAACGACGCGGACGGCGACGGGCTGTGCGAGGGCGATTGCGGCGGCCTCGAGATGTCGAATATCAACCTCCTCACTCCGGAAGGCACCGTGCTGATCGAGGCCGGCACGCCGATCAAGTACCTGGCCAACGTCGTCTCGCCGGAGATCGGAATGAGCTGGACGCAGCCGGGCTTCGGCGATTCCGGCTGGTCGGACGGCACGTACGGCATCGGCTACGACGTCGATGCCGACGCGGCCGGATTGATCGACACCGGGGCGGCTGTCGGCGCGTACTCGGTCTACACACGCGCCACGTTCGAGATCACGGACCCCGGCGCCATCGACGACGTCTTCGTCGGGGCGGACTACGACGACGCGTTCGTCGTGTGGATCAACGGCTTCGAGGTCTATCGATCGCCGGAGATGCCGGAAGGCCAGCCGCTGTGGGACGGTGGCGCGGGATCCCACGAGTCGAGCAACGGGCCGGTCCCGGACTACGGCGAGCTGATCGACATCAGCGGCCCGGCGGAGTCCGCGATTCAGCTCGGTACGAACACGCTCGCGGTGGGCGTGTGGAACCGCATCCCGGCGACCGGCACATCGGCGGATCTGGTGCTGGTGCCGACGCTGGTGGTGAATCGCCGTTCCGCGGTGTCCTACCTGGCGAACTCGTCCGACCCCGGACTGGGATTGACCTGGACTGAGGACAACTTCGACGACTCGTCGTGGGACCGTGGCATATACGGCATCGGCTACGAGACCGACGTCGGGCAGGCCGGCTTCCTGATCCTCACCGAGGTGCCCTCGACGAGCCGCTCGATCTACACCCGGACGCACTTCTTCGTGGCCGACTCCTCGCGGGTCGAGGGGCTCAAGCTGGGCCTCGACTTCGACGACGGCGTCGCGGCCTGGATCAACGGCACCGAGGTGCTGCGCACGTCCGAGCTGCCGGACGGCGGCCCGGCGTGGGACGCCGACCCGACGCATCACGAGTCGAGCAACCAGCAGACGCCGCAGTTCACGCCGTACGACATCTCGCCCGTGGGCGTCGGAGTGCTGCGCGACGGCTGGAACACGCTGGCGCTCGGCGTCTGGACCAGCATCGACGACGAGGAGGAGATGGTGCTGTGGCCCAGCCTGTCGATCACGGCGTTCTCCGTCGACAACTGCCCGGAGGTGTTCAATCCGAACCAGGACGACTTCGACGAGGACGGGGTCGGCGACCTGTGCGACAACTGCCCGTCGGACTTCAACGGATTGCAGACGGACTGGGACAACGACGGCCTGGGTAACGCGTGCGACGTGTGCCCGTTCGACGCGCTGGCCTCGCAGACGGATACGGACGGAGACCAGATCGGCGACGACTGCGACAACTGTCCGCTGGTGTCCAATCCGGACCAGGCGGACGGCGACGGCGACGGGGTCGGCGACGCGTGCGAGACTCCGCCGCTGATGGAGAGCGAGCCGAACGACACCTGCGCCACGGCGGACATCGTCGGGTTCGGCGACACGATCCTCGCGACGCTGACGGCGGGAGAGTTCGACTACTTCCGCATCACGCTGACCGAGGACCGACTGGTCGAGTTCGAGAGCAACGGCGATCCCGGCGGAGACACCGTGCTGGGCGTGTTCGACATGAGCGGAGTCCAGCAGTTCGGCTGCGACGACGACAACCCGATCCCGCTCAACTACTACTCGCTGTTCTCATGCTGCATGCCGCCCGGCGACTACTGCGTGGCGATCAAGGAGTTCGAGGTCGTGGACACGATCCCGAACTACAGCGTCGCATTCCGCGACCGCGGGACCTGCACGCCGGATCCCGGGTTCGGCGACGGGACGTGCGGCAACGAGAACGACTTCGGGGCGTGCGTGCCGTTCTAGATTCGTACGCGAGCTACAGGTCGAACTGGCGCAGGAACAGCTCCTGGCGCAGGTAGACGAAGCGCGGGCTCAGCGGCGGGAGATTCTCCGCGCTGTTGAAGTCCGTGTCGTAGCCCCAGTCGCGCGTCGGCGGCTGGTAGGACTGGTCCTCCCACAGGCCGTCCACGTGCCGCGGCGTGTTCAGGCTGACGAACGACCCGCGGT
The DNA here is from genome assembly GCA_024226515.1 of bacterium. Classification (GTDB taxonomy): domain Bacteria; phylum Acidobacteriota; class Polarisedimenticolia; order Polarisedimenticolales; family Polarisedimenticolaceae; genus JAAELQ01. Next base: position 34,780 of record JAAELQ010000162.1, read on the forward strand.
AGGTCAGCTTCTTGCCGCCCCACTTCTCGTGAAAACGGGGGTAGTTCTCGAGGCCGCCGTTGTAGATTGCCGCATCCTGGCCGCCCGAGCCCTCGACGCCTCCTGTCGTGTCCGTCCCGGCGAGAAACGCCGCATTGATCGTCGTGTTCGCCGCGATGCGGTCGTCGAGAGCGTCGGAGCTCTTCGAGTCGTCCCAGGCGTTGGACAGCACGTTGAGCGAGTCGGCCAGGAACGCCGCCGGCTTCTTGTCGACGGAGTTGTAGTCGCCCTCGACGTACATCGCCTGATTGGTCACCACGGTCAGGCCGCGAATCTCCGGCGCCGTACCGTCGGTCGAGGCCAGCTCGCCTCCGTTGTGGACGCGGACGCCGTAGTTGTTGACGACGTCGTCGTCGGATCCACGGACGCCGAGGTACCAGACCAGCCCGCCCTCGCTCGATTCGTCGATGTCCGTCGAATCGCCGAGAATCGACGTGTCGTGCAGGCAGTCGAGCAGCTCTCGCACGTCGACGTCCAGCATCTCGATCGACGTGCCCTCGCGATGGTTGTACAGACTGTCGGAGTGCGAGACCGCGTCGCAGCCGTCCAGTGCGGCCGTGTGCGCGTCGTTCACCGTTCCGTCCGCGGCGTAGACCTCGATCTGTGCACCGTCGCTGTCATCATCGCTGTCATCGTCGAGGTCCATCATGATGCGCACGTCGGCCTTGTCCCAGTATGTCTCGCCCGGCACCGGATCCAGCGCCTCGGGCGGAGGGACGGTCAGCACGTCGACGCCCATGCGGATCATGTCGTTCCACGCCACGACGTCGGCCTCGTAGATCTCACGCCGGCCCGCGTCGCAATTCGGGATGTCCTGCAGCACCTCCGGGTCGTCGACGGCGACGCCGCCGGGCATGCAGCTGTCCGTGTTCTTGCGGCCGTGGAACAAGTCTCCGGCGGTCGTCACCTGGCCCATGACCTCCAGGCTGTTGTTCGAGCCGAGGTACAGGTCGCCGTTGGAATGCACGGGGCCGGCGAGGGTCATCGTCGGGCCCGGGAGGATCTCGAGGTCCTTGTTGTAGAACGCGGCGAACTGGAACATCGGCACGAGGCGACTCTTGAAGTGCATCTCGACGGCGGCCTCGACGCGCTCGTCTCTGTTCTCCGAGACGGCGTGCGCCACGTAACGGTATTCCTGGGCGTTGAGGTTCTGGAACTGCTCGCCACGGGGGATCGTGATCGCCGTCGGGTTGGCCGTGTCCTCCGCGAGGAACGTCGCCGTGGTGCGGCCGTCGAAGGCGTACTCGACGCAGCCCAGGTCGCCTGAGCCCTGGTTGGACTCCACGCACGGGGCCGTCTCACCGCCGAGCACCGGGCTGTACCCGCCGGGCCGGTTGTAGCCCTGGAACGTCTGCCGCACGACGTCGGCGCGCAGGTTGGACGCTGCCTCGGCCGCATAGAAGCCGCGGACGCTGTTCATCGACGACGACGTCGAGGACAGCTCGATCCCGGTCAGTGTGAAGTACGCGCCGACCAGCGCGACCAACAGCGACATCGCGATCAACACCGTGATCAGGGCAAATCCGTCTTCTCTGCGCAGCATCAGCCGACTCCTAGTTGGACAGCACGTTGCGTGGGAAGAACCTGGCGCTCATCGATCGCTGCATCTCCTGCCCGTCGACCGTGTTCTCGGCCAGCAGTGTGACCTCGATCGCGGCCAGATCGGTCCAGGCTCCGTCCTCGTCCAGCTGATCCACGATCGTGCCGTCGTTCAGCACGGCCCGCACCTGGAAATCGATCACATCCGCCGCGACGTTGAGCGGCGAGTCGTCGTCGGCATTGAAGCCCAGCGTCAGCAGGCCGTCGTCCAGCGTGTAGCGTCGCTCTTCGAGCATGTAGAGCCGGCACTGCTGCTTGACTTTGTAGCTGTTGGCCCAGGCGTTGGTGTTGCCGCGCTCGAGATAGTCGCTGGTGTCGCCGTCGTCGTCGTACAGGAACCACTCGCCCCAGCGCTTGACGGGGTTGTAGACATAGGCCCACACCTCGCCGCCCCGGGCGTCGCGGTAATCGCGCCACAGGTCGATGTTGTCGGGATAGCCGTTGCCGTCGTCGTCGGCCAGCGGGGCGCAACCCTGCGGCGGATCGTCGGTGTCCTTGGCCACGCGCAGCGAATCGACGGCGCCTCCGGCGAAGATCCGCTTGCAGAGGGGAAGGACCTCGCCCAGCAGGTTGCGCCGCACGATCAGCGTGTCCGGCGCGCCCGCGTCTCCGTCGACGACTTCCAGCGCGTAGAAGTCGCCCGGTAGCCGCTCGCCGGCCTGGCGGACGTCGATCCCGATCAGATCGAGCGCGCCGCGGAGATTCTGGTTCAGCTCCGTGCGGTTCACGTCGTTGGCGTAGAGCTCGCGACTGGACAGGCACAGCGACAGCACGCTGCCGACGACGATGCCGGTGATCGTCATCGCGATCAGCACCTCGACCAGCGTGAAGCCGTGGGCGTTAGCGCAGTTGCGTGAACACCGACTCGACCGTGAAGACGATCTTGTCACCGTAGCTCACCTCCACCGCAACGTGGCGGGTGTCGTTTCCACAAAATGTCGGCCGGGTGCAGTAGCTCGAGACGATCTCGAAGTCCCGCTCGCCGACCGTGATCAGCTCCATCGCGTCGCTGCCCGAGGAGGGCATCGACGCCGGGTTCGCCCGCCGCAGGTCCTCCATCTTCAGCGTGGCGGCCTGCACCGCCGCGGAGCGCTCCTCGTTGTGCGTATTGATGTTCAGATACACGAGAAACGACGGCGCCACGCCGGCCATCACGATGCCCAGCAACGCCATGGCCACCAGGGCCTCGAGCAGGCTGAATCCTCGTTCGTTCATTGCACGATCCGCGTCGCGCCGCCCAGCAGCACCTCGACCTGCATCGGCTCGTACTCCGGATGCCGCAATGTGACGCTGACGTTGTCGTCGGAGAGGCCGCGGTTGGTGAAGCAGGCCACCCACTCCGTATCCGGGATCCGGACATCGGTCGGCAGCTCGACGCGGAAGCCGGGTTCTTCGGTCCAGGTCGCGGCGTCGCACGTGTCCGCGAAGTCGGCGACGAGCGTGCGCGTGTCGCTGGGAAAGACGCGATACGCCGAAGTCGTCGCGATCGCGCGCGTGCGAACCTGCTTGAAGAACCCCTGCGTCATCGCCGCGCCGTTGGTCAACGGGGTCTCGAGCCGTTCCACGTTGACCGTGGCCACCGAGGCCGCCAGGCCCAGGATGGCCAGGGCCGCAAGCAGCTCGATCATGCTGACGCCGGATTGACCGTTCATGTCGTTTCTCCGCGAGCCGTTCCCGCTCGGGATAGAAAGAGCAAGTCCGGTGCCACGGGCCGCAGACGCAGAAAAGGCCGAAAAATGCCTGGTTGTGCGGGCTCATCGCCGTTCCGTGTTTCAGATTTGTCGTGGTTCACGACACGTTTCGTACTGGGGCGGCGCGCAGGGCGGGGTAGATGCCCGTCGCTCGAGGCCTATATTCGAATCGAGAACGGCCGGGCAAGAGGAAGAGTCCGTGTTTCTGATACCGATCGGACACGAAGAAACGAGCGTGCGTCGCCTGCCGTGGGTCACCTTCGCGGTGATGGGGCTGTGTCTGCTCTCGCTGCTCGCATTTCGCGGAGCGGGAACGGAGGAGACGAACGAGCGCTTCGGCGAGGCGGTGCAGTACTTCCTGCAGCACCCGTATCTCGAGCTGCGCTCCGATTTCCGCGAACTGATCGACGGCAACGACGCGGAGAGCGAACTGTCGATCATGATCGAGGCGATGGACTCGTTCGGGCGCCCGCCGTCGCCCGAGGAGGCCGAGCAGCAACAGGCCAGACTGGACTCGCTGATCGACTCCGCGATGAGCGCGCTGGAGAGCCACCCGTTCCGGCGCTTCGGTCTGATACCGGCGAAGCTCGGCGTCGTGTCGCTGCTGACGCATATGTTCATGCACGCCGGCTGGCTTCACCTGCTGGGCAACCTGTTCATGCTGTATCTCGCCGGCCCGTATATCGAGGACGTGTGGGGGCGTCCGCTGTACACCGGGTTCTATCTGATATCGGGCGTGGCGGCGGCCCTGGCCTTCGTCGCCCAGAGCCCGGCGTCGCAGATCCCGCTCGTCGGAGCCTCCGGAGCGATCGCCGGCGTGATGGGCGCCTTCCTCGTGCGCTACGGCAAGACGAAGATCCGCTTCTTCTACATCTTCGGCTTCTTCGTGCGCGGGACGTTCAACGCGCCCGCGTGGTTGATGCTGCCGCTGTGGCTCGTCGGGCAGCTGTTCATGGCCGCCATGACCGAGGGCATGCAGCAGGGTGGCGGTGTGGCGTACTGGGCCCACATCGGCGGGTTCGTTTTCGGGGCCAGCATCGCCGCGATCATCCGCTGGCAGGACGTCGAGTCGCGCTTCATCGAGTCCTCGATCCAGCAGAAGATCACGACGACCGTCTCCTGCAGCGGCGCGGTCGAGGCGGCGCTAGCGGCGCACGAGAACGGAGACACGCAACAGGCGCTGGAGACCCTGGCGCGCGAGGCCTCGAAACAGCCGCCCGACCGGGAGGCCGTGCAGGCGTACTGGACGCTCGCGATCGAGGGGCAGCGCGCCGCGGACGTGGCCCCCGCGATGCTGGCGTTGATCCAGCACGAGCTGCGCAATTCGGAGCGCGATGTCGCTCTCGGGCTGTGGGACGAGCTGGTGCAGCACGTTCCCGAGGCAACGGTCGGACCGGCCCTCTGCGTGCGGTTGGCCGAGGCCATGGGCAAGAGCCGCGCGCCGCAGGAGATCGCGATGCTGTTGCGGCGCGCGATGCTCGGCGCGGGACGAACGATCAATCCGTCCCTGGCCCTGCGCGTGGCCCGGCTGGGCCGCGAGCACGAGCCTCAGGTGGCCCTCGCCGCGCTGAACTACGCGTCGCAACGGGACGACATCGATCCGGGCATGCGGGCCGAGATGGACAAGATTCTGGAACAGCTGAAACCGACGCCCGTCAGCTGAATCCGACCTTAGGCTAGAATGACCACCCATCGCGGCGGATGTCGCCGCGATCCGAGAGGAGCCGGCCGGGCCCTTGGTGCGCCTGCGTAAGTACCTCAGCGGCGATCTGCAGACGATGCTGATCGCCAACAGTTTCGAGTCGGGGATGCGGTTCGGGGCGTTCGTCGTCTATTCCGCCGTTCTCGGCGCGGATCTTCTGGGCGTCGTGACCACGATCACGGCGCTGGTGCAGCTCGCCACCTCGCTGACGCAGGTCGGAATCGACAGTTCCGTCATCAGCCTGGGCTCGAAGCACTACGGCGCGGGCGAGCAGGAGCGGCTGCTGCGCTTGTGCCACTCCGGTGCGTGGCTGCACGTCGTGCTGGGCCTGATCGTCAGCGTCCCGGGGCTGTTGCTCGCCGCGCCGCTGGCCCGCATCTACCTCGAGGACCCCGGGCAGGTCGCCGCGCTGACGCTGGCCTTCGTGGGGATCTTCGTCACGCGCCTCGCGGCCTACGTGCTGTCGGTCCTGCGCACGTACCAGAAGTTCCGGCACTACGCCGTGGCGGGGCTGGCCTCGGCCTTCGTGCTGTTGACCGGCGTCGCCTGGCTGTTCGCGACCGACGGCATCGACGTGCTGGGCATCGTCGTCCTGACGTTGCTGGTCGCGCCGGCCGTCAAGCTGGTCGTCGGAGCGCTGGGCGTGCCCGCCGCGATCTTCCGGCCGCAACTGCCGTCCCGCGAGCGGGTCCGCGAGATCCTCTCCTTCGGCAAGTGGATCTGGGGCACGAGCCTCCTCGACTCCGGCGTGCGGCGCGTGAACATCCTCCTGCTCACCTCGCTCGCGGGCTTCCAGGCCACCGGGTACTTCCAGATGGCGAGCCGTCTGGCCGAGTTCCTCTCGCTGATCTTCGAGCCGGTGCGCAAGTATCTGCTGCCGAAATTCACGGCCATCGCCGATCGTCCGGCCATGCGCCGCGCGCTGAGCAAGACCTACTCGCGCCTGGGCTGGACCGTCCTGATCCTGCCGCCGGCGTGGATCCTGGCGGCGCCCGCGATGCGGATCTTCCCCGGAGCGGAGTGGATGCCGGCGGTGTTCCTGTTCCAGGTGCTGATCGCGGCGCGGCTGCTGTTCCTGCTGTCGAAGCCGCTCGCCTTCGTACTGTTTTCCTTGAAGCGTCCCGAGGTGCAGACTTATCTTCATCTTCTGGGGATGGTGATTTACATGGCGAGCGCCGCGTTCCTGATTCCGCAGTACGGCGCGGCCGGTGCGGCGTGGAGCATCTTCGTCTTTTCCGCGACCCTGCTGGTCGCGTTCGCCGTCTACGTCACCCGCGCGCTCCGTCGGCCGCAGGGCGGCGGGGGAGAGGCCGCCTGATGGGGACCGCCGCGACCGTCTCGACCGAGATCGAACGGCTGGAGCTGTGGACCCGGCGCTCGTGGATCGCCGCGAACCTGCTGTTTCCGTTCGCGCTGTTCCTGGTGAAGTGGCCCAAGCCCTGGCGCGCGTTCGACGGCGAGGAGAGCCCGATCAACTGGTTCTCGTCGCTGCAGTGCGCGCTGATCGCGGTGCTGGCCCTCGGGCTGCTCTTCGTGTCGCATCTGGGCACGCGCCTGGGCACCGACCCGGTGCGTCGCCCGTGGCTGTGGGCCGTGGTCGGCGCGGGTTTCTTCGCGATGAGCCTCGACGAGCAGTTTCAGGGGCACGAGCAGATTCGCGAGAAATTGCTGAAGCCGAACGAGCTGTTCACCGGCATGGAGTTCATCATGCCGGGCGACGTCGTCCTCATCTTCTTCGTCCTCGTCGGCGTCGCGCTGGGGTGGTACCTGCTGCCCGAGCTGAAGCAGAACCGCGCCAGCGTCGTGATGTTCGCGGTGGCGATCGTCCTGATCGGGATCTCCGCCGTCCAGGACGCGCTGGACCTCGCCTTCATGCACGATCGAGACTTCCGCCACTTCCAGACCATTGTCGAAGAGCTGGCGGAGATCTGGGCCCAGCTTCTGTTCGCGCTGTCCTTCCTGTTGCTGTTCTTCGGCAAGCTGCGCGGGCTGCTCGGTCGGGCGCCGCAATGATCGACCCGTCGGCAGCCTCATCGGCCGAACGGATCGAGAGCGACGAGGCCTTCGACCGCATCGGCGAGGAGTGGGATCGACTGCACGCGGCGGCCGCGAGCGCAGGCATCTTCAACACGTTCGCCTGGATGCGCACCTGGTGGCGGCACTTCGGCGAAGGACGCCGGCTGCGCGTGATCGCCCTGCGCCGCGCAGGTGAGCTGGTCGCGCTGGCGCCGCTGGAGATCACCGCGCGCAGCCTGGGGCCGTTGCGCTACCGTGCCCTGCAGTTGATCGGTACGGGCGCCCTGCCGGCGCGCGGTATGGGATTGTCGGATCGATCGGATCTCCTCGTCCGGCGCGGATGCGAGGACGTCTTCCCGGAGCTGTGTCGGGCGCTGGCCGCCGACGCCGACTGGGACGTGCTGCTGCTGCGCGGCATCCCGCAGGGCTCGGCCACGCCGCGGGCGCTGGTCGACGGGCTCGGCGAGGAGGGGGCGATCCGCCTCGCGCAACGCTCGACCTCCTACCTGCTGCCGCTGCCCGATAGCTGGGAGGGCTTCCTCGAGACGCGATCGAAGAAGTGGAAGAAGGTGCACAGGGCGCGCGTCAACCGCGCCGAGCGCGAGGGGCCCGTCGAGTTCGAGCGTTACTTCCCGTGCGACGCCCGGCGGCTCGAGGCCCTGTGGCCCGAGCTGGTTCGCGTCAACGACCGCAGCTGGAAGGCGGAGAGCGGGACCGGCCTGTTGCAGGTGGAGTCGCTACGCGACTTCTTCCGCGAGCTCTGCTCGCGCATGGCCGCTGCGGGGCGGCTGGACGTGTCGGTGGCGCGCCTGGCCGGCGAGATCTTCGCCTACGAGCTGTACTTCAGCTCGGAGGAGGTCGTCGGCGCCTACGACGGCGCCTACGACGAATCGCATTCGGCCCTGTCGCCCGGTATCCTGCTTGGCGCGTTCATCTTGAACGACTCGATCGAGCGCGGGATGAAGGCGTTCGATTTCCTGCGCGGAGAGGAGTCGTACAAGCTGCGCTTCGGCGGCGAACGACTGGCCGAGCAACGGCTGGCGCTCTATCGCCGGCGGGGGATCGCCGGGCTGGCGGCGCGCGTCGCCATCGAGGGGCGCGCACGATTGAAGCGCTCGAGCCGACTCGAACGACTGGCCGACCGGATGACCGGCGCGGCGGTCAAGCGGAAGCGGATTCGGTGATGCCGGAGGAGAGACTGAGACCCGAGGTCGAGATCGTTCCGCACGCGGGAGTCGACTGGAGCTTCTTCGTGCCGTTCGGCCCCGACGTGTCGTTGCTGGAGTTCGGCTCCGGTAACGGGCGCGTCGCCGCCGATCTGGCCCGGGCCGTGGGCAGCGTGGCGACGGTCGCGTTCTCGGACTCGATGCTGCAGCAGGTTGCGGACGCGGGCGAGCGCGAGGGCCTGTCGAACGTCGAGGGCCGCCGGCTGGACGCAGAGCTCGGCCTGCCCTTCGGCGACGAACGCTTCGACGCCGTGCTGATCGACCGGATGCTGGTCTACCCCGGCGTCTGGGCGCCGGGCGTCGATCCCGACGGGGCTCGCACGCGGCTGCTGGCGGAGGCCCGGCGCGTGCTGCGGCCGGGCGGAGTCCTGTGCGTCGGCGCCGAGAACGCGCTGCATGGCCGTCTGGGCCTCGAGCGCGTCTTCGCGGTCCTGCGCAAGTCGCGGCCGCGCTCGGACGGGCACTTCCTGGCCAACCTCGAGGCCGGTGCCGGGACCGCGCAGGCGCACGCGGGGACGATCGCCGAGTACCGCGCGCTGCTCGAGCGCGCGGAGTTCCGCGACATCCGCACGTACGCGCCGCTGCCCGACCCGGTCCGACCGCAGGTGACGCTGTCGCTCGACGGTCGCGGCCCGCAGCGCTTCCTGTTCGAGAGCCGCATCCGCCGCAACAGTCTCAAGTCCGCGGTCGCCGCCTTCCTCGGCAGGCTGTCGGTCGAGGCGGGCCTGTTGCCCCACGTGCTTCCCTACTACTATCTGCTGGCGACGAGATGACGGGACGAACTCCGGAAGCGTTGCTGGCCGAGCGGCTGCACGAAGTCGGCGAACACGGCGCGATGCAGTTGATGCTGTTGCGCGCCGCGCCGAGCTGGGTCGTGCTGGCGTTCGAGGAGCGGACGTCGACGCCGAGCTACGTGTTCAAGGCCTCGTCCGACCCGCAGCAGCTGAGCGTTCTGCGTCACGAGCACGAGTTGTTGGTGCGGCTGCACTCGAGCGCGTCCCACGAGTTTCGCAGGACCGTGCCGCTGCCGTTGTCGCGCGGCGCGCGTGAGGGCCTCGAGGGGTTTCTCGTCCGTGCGCTGCCCGGAACGCGCATGAAGGATCTATCGCCCGCGCGTCTGTTCGGCCCGGGGCGTATCTCGGCCACGCTGGACGCCGTGGCCCGCTGGCTGCTGGACTACTACGCCACGCTCGGGCTCGAGCGAGTCGAGCTCGACTCCGACGTTCGGGACGCGCTGTTCGAGGAGCCCGCGGCGGCCTATCTCGAGCTGTTCGAGACCACCGCGTCCGAGCGAGACACGATCGGCCGCGCGCTGGACCGGCTGGCCCACCTCGCCCCGACCGGCTTCCCGCTGTGCCCCTGTCACGGCGACTTCTCGCCGGCCAACGTGATCCGGGACCGGCGGCGCATCGGCGTCATCGACTACGAGTTCGCCGCCGAACGCTGGCCTCCGCTGGACGACCTGCTGCACTTCCTCGCGGCCATGCGCAGCACGTCGTCGTCCGAGGACCGCGACGCGGCGCGTCGCGCCTTCTTCGCGGAGACGTTCTACGGCCGTGGCCGCGTGGCCCAGGCCGTGCGACGGACCGTGGCGGGTTTCGCGGGTCGGCTGGGGCTGGAAGCCGCGTGGATCGAGCCGCTGTTCGTGCTGGCCTGGGTGCGTCTCGCGGTGCGCAGCGTCCGGCTGCACGCGAGCGAGCTGGGGCTGGACCCGGTGACGACGCCGCGCAAAGAGCTGTGGTCCGCCCTCGACGCGGACGGTGAGTACCTGCCCGTGACGCGGGCGCACGCAGGTCGCTGCGACAACGTGCGCCAGCACGCCGAGGGCGAGGCCGACTGCGTATTTCACGATCGGGAGGCACGCGCATGAAACGACCCGCCATCGTCAGTACGGCCTCCAACCCCGGAGCGGTGACGATCACCCAGACCCTCGGACCACTGGGCATCCCGATCCACGCGCTGAGCAACATGACGCACGCCGGGGCGTTCTACTCGCGCTACACGGTCGAGCGTCACCGCACGCCGATCGGCGTCGGGGGCAGCGAGATCCGCAACAACGTCGAGGAGCCCGAGGCGTTGCTGGACTACCTGCTGCAGCGCGTCGAGCGCGGCGTGCTGTTCCCGGGCTCGGACAACAACATCCGCTTCCTGTCGAGTCACAAGCAGGCCCTGCTGGACGCCGGCTTCGACCTCTGCATCCCCGACGCCGACGTGCTGGCCACGGCGCTGAACAAGTCCGACGTCTCGCTGTTCTGCAACGAGAACGGATTTCCCATCCCGCGCACCTGTGTCCTCGACTCCGCCGCCGACCTCGAGCGCGTGCGCGACGAACTGCAGTTCCCCATCGTGCTCAAGGGCGTGTACAAAAAGAACCACCGCCTGGTGCGCGACAAGGCCGATCTCGACGAGGTCTACGCGAACTTCATGCGCCGCTTCGCCGGTAAGACCGAGCGGACGCAGGGCGTGGCCCAGGAGTGGATCCCCGGCGGCAGCGAACGCTTCGCCAAGCTGTACGTCATGTGCGACCAGGACTCGAACGTCGTCGCGACGCATCAGCTGCGCCGCGTGCGCGTCCACACACGCAAGGACGGCTCGCAGGGCGACACGCTGATCGCCCGCACCGAACGCATCCCCGAGATGGTCGAGCAGTGGGTGCCCTTCTATCAGAAGCTGGGCTGGGTCGGCATGGCCTCGATGGAGTGCAAGTTCGACGAGCGCGACGGCCTGTACAAGCTGATCGAGATCAACCCGCGCCCGTGGGCCATTCTCAAGGTCTCGGTCGACTGTGGCGTCAACATCCCGCTGCTGTACTACCGGCTGGCCCAGGGAGAGGCCGTCGAGCCGGTCACCGACTTCCGCGAGAACCAGTACTACATCCGCCTGTTCTGGGGAAACCAGGACGTCCCCGAACCGGTCGCCACGCTCGCGATGCTGCTCTATCGCCACATCGGCATCTCCGAAGCCTTCGGCGTCTGGGCCCGCCTCCTGCGCAACCTCCCTCGCGTCTCGATCGACGTCGGTCGCCTGCGCGATCCGCTTCCCACCCTGGCGACCTTCTTTCACCACGGCGTCCGCAACTTCCGCGACTGGTTCTAGCCTGTGTAGTCGTGGGCCCGGTTCGGTTCCGGGTTGTGTTTTCGTTCTGGTTGCGTGTCGTTCCCGTCTGTCCCCCGGGGCGAAGGCGCGCGCCGACCCGCGCCGCCTCGGATCCGCACGGCCCGCTCACGACCGAGACCTACGCACCTGGTAGTGATTCGTGGGGACTTCCCGCGTAGGGGCCGCGTTGCCCCTCGGCCCCGGCGGCGGACCGTACGATCCGAGACGCGCGGGGCCCCGGCGCCGCGCCTACGCCCCAGGGGACAGACGGGAACGACACGCAACCAAGACGAAAACGAACCCGGAACCGAACCTACTCCGCGTTCTGTTACCAGAGAACAAGGGTGGGTGGCGGACCTTCGTGCCCCGGTCGTGGTGCCGTGTGCGTCGTTCGCTTTACAAGGTTTTACAAGGCGCGTCGGCAAGCCCGAAACAGTCGGTGGGCCCCAAGTACGGCGTGAGTGAGTTGCATCGGTAGGTCGGGTTGTTCGTGTCGGGTTCGGAATCTTGGATTGACGGGTGTCGGGTCGCCGGGGCCTCTCGAAGCCGGAGGAATCCCACACACCGGGTGACGGAGGCGGAGAGTGGAGCGCGCCGACAAGCGAA
>JAAELQ010000163.1 GCA_024226515.1 bacterium
CCGCCGGCTTCCGCTCGCCGTCCTTCTCGCAGGCGGAGTACCCGGGCCTCAAGACGCACATGCTGGAGCATCACTGGCTCCAGAACAATCGCGTCGACTGCAACCCCGGCTTCCAGCCCGGCACCTACGACGACTGCGAGCCGTACTACTTCAACCACTCGTGGCTCTCTTCACCCGTGACGCTGTTCTACGACGGCCACGTCGGCTCCGTCGGCGTCCGCGACGCCATGCGGGCCGACGGCCGCATGCGCGTCCAGACCGGTGAGGACGACTGGGGCCTGTGGAGCAAGGACACCGCCTTCGGCACGAACGGCTACCTGCACGAGTTCGGCTACGATCAGGCGGCGACGAGCTTCCACATCCTCACGACCGACGGCATCCGCGGCCGTGACATCTCCACGAACTGATTGCGGAAGCATCCCGATGTGATGACGAGGGCCGCGCCCACGAGACGCGGCCCTCTTTCTTTTGGAAGCGTCGATCGCATGCCAAAAGGCAATCGACCGGCCATCGGGTGGTGTTTTCAGATCATCGGAGGCCCGCGTCTAGGATCGGGGCCATGGATGAGAATGCTGCCAACCTGTACGCGCGGTACGTCCTGCGCGTCCTCGCCCGCGCCCGCGGCCTCTGTATCGTGAGCCTGCCCACCGATCTCTTCAACGATCTCGACGAGCACGCCGACGACCGCGCGCCGATGTTCGAACTGGAAGCGTTCTCACCCGACACCGGCGAGTTGTGGCGCGCCCGCGCTGACAGCCTCTACGAGGCGGCGGAGGCGCTTGCGGAGCAGTTGGGGCAACCGGTGGGGTAGGGGGGGGCCGAGAACAGTAGAGCAGTAGAGCAGTAGACCGCAGGAGAGTTGCTCAACGACTCTGAGCGACCATCGCGCTGTCTACTGTTCTACTGCTCTCGGCTCTCCTGCTCTAGTGGTGTCCGCCAAACATCTTGTAACATATCGACGGACCTCGCCGCCGCTGGCTGCGTTGCCGCTCCTCGACGTATCCATGGATATGCCAGCGTCGCGTCGCCTTGCCAGCGACGACGATCTCGCGC
>JAAELQ010000164.1 GCA_024226515.1 bacterium
ACGCGTCCGACGTTCCACCGCGCGGTGCCGGAGATGAACTCGGCGGCGGGGCGCTCGTAGTCGTCGATGTCCACGCCGTCGCCGTCGCCGTCGATGCCGCCGTCGAGGTTCCAGAGGTTGTACAGGTTCGGCGGAATCCAAGACGGCTGGTGATAGGGGAACGCTAACGCATGCACCGCCAAGTCGTTATTCAACCAGGCGTTCCAGAGGCCCATGAACTGGCCCTCGTTCGAAAAGACGGCATCACCGGTCGTCGCATCGAAGTTGTTCGCGCTCGGCTGGCGGTCGACGAGCCACTGCTCGATCGGCGAGTTGAGGTTGGTGACGAGCCCGGCGCCGCTGATGTCGGAGATGTCGCGGCAGACGCGCCACCCGTTGTTCGCGCGGGAGATGTTCGTGAGGTGCCGCCAGTACTTGAACGCGTCCGGAACGAAGTCGGCGGTCGAGTTCGTGTCCCAGCGCAGGGGCTCGGTGTCACGGAGCCAGCGACAATCGCTCACGCCCGGATTGCCGAAAGGGTTCGCCTCGTTGAGCGTGAACGGCTGCCCGAACGGCGAGGGGGCACCATCATCGTCGTGCGGCCAGAACCCCGGCAACGTGCCGGTATCGTTCGTGCTGCCCTCGTCCGGCCAGTTCGTCCACGGCACCACGCGGTGCGGCGCGAAGTTGAACGGGTTCGACGGATCCCAGCCATTCCGCTCGTGCACCAGCGTGCCGACGTACTGCGCCGATTCCGTGCGCTGCCTCGACCAGTTCGAGTCAGCCCGGTTGTGAACGAAGAGCGGGACGAACGGCTCGACGAAGAGCGCCTGCGTGACCTCCTCGGCCAGCATCTCCGCGATGTGGTCGACGCGGGTCTGGTTCATCATCGTCTTCTGGACCGCGGCGGCCGAGTCGCGGGTGCCCTTCGTGCGCGTGATGAACACCGAGGCGATGATCGTCAGCAGGGCGAGGACGCCGGCCACGAGGATGAGCGTGTTGCCGCGCCGCACATGGACTCGAGCCGTGGTCGTGTGCTGCTTCATCGGGATTCGATTCCTGCCTGGACGCGCGGCAGCGCGATGATGAACTGGACTTCCCGTCCCGCCTCGAGACTGATCGCGGGGTCGTGGATCGTCATGGTGATGCGCAACGCCGTCGGCCACGGCGTGAAGAACATGTCCGGATCGGGATTGCCGAAATCGTCGAGGGGACGGCTGCGATTCCAGCCGAAGATCGCCTCGTAGACCTTGATCGGCGATCCCGAGCCGCCGCCGATGCCGGTATCCGCACGCTCGATGTTCTCCGGGGAGATCGTGAGGCGATCCTGCGTGGGCGCGGGGCATCCGATCTGGAAGTGCGTCGGCGGCAGGTTGTCGTAATACTGCCCGTACGACCAGACGCCCGTCTCTGGATCACGCTGATCGAGGTTGTCGGGATCGGGCAGCCCGAACCACTCCTGCTCGGGATCCATGTTCACGCCACGCGAGTAGCAGACGTTCCCCGGCACGGAGCCGGTGCCGTCCACCCATGTCCAGTCGACGCGGAACGAACTGCATCCCGTGACGATGGCGTGATTCGTCAGCGCCTGGTCGATTCGGTTCGAACTCGGCGCGAAACGCTCGACGCGCGGGTAGTAGAGCAGCTCGTCACCGATGAGCGTCATCTGGTCGGGGAAGCTGGAGACCGACGCAACCTGACGCCACGGGCGCGGCATGCCGTCGGGAGCGAACAGGAGGTTGAGCCGAAGATCGTCGAACTGCGTGGCGGCGGCGTCGAGACGCCCGTCGCGGATCTGCGGGCTCATTCCGATTCGCGGGTCCTCGAAGAAGAACGACTTCGCGGTCAGGACCTCGTTCATGAAGTTGGTCTTGTCCGGGTGGCCGGGCGCTTCGAAGTCGTCGTCCAGGAGCACGATCGGTTGCCGTGTGAAGATCCAGCGTCGCGCGTCGGTCTGGGGCAGGTCGATCGGATCGACGCCCTGGTAACCGAAGATGCCGGCGCCCTCGAAGTTGGTCTTCACCATGTCGATCGACCCGTCGGTGATGGCCGCGGTCCATGGGAAGACGTCCTGCGTCGGGGCGACGTCGATGGCTCTCGGCGTGCTTCCGGGGCTCTGGACCGGCTCGCCTCGGTCGCCGAGCTGGAAGCCGTGGCCGTAGTAGACACGGCTCATCGTCGCTTGCGCTCGCTGCAGGGCGTCCTGCCCGCTCGAGAAGCGACGAACACCCTGTTGCGGAGCCTGGGTGAAGAACACGAGCTGGTCGCACCGAATCCACGC
>JAAELQ010000165.1 GCA_024226515.1 bacterium
ATCTCGCGCTCGCGATTCCGGCCACGGCGGGCGTGCGGCGGGTGCGTTTCACCTCGACCGGCGACGAGAGCTGCAGCCCGGGCCTCGCCGAGCTCGAGGTCATCGGCTTCTACGGCGACGACGAAGGCGACGAGGTCACCGAAGGCGGCACGCTCGATCTCCTGGCGCGCTTCTTCGACACCGATCCTACGGAAATGCACACCGCCACGGTCGACTGGGGAGACGGCGAGGCCGCGAGCGTCCCGGGGTCGAAAACGGGCGGCAACGGCCCTGCCGAGGGCTCCCATGTCTATCTCGACGACGGTCAATACACCGTCGAGGTCTGCGTCACCGACACCGCCGGCAACACCGGTTGCGACACCCTGGCCCTGACGGTGGTGAACGCCGCCCCGGTGATCAACCAGCGGGACATCGATCTGCGCACCTGGCAGGTCGAGGCCTGGGCCGACGACGTGCACCCGAACACCCCCAACTGGGTGATCGAGGACGACGGCAAGAGCGCGATCCAGACGGTCAACGCGCCGTCCTCCGTCCTGCTCAGCGACTTTCCCGCCTTCGATACCCGGATCACCGGCTCGATCGAGGTCGAGACCGCCACCGACGACGACTTCATCGGCTTCGTCCTCGGCTACAACCCGGGCGACATGCCGACTACGGACGGCGGCGTCATCAATCCGGACAGCGACTTCCTGCTCCTGCGCTGGAAGCAGGCGGAGCAGGACGGCACCCCCCCGGGGATGGCGCTCTACCGTGTCCTCGCCGGATCGCGGACCGAGATCGCCCGCGCCATCAACCTGGGCGACGTCGGCTGGCAGGACTTCCAGGAGTACCACTTCGCCTTCGAGCTCAACGCCTACCGGCTGCGGTTGTTCGTCGACGGCGTCCTCGAATTCGACCTCGCGGGAGAGTTCGACGGCGGCCGGCTGGGGTTCTACAACCATTCCCAGGAGCGGGTCCGCTACCGCGCCTTCGAGATCGAGTCGCTGGTGCTCGACGAGGGGCAGACGGTCGCTTTCCAAGCCAGCTTCAGCGACCCGGGATCCCTCGACACCCACGCCGCCACCGTCGACTGGCGCGACGGCACGCTGCCGAGCGCGGGCGCCGTCACCACCTCGGGCGCCACCGGCTTCGTCAACGCCGATCACCCCTACCTGGACGACGGTCTGTTCGACGCCGAGCTGTGCGTGACCGACGACGACGGCGCGGTCGACTGCGAGCTGTTCCCGATCCTGGTGCGCAACGTCGCGCCGGCGGTCGAGGCCGGGCCCGACGCCGGGGTCGGGGCCGGTCTGCCGTTCGCCCTCGACCAGGCGACCTACGCCGATCCGGGCTCCCTCGACACCCACACCGCGACCGTCGATTGGGGCGACGGCACGAGCGAGCCGGCGA
>JAAELQ010000166.1 GCA_024226515.1 bacterium
CAACAACGGCCATCCGATCACCGCCATCGCCTTTTCCCTCGACCTCGACCCGGCGGGGCTCGCCTTCGACCCCACCGACGCCGACCTGGACGGGGTGCCCGACGCGGTGACTCTGCCGGCGGGCGTGCCGCCGGTGGTGGTCGTCAACTACGATCCCGCCGACGCCGACGGCGAGCTCGACGTCCTGTTGGCCGATCTCTCGGGCACGCCGTTGCCCGAGGGCGTGATCCTCGAAATCGAGGTGACCCCGAGCCAGAGCGGCACCGCCGCGGAGTGGATCCGCTTCTCCGAGGATCCGCCGCCGTCGTTTTCCAACGACCTGGGCGAGGACGTCTGCGGCAGCATCCAGGTGCTCGGCAGCGGCGTCATCTTCGCCGATGGCTTCGAGACCGGGGACACCTGTTTCTGGTCGTCGTCCACGGGTTGAGCCCACGGGTTGAGCCCACGGGTTGAGCCCACGGGTTGAGCCCACGGGTTGAAACCCGTGGCTATCCGATCTCGTCCCTACGGGACGGCGGGATCCACGGGTTGAGCCCACGGGTTGAAACCCGTGGCTATCCGATCCCGTCCCTACGGGACGGCGGGATCCACGGGTTGAGCCCACGGGTTGAAACCCGTGGCTATCCGATCCCGTCCCTACGGGACGAGCATCCCGAGAGCCACGCATTCGGCCGTGGAGGTTGGCCGGTTTCGGCTATAGTCTCCCGCCATGCCGATCGTCTATCGACCTCGAGGAGAGCCGATGTCCCGCGACCACTTACTTGCACGATTCCTGCTCGGCCTGTTGGCCCTCTGTCTCACCCTGCCGCTGGCCGGCCAGGGGGCTCCCCAGAAGGCGGGCGCGGGATTATCGACAGCGGCGCCCGGCGACGTCGGGCTGTCGGCAGAGCGCCTGGCGCGCATCGGTAGGGCGGTGCAGGGTCACGTCGACCGCGGCGAGCTGGCGGGGGCGGTGGCGCTGGTCGCACGGCGGGGGAAGGTG
>JAAELQ010000167.1 GCA_024226515.1 bacterium
AGCCCGCAACCCCCTGGCGCCCTACGGGTTGCGGCGGCGCGCTGCCATCTGCTTCGTTTCCGCGCCTGGCCTATGCAACAGCATATGTCTGCGGCGCGGCGCCTCGCATACGACAGCGCGGCGCTCGCAACGCGGCCCATCGGAGTTCTTCAACGGGCTGCTAGACTCCGGGCATGTGCACCGTCAGCTGGTTCCGCGACGACGGGCGGCTCGAGCTGCTGTTCAATCGCGACGAGCGCCGCACCCGGGCGCCCGCCCGCGCTCCGCAGGCCCTCACGGCGGGAGCCCGGCGCTTCCTCGCCCCGCTGGACGGCGACCACGGCGGGAGCTGGATCGCGGCCAACGATCTGGGGTTGATCGTGGGGCTGCTCAACGGCTACGCCGCGACGGACGCCGGTCCGGAGCCCGAGGCAGGCTTCATCAGCCGTGGACTGCTGGTGACGTCGCTGATCGACGAGCCCACCGTCGACGGCGTCGTCGCGCGGCTCCGGAGGCTCGACCTGGAGCGCTACCGCAGCTTCGTCCTGTTCGCGGTGCGCCACGAGGAGCCGGCGCGCGCCGGTCGGTGGGACGGTCGGAGGCTCATCGTCGAGGACGAATCCTCGGGGATGCTCCCGCTGGTCTCGTCTTCGTTCGAGAGCGCGGAGGTCTGCCGCTCGCGACGACGCGTGTTTCGCGAACGCGAAGCGCGGCTGACGGACGACGCGGCTCGCCTGCGGTTTCACGAGAGTCACGTCCCCCGGCGGGGGCCGTACTCGGTCTGCATGCACCGCGAGGACGCGCGCACCGTCAGCCTCACCCGCGTCGTCGTCGACGCCTCGACCGTTCGCGTCGACTACGCGGCGCACTCCCCCTGCCGCGGGGGGCCGCGTCCGATCGCGAGCCTGGAGCGCGTTGCGTTAGAAGCGTGATGCCGCCCGCTCTCGCGCGGGCAGAATCTCGAGACACGTCGTCCACCATCCGCTGAGGATCGTCTCGACAAACTCCCCGGGCAGCGACTCGTTGCGCATCTCGTGCGCCAGGCCGACGTGGTCGTAGCTCAACGCTACGTGCTCGACCTTCAGCGTCGGACCGTCCTCGAGCATCGCGTACCAGACGCAGGGGCGCCCATCGTTGGCCGGGCGGCCGATGACTCCGACGTTGATCGCGTCGCGGCCCGAGGGTAGCGCCCGGTGCCAGTACAAACCGGTGTGCGTACAGAGGAACCCGTCGCAGCGCTCCGCACGCGCGATCGTTTCCAGGTACGCGACCGGCGACGTGGAGCGAAAGACGAACTCGTTGATGCGCCGCGGCGACCCGTGGACCAGCAGCAGCTCTCGTGCGCCGACGCGCACGCGTCGTCGCAGCGGCAGCCGCCCCATCCAGTGTCGGTATGCGGACGAGCTGTTCTCCGCCGTGTAACGATAGGACAGCTCGGCGAACCGATTGTCGCGCGGGTCGGTGTAGCCGCAGTTGCAGTCCTCCGCGTCTCCGGCGAGCGACTCCTCGTAGTTGCCCTGGATACAGAGCACACCGCCCTGCTCGAGCAGGGGCCACACCTTCTCGGGGGCGGGGCCGAATCCGCCGAGATCGCCCAGACAGTAGATCGCCTCCGCTCCGCGGCGCGTCGCATCGTCGAGCAGCGCGACGAGCGCGCGATGGTTGCTGTACACACCGCCGAACACCGCAATGCGAGCAAAGGGGCCCTCGACCGCGACCCCGTCGTCCGGGACTCGCAGCAGCTCGGCCCGTGCGCCCCGCCGGCCGGCCGGGTCCAGCGATCGTCCGTGGCGCGCCGCCGCGCGCTCGAACTCCTCGAGCGGAACGATGCGCTCTCCCAGCGTCGCCTTTCCGCGATGATCGGGATGCTTGGGCATCAGCTCCGCTCCGTCATGTGCGGCACGACACGCCGCGCACGTGGCACGTCCAGCACGCCGGGTGCGAGAGCTCGAAGTCGCCGAGTCCGTCCGAGACGGCTTCGCCCATGCGCGCCGCCGGCTCGTTGACGAGGATCGGGCAGACCCACGTGCCGTGTGAGGTCACCATGCGGCCGTTGCTGCACTGCAGGTGATCCCAGCCGGCGTCGGCCCCACGGTCGTGCTCCAGCCGCTGCCAGTCCGCGTAGCTGCCGCTGCGCGACGCCTCTGCGCCGATGCTGAACACGGCCAGCACCTTCAGCCGCGGCTTGGTCAACCCCAGCTCGCGCAGCAAATCGAAAAAGCGTTGCTTGCCGGAGTCCTCGGCGGCCTCGGGACAGGCTTCCGTGACCGTGATCACCGGGTTGACGCCCGCCCGCACCAGGTTGCGGATTCCGCGCAGGATCAGCCGGAAGCTCCCGGCGCCGCGGATCGGGTCGTTCGTCTCCGCGTCGTATCCGTCGAGCGACAGCCGGATGTCGAGCGAGTAGTCCGCCGCGTCGGCGATCCGGCGCAGCCGCTCGCAGCGTCCGGCGTCGAGCAACAGGCCGTTGGTCAACACGGTCGCCGGGCCCTGAGCCAGCGTCCGCTCGAGGATCTCGATCATCTGCGGGTTGAGGAACGGTTCGCCGCCGGTGAAGTAGTACTCGCGCACGCCCAGCTCGAGCGCCTCCTCGAGGTAGGGCGAGATCGCCTCGAGCGTCATCATCTCGTGCGTGCGGTTCGTGGGCGACGCCGAGACGAGACAGTGCGTGCAGGCCAGGTTGCACAGCGTCCCGCCGACCTGAAACCACAGGGTGTCGAGCGAGCGCAACTGGACGTGTGGGTGAGCCATGGGTCCGCGGGCGGTGCCACCACCCGCGACGATTGTAACCGCGCGGCCGCAGACGCGCCCCTCCGGCCGCGGCCGGCCGTTGCTATAGTCGTGCGCGGGAATGACCGCGGTCGACGACCGGTTGCCCTACTCCCGATCCGAACGGATATGACGACACGACGCAGCATCGCGATCATCGGTGCGGGGCCGATCGGCCTCGAGGCCCTGCTGCAGGCCGATGCGCTGGGATTCGACGCGCGGCTGTTCGAGGCCGGTCGCGTCGGGGAGCACGTCCGGCGCTGGGGACACGTCCGGCTGTTCTCGCCGTGGCACATGAACCACTCCCCGCTCGGACTGCGGCTGCTCGAGGCGGGCGACGATCCGCTGCCCGGCGCCGAGGACTTTCTCACCGGCGCCGAGTACGCGGACGTCTACCTCGACCGCCTGGGACGTCACGAGCGGCTGGCGCCCCACATTCGCGCGCGGCACCGGCTGGTCGCCGTGACGCGGGAGGGCCTGGGCAAGAGCGACCTCGTCGGGGGCCCGCGCGACCGGCGGCCGTTCCGCATGCTGTTCGACACGCCGGACGGAGAACGCATCGAGCACGCCGACGTCGTCATCGACTGCAGCGGGACGTTCGGCAACCCGAACTGGATGGGCAGCGGCAACATCCCGGCGTTGGGCGAGCGCGAGCTGCGCGAGGAGATCCTCTACACGTTGCCCGACCTCGGCGAGGCGCCGCGTTCGGAGTGGGCCGGACGCCACGTGCTCGTCGTCGGCTCGGGGCAATCCGCGGCCACCGCGCTCGACCAGCTCGTCGGTCTGCCGCGCACGCGCGTGACCTGGGTCGCCCGCGACAGCGGCAGTACGCCCCTGCCGGTCATCGACGACGATCCGCTTCCGGAGCGCCGGCGACTGTCCGAGCGGGCAAACGCCCTGGCTCAGGGGGCCGACCCCGCGGTGAGCTATCTGGACGGCGCGGCGATCCAGGCCATCCGCTCCGTCTCGGGCGGCTACGAGGCGACGGTGTCTCGCGGCGACTCGCGACGAACCGTGGTGGTGAATCGCGTCCTGGCGCTGGTCGGCCACTCGCCGGACAACGCGCTGTACCGCGAGCTGCAGGTCCACGAGTGCTACGCGACGTTCGGACCGATGAAGCTCGCGGCGGGGCTGCTCGCCGACGCGGGCGGCGATTGTCTGGCGCGCAAGTCGACCGGCGCCGAGTCTCTCGGACACCCCGAACCCGACTTCTATATCCTCGGCGCGAAGAGCTACGGCAAGAACTCGTCGTTCCTGATCCGGCTCGGACTCGAGCAGGTCCGTGCGGCGTTCGTGACGATCAGCGCGAGGGCTTCGGACGACGCGACGCGCGCTCCTCGCGTTTGACGCGAAGCGCCTCGCGCACCACGGCCTCGGCGTCCAGGTGGTCGTCCCCGCAGCGCTCGAGATACTCCTCGTACGTGCCGGGAAAGTCCTGGATGCCGTCGGGAGTGATCTCGAGCACGCGCGACGCCAGCCGCGAGACGAACCAGCGATCGTGCGAAACGAAGATCAGCGTGCCGTCGTAGTTCGCCAGCGCCGCCGCGAGGGACTCGATGCCTTCCAGATCGAGGTGGTTCGTCGGCTCGTCGAGGACCAGCACGTTGCCCCGTTCGACCCCGAGACGCGCGAAGATCAGGCGCGCCGCCTCGCCTCCGGAGAGATTCGAGACGCGCTTGTCCACCTCGTCCTTCTTGAACAGGACCTCGGCCAGCCTGCCGCGCACGAAGCCGATCGACTCTCCCGGACAGAAGTCCCACAGCCAGGCCTGGAGCGAGTCGCGCGACCCGGCGAGCAGCTCGCGGTGATCCTGCGCGAAGTACCCTCGGTGGGTCTCGTAGCCCCACTCGAAGCTGCCCGCGTCGGCCTCGAGCTGCCCCACCAGGATCTTGAGCAGCGTCGACTTCCCCACCCCGTTCGGGCCCAGGATCGCGAGGCGGTCGCCGCGCATCACCCGTAGCGCGACGTCGTCGAGCACCTGCTTGCCGTCGAAGGACTTCGCAATGCCCCCGGCCTCGAGCACCTGGCGACCGCTGGGGCGCCGGGCCCCGAACGAGAACTTCGGAAAGCGCCGGCTGCTCGGCGGCAACTCCTCGATCACGATCCGGTCGAGCACCTTGGCCTTGCTCTTGGCCTGCCGCGCCTTGGTCGGCTTGGCCTTGAAGCGCTCGACGAACTGCTTGTGATGCGAGATCTCCTTCTCGCGCTTGGCGATCTCGGATTCCTTGCGCTCGCGATCGCCGCTCTTGGCGCTCGCGAATGCCTCGTAGTTGCCGCGGTACGTCGTGACACGCTCGTAGTCCACGTCGACGATGTGCGTGCAGACGTTGTTCAGGAATCGATGGTCGTGCGACACGACCAGCACGCAGCCCTTGAAGCCGCAGAGGAACTTCTCCAGCCAGCGGATCGACAGGATGTCGAGATGGTTCGTCGGCTCGTCGAGCAGCAACACGTCCGGGCCGGAGGCCAGCGTCTGCCCCAGCAGCACGCGCAGCTTGAACCCACCCGACAGCGTGGAGAGCGGCTGACGGTGACTCGCCACGGGGATGTTCAGTCCCTCGAGAATCTCGGCGGCGCGCGCCTCCAGCGCGTAGCCGTCGTTGTCCTGGATGAACTCCTCCAGCTTGCCGAAGCGCTCCGCGTCGAACGACTCCCCGGCGTCGACCAGGAGGCGCTCTTTCTCCTGCATCACGGCCCACAGCGCCTCGTGGCCCATCATCACGACGTCGAGAATCGGCACGTCGTCGTACTGGAAGTGGTCCTGGCGCAGCACACCGACCCGCACCTTGCGCGGCAGCGAGATCGTGCCGGCGCTGGCCTCCTCGTCGCCGGACAGGATCCGCAGCAGGGAGGACTTCCCCGAGCCGTTGGCCCCGACCACGCCGTAACGCGCGCCCGCGTGAAACTGCAGGGAGACCTGCTCGAACAGGGTCTGCGCCCCGTAGTTCTTCGCCAGGTTGGATACGCTGATCACGGCCTCAATCTAGCAGGCAGTGAGCGGGGCCCGGGGCCTAGTGTACCGGGATGCGCCGAGCGTCCTCGGGCAGCGTGGGGGCGCGTATCGGCACGATCGGTTGGGAACCGTTGCCGACCATCCACTGTCTCGTCCGGCGATCCTTGCGGATCCGGACCGCGTACCGCTGCTCGATACGATCCGAGTCGCGCAGGATCCCCAGCCGGATCCCCGGATAGGGCGGGACGGCCGAGGTGATCTCGAGCGGCGTCAAGATCCCGAAGGACGGTTCGGTCTTGCAGTAGGCGCGCAGGATGGCGGCCGGGTCGGAGCCGGAGATCTTGGTCACGCGGCCGTCGTCGTCGGTCGTCACGCGCACGAGGGGCGCCTGCCGCCGCACCGGCTTGCCGACCGTCATCGGCGCCGGCGCCTCGGTTCGTGCCTCGGTCTCGGCCACCTCGATCCCGGGGAGGGTGGCGGAACCTTCGACCTGCGTGCCTCTCAGGATCGAGAACGTGACCACGACGCTGACCAGCACCACGGCGCAGAGCGCGCCCACCACCAACCGGCGCGGCAGCGCGTTCGGCGCCGGCTCGGGGCTCTTGCGCGTCAGCTCTTCCTGTCGCGCCCGCTCCTTCGCCGCGTTGCAACGGCGGATCGCCTCTCCCAACGAGGTCTCGTTGTCGGCGATCTGGAAAGCGACCCGCTCGGGCAGGTCGTGATGCTTCATGATCTCGCGCGCGTAGCCCACGCGTTTGCCGCGTTCGCAGGCCTGCTTGACGGTCATGCGGCCGGCGGCGATCGCCGGCCCGAAGGCTCGGTCGTAGTCGGCCCGTGAGCGTCTGGGGGTGGGCACGTGGCAGTGGCCCTGCGCCTGTTCCAGGCTGAGGATACCCAGCACTACGGAGTAGGCGGTCGGCAGGTCGAATCCGTCGGAGTCCGCGCGGGCCAGCGCCTGTTCGTGGCGCTCCTTGCGCGTCTGCCGGAGCACCATCGCGGCCGGAAGGTCGTAGGTCCTGGAGCAGGACTCGCAGGAGACCCGCGAGACCGGTGCGTCCGAGTCGTCGACCCACGTCGACGCCCAGCATTCACCGCAACGAAAGTACATCGACCCTCCCGGCTGCCCGACGAGACCATCCCCTCCCAGGGAATGTAGGCGGGCGCCGAGCCGCGTCAAATCGGAGGCAGCGCTCCGGGGGGGGGCCGACGGTTGAGTCTTTACGGATTGTCGGTATCGTAATTGCCACTATAAAAAGAATTGAAATTGACAATACGTTTTGAGATCTATACCTTTCCATCAACGGGCCGTGACCCCTCACGATCCGGTGGATTAGGAGCCTCAAATGCCCCCGATTCAGGAGCGGGCCCCTCTGCGAGCGCAACAGGGCTCGGCAATGGTACTCGCCATCTTCGTCCTCGTACTGCTGACCGGGATGGCGATTTCGTCGCTCTTCCTCGGCGAGAACGAGCTGAAGATGAGCCGCGCCGATCTGAGTATCAAGAAGACCTTCTACATCGCCGAGACCGGCCTCGAGGACGGTCGCGCGACCCTGCTCGACGTCCACGTCCCCGGCGAGGATCTGAGCAATCATCTGGACACCTACTCCGGGACCGACGACACGATCAACTTCGACGCCGACACGATCAGCGTCGAGTACAACGACGACGGCTCGTTCAAGGGCTTCACCGGCTACGGTGACGACGTCCCGCTGCGCGCCGCCACGGCGAAGGGCGACGGCTGGTACATCGCCTTCGTGACCAACGATCCCGGCGAGGGCGAAACCAACACGACGGACACCAATGACATCTTGATGATCACCGGCATCGGAACCACGGGAGGCCGCTCACTGCAGATCGTGCAGGCGTTGGTCGACCCCGATCCGATCCTCCCGACCCCGCCACCGGCCGCGATCTTGCTTCTCGGACCGAACCCGGACTTCTCCGGCGGCGGGTACGTGGAAGCAGACTGAACAACGACGAGAGACGGTTGAGGAACCGGACACGCGCACGGATTGATTGGAAGCCTTGAGGAGTCACGCGATGAAGACACGATGGTTCTACATACTGGCCGCACTGAGTGCGGCGTTCCTCGTAGTTGCCGTCTCGAGCCAAGCCACGACCCTGGCGGTCGAGGAGTTCGACGACTGGCCGTTCTACGACGACGACAGCGGCAGCGACAGCGACAGCGGCAGCGACGGCAACGGCGACGGTGACAGCGACAGCAGCTGGGAATATAACGGCGACTGCGACGACTGCGGCGACGAGGACGAGGACGAGGACGAGGACGAGGACGAGGACGAGGACGAGGGCACGGATCCTGTGACTTCGTCCACTCCCGACAACAAGACCTTCGACGGCACCGACTGTGCCGGCGCGGGAATCTCCGGCCTGTACGTACCAACCATCGGCGTCATCGGCGCCGATGCCGAGTCCGACGCCGAGAGCGGCATGTACCCCTCGCTGGCCGACGCCGGCGATTCCTCGCCGACCGGCGGCGGAGATCCGTCGCCCTCCGACGAGGATGAAGACGAGGACGAAGACGAAGACGAGGACGCGGACCCCGTGGGCTACACGGTGGTGAACAACGAGTACGTGTCCTGGGGCTTCGAAGGCGAAGACACCGTCACCGACCTCACGGACGCCACCGAGATGGCCTACCGCGGCTTCGCATACGGCGCCATCCACCCGGACTGGACCGACTGCAACGCAGTCCAGTCGATGGTGGAGGACATGCGCGCCGTCGCCGACTACGAGTGCAGCTCCGGCTGCACGCTTCCCACGACGACAAACAACAGCGTCACCTTCATCGACGGTGATTTCAGCGTCGGTGCCGGAGAGAGCGGCAGCGGCACGCTGATCGTGACCGGCACGCTGTACTTCGACGCGGACGCCGACTGGAACGGCGTCGTACTCGCCCTCGGCGAGGGAGAGTTCCTGCGCACCGGCTCCACCGGTGACGGCGTCATCAGCGGCGCCACCGTCGTCGGCAACATCGCCGGCGCCGACGGCACGTACGGCAACGACGACGACTGCACGGGCGGAACCGACGGCTTCCGCGCCGCCACCTATCACGAGGCGGATCGCGCCACTGGCGACACCGTCTACTGCACGGATGATATCCAGCCGGCCAGCCCGGTTCGGAGCTTCCGCGTCATCGACTTCCGCGAGCGCGATTGAGCTCGAGGTATGTCGGCTCTGTTTCCGACTCAGACGGCCGGGTGGACAGAGGGTCCGCCCGGCCCTTTGCGCGTAGAGGGTGACGGGTCCGAGACCATGAACCAATCCGGATATTCACTGCCCGAGGTCCTCGTCGCGCTGTTCATCCTGAGCCTGGCGATTCTCGGCGTCGCACCGATGTTCGTGCTCGCCATCACCAACACCTCCGTCGGCGCGGACGCCAGCGC
Organism: bacterium; assembly: GCA_024226515.1. Taxonomy (GTDB): domain Bacteria; phylum Acidobacteriota; class Polarisedimenticolia; order Polarisedimenticolales; family Polarisedimenticolaceae; genus JAAELQ01. The sequence continues at coordinate 9,106 of JAAELQ010000167.1, forward strand.
GGCCAACGCCGTGGCGGTCGAGTACATGGAGACGTTGCGCGCTGTCGACTTCGAGACGCTCGTCGACGGCGGAAGCCTCGACAGCGACGCCACGGGATACTCCGAGACCGCCGGCGACTTCGACGTGCGCTGGACCGTCGAGGACAACGTGACGCCGAGCGGCACGAAGCTGATCACCGTGCTCGCGCGGAGCAACACGGGGAGCCGGCGTACGGCAACGCTGAGCCTGGTGCGGGGACGCTGATGCAGGGGCAACGCAACGGATTCAGTCTCGCCGAGGTTCTGGTCAGCCTGGCCGTCCTGTCGCTGGCCGCGGCCGGGCTGGGCTCGATGCTGGTGCAGAACTCGCAGATCAACAAGTCGCAGCAGATGAGCGCGGACATCCAGTCCAACGCTCGCTCCTGCCTGTCGGTGCTGGTGCGCAAGATCCGCAGCGCCGGCTGGGACCCGACGAACGTCGGCTTCCAGCCCGTCGTGCTCGATCCCAATGACGTCGTCGAGGACGACTCGGGCGGTGTGAGCCAGCTCGAGCTGCTCGCCGATCACGACGCGGACGGCCTGACGAACACCAGCGGAGAGCAGATCTTCATCCGGCACAACGGCGATGAGGTCCAGTGGAGGTCGGACAACAAGGACTCGACTCCCTTCGTGCCGCTGGCGGTCAACATCACGAACGACTCCGACGGGGACGGCAACGCGGAACCGATGTTCGTGCCGGACGGCGTCCCGAACCCGTCGCGCATCACGATCACCGTGACGGCGAGCTCGCCCGTTCCGGATCCCATCAGCGGCCGGACGATCCGCTACACCGTCAGCAGCGATGTCGTGCTGCGCAAGACGCTGAACTAGCGCGAACGCTACCGGCGCGTGCCGCGACGCGGAAGCGCGACGCGCCTCGACGTGCCGCGCGCCCTGCCGCGCTGCGGCGCGGCCTCGATGCTGGCGCTCGAGTCGCTCTGGTCGGCGCTGCAGAACTCGGGGTATCCGAGTATCTCCGCGCCCACCTCACCGTCGAACTCCTGCGCAACACGGACCCGCACGAAGTCACTGGAGACCGACGGGATACGCCACAGGTGGTGACCGTCGTTGACGGCGCCGTCGACGATCGACTGCCAGCTGGCGCCGTCGTCGGCCGAATACTGCAGGGTCACGCTACCGCGGCTCCCGCTCGCCTCCTCGGTCGCGTTCCACACGATCGAATGCAGCCTCCCACCACGCAGGGTCTCTCCCCCGTTCGGGGTCTCGAGCGTCAGCGTGTGCGGGTAATGGCAGTGCAGGGCATTGGCGTCGTCGTTGCCGAGGCGCGGGCCGCGGTAGCCGTACGCCGAGGCGCGCATGATCGAGTCGGCGCTCGACGAGTGAGCGAAACCGATCCCGTGGCCCAGCTCGTGGGCCGCGACCTCGGCCAGGTTGTCCGGCTCGCCGAGAAAGCACTCGAAGCCGTCGTTGAACATGACGTACAGCTGGCGGATCGGATGGAACTCGATGCCGTTGACCGTGTCCCCCGGGTACGCCTCGCGCCAGTAGCCGCCCAGCGCCAGAACGCCGGTGCAGCCGATCGGGTCGGGGATCACGTCGTACGGATCGCCGAACAGGACGATGTTCTCTCGCCCGCCGTAGGCCTCGCTGGGGCTCTGCGAGTGACGGGACGTGTAGTTGGAGTCCGTCGAGCCGGGCGTCAGCTCGATCCTCGCCTGCGGCACCGCGTTCCACGACTGCATGGCGCGCAGGATCTGCTCCACGGCGAGCGACTCGTCGCCCAGCGGGTCGTCGCCGCGCTCCACGTGGACGACGATCGGCTCCCCCGAGTCCACCTCTTCCCAGCGCACCGGCTCGGCGTAGTTGAACTCCTGCGCGTTCCTGCTGGCCAACTCGCCGCGCTCGGACGCGGCAAGCTCGACCGGAACGGCGGAGATGCCACCGCCGTCGCGCCGGGGTGCGGTTCGCACGGCATCCCATTCCAGCCGGTTCATCTCCGGTGGAACGGCCTGCCAGGCAACCGCCGGGCTCCCCGGGCGCGCGGCCGGTGACGGCGTGGTCGCGGTGAGCGCGACGAGGTCCGACCGACGGAGACGCTCCCTCGTTCCGTCGGTGACCTCGTGGCGTCCCTCGGTCCGGCGCACCGCGATCCGTCGCCCATTCTCGTCGTTCTGAATCTGGAATTTTCCGAAGAACAGCCCGCTCGTGCGCAGCGCGCCGTCGGCGGCGGCCTCGAGGAAGACCAGGACGGTCTCCCCCGGCGTATAGGCCGGCGCGGCGTCCACCACGTTGATCAGGTTCCCGTGGCGGCCCCCCGGCTCGCGGATCACGACCTCGCGCAGCTGCGCCGGCCCGCGGTGGACCTGGTCGATCGCGAGCGTCACGTACGTCGCCAGCGCCCCGCGCCCGGCATCCAGTCCGCTGGCCGTTCGCGTGACCGTGCCCTCGACGACCAGCTCGGCGCGGGCGGCGAGGTGCTCGGGCGGCATGTAGATCGACACGGAGGCCTGCGCCGCGCTCGTCAGGAGGACGGCGGCGAGGAGCAGAATCAGATTTCGGGGTTGCACACGGGTCATGGGGGCCTCGGTCGTTGGCTATGAGGTACGACCGATCTGCGACCCGCTCCAACGAAACTCAGCGCTTTCCCGCGGGGTTTCGCAATCCAAAACGGATTTTTCCTGCTGACGGATTCGTCGCTTACGTCCTGGACGGTGCCGCCAACCCGGAAGGCTTAGAATGACATTCTGCTGGAGGGAAGAATTGATGATTCGCTCGAAGTCCCCGCAACGGATCGCGCTCCCGGTCGCGCTCGCCCTGTCCGTCTCGTTTCTACTCTCGTCGGCCCTCGCGGCGGAGGGGGACGACTTCCTCGAGAGATACGCGGCGACCTATCGCTTCCGACTCGGCCGACCGACATCGATCTGGCCGGCGGCGGACGGTCGACACGTGCTGTTCCTGCGTTCGGGTCCGCGCAGCTTCGTGCGCGCTCTGTACGAGCTCGACGTTCAGACGGGACGCGAGCGACGGATCGTCACGGCGGACGCGCTGCTCGGCGGTGCCGACGAGGTGCTCACCGCGGAGGAGCGGGCGCGGCGCGAGAGGCTGCGGCTCGCCGCGCGCGGAATCGCGGCGTTCGAGCTGTCGCAGGACGGCACGACGATCCTCGTCCCGTTGTCGGGCCGGCTGTTCCTGGTCGACCGCTCCAGCGGGAGGTTTCGCGAGCTACCCAGCGAGCACGGGCCCGCGATCGACCCGCGCCTGTCGCCCGACGGCAAGCGCATCGCGGTGGTGCGCAACGGCGAGGTGTTCGTGATGGACGTTGCGGACGGCGACGAGCGCCGGCTGACCAGCGGAGCGGGCAACGGCGTGACGCACGGCCTGGCCGAGTTCGTCGCGCAGGAGGAGATGAGCCGCCATCACGGGCTCTGGTGGTCGCCGGACTCGCGGAGGTTGCTGTACCAGCGCAGCGACACGACCGGGCTCGAGGTGATGCACATCATGGACCCCACGCACCCCGAGCGCGCGCCGGCGACGTGGCCCTATCCCCGCCCGGGGATGAAGAACGCCGACGTGCGGCTCGGCCTGATCTCGGTCGACGGAGGCGACACCACCTGGATCGAGTGGAACCGCGAGGCCTTCGAGTACCTCGCCGCCGTCGAGTGGTCGAAGCACGGTCCGCCGACGATCCTGGTGCAGAATCGCAAGCAGACGATCCAGCGCCTGCTGCGGATCGAGCCGCGGGACGGCTCGACGAAGCTGCTCCTGGAGGAGCGGGACGACGCCTGGGTCGAGATCGACGAGCGCATGCCGTTCTGGCTCGGCGAGAGCCGGGGCTTCCTCTGGACCACCGAGCGCAACGGGACCCGGCAGCTCGAGCTGCGCCTCGCGGACGGATCGCCGGCGCGAGAGCTGACTCCGCCGGACGCAGGTTTTCGACGTTTCGAGCACTACTTCCCGAGCGACGACTCCGTCGTCTACAGCGGCGGGTCGGATCCCACGCAGTCCCACCTGTATCGCCAGCCGTTGAAGCCGGGTGCGCGAAGGAAGCGCGCGACCAACGAGCCCGGGGTCCACAGCCTCGCCTCGCGCCGCCGCGGCACGATGTCCGTTCACGTCGCCGCGCTGCTCGACGGCACCCGCGCGTACCGGCCGTTCGGCGCCGGAGGCACCGTCGCCCTGGAGCTGCGCTCGGTCGCGGAGTCGCCGGGGCTCGAGCCGCGGATCGAGTTGACGCGCGTGGGCCGGGACCCCGAGTTCCATGCCGTCATCGTCCGGCCGCGAGCGTTCGACGCCGAGCGGCGCTACCCCGTGATCGTGCACGTCTACGGCGGGCCCACCTCGGTGATGGTGCGCGCCGACCCGTCACGCTACCTGCTCGACCAGTGGCTGGCGGATCGGGGTTACATCGTCGTGGCGATCGACGGGCGCGGGACGCCGAACCGGGGTCGCGCCTGGCACCGCGCCGTCAAGCACGACCTGATCGCCGTTCCGCTCGAGGACCAGGTGCGCGCGCTGCGCCTGCTCGGCGAACGCTACCCCGAGCTGGATCTCGAGCGAGCGGGCATCTACGGCTGGTCCTTCGGCGGCTACTTCTCCGCGATGGCGGTGATGCGACACCCCGAACTGTTCCGCGCGGCGGTGGCGGGCGCCCCGGTCGTCGACTGGCGCGACTACGACACGCACTACACCGAGCGTTACATGGACCTGCCGCAGGACAACGGAGAGGGTTACGACGCTGCGAACGTACTGACCTACGTCGATCGGCTCGATCGACCGCTGCTGATCGTTCACGGTACGTCGGACGACAACGTCTACTTCATGCACAGCCTCAAGCTGGCCGACGCGCTGTTCCGAGCGGGCAAGTCGTTTGATTTCCTTCCGCTCCCCGGCTTCACCCACATGGTGCCCGACCCGCTGGTCACGCGGCGGCTGTACGGTCGGATCCTGTCCCACTTCGACCGCGCGCTGAAGCGCTCGGAGCCGTAGCCGCCGCGGCCTATACTGATGGATCGAGAATTCCGAGGAGCCGCGACTTGGCCGCAACCGACGACGACTTGCTGCGCCTGCACGAATCGGTGGACCGCGAGGCGGAGGGCCTGGAGGCGCTTCACGTCGAGCGGCTGCGCTGCGCGTCCGGTTGCGCGTCGTGCTGCGTGGACGGGCTGGCCGTATTCGAGGTCGAGGCCGATCGTATCCGCAGTGAACACGCGGGCTTGCTGCGCGACGGACGCCCCCATCCCGCGGGCTCCTGCGCGTTTCTCGACGACACCGATCGTTGCCGCATCTACCGCTCCCGGCCCTACGTCTGCCGCACGCAGGGCCTGCCGCTGCGCTGGTTCGACTCGTCCGCCGGCGGCGAGATAGCGGAACTGCGCGACATCTGCCCGCTGAACGACGAGTGCGGAGACCCGATCGAGTCCTTGCCGGAGGACGCCTGCTGGCTGATCGGACCCTACGAGGGTCGCCTGGCCGCGCTGGACTCGCGGCGCGGTCCGGGCCGCTCCGGACGTGTCGAGCTGCGCTCCCTGTTCGAGAACCCTGCCGACGAAACGTGAGACTGGAGACACCATGAGCGATTCGATTGCCTACATCTCTTTCTGCGCCAGGATCCGGCCGGACTCGGTCGAGCGCCTCATTCGCGCGTGCTCGGAGCAGGTAGCCCTCGGGACGGAGCGCGTCTACATGGCGATCTCCAGCCCCGGAGGCTCGGTCGACAGCGCACTGGCGGCGTACAACCTGTTGCGCGGAATGCCGTTCCATCTCGTGACGCACAACGTCGGCAGCGTCGATTCGATGGGCAACGTGTTGTTCCTCGCGGGCGACGAGCGCTACGCGTGCCCCAACTCGTCCTTCATGTTCCACGGCGTCGGCTTCAACGTCAGCAACAAGTCGCGCTTCGAGCTGAAAACCTTGCGCGAGAAGATCGCCTCGATCGAGGAGGACCAGCGCAAGATCGCCGCGATCATGGTCGAGCGGACGGAGCTGACCGAAGAGGTGATCGACGGACTGTTCCTCGAGACCGTGACGCGGGGGGCCGAGTACGCGCTGCAGCACGGCATCATCGACGACGTGTGCGACATCGACATCCCTCCGGGGACGCCGATCGTGCACCAGGACTTTGCCCGCTGAGCGCCGATCAGGAGCGCGAGGTGAACCGCATCCGCAATGACGGCATCTCGGCCGCGAGACGGCGGATGAACACCGTCCACAGCAGCGTCGTCGCGAACATCTCGGCAAACTCCTCGATCGACTTCGAGAAGTGTCTCAGGGAGTCGTAGGTCGAATTGCGGAACTGGACCCGAGTGAACTCCTCCATGTCGAACGTCTCGGCGATCCGCGTGTAGAGGTTCATCGAGTGCTCGGGCTCGAGGCCCTCGACGAAGTCGAGGCTGACCGCGAAGATGTACAGCCCGATCGCGCTGGCCACGAACAGGCGTGAATTGCGATCCGTCGCCTCGCGCCAGACGAAGAACAGGACGAAGAGCCCCATCATGCCGAACAACGGCAGGAAGACGACCTGCCACGCGTAGCTCGGGAACAGGTCGAAGATCCCGCCATCGCCCGCCCCGGCCTTCTTGCGCACCATCTCGGCGGCCGTCCCCAGTCGCTCGTGCAGCTTCGTACCGTCGTCCAGCGCCATGTAGGTGTAGAACGAGGCCATCAACAGCCACCCCCGGCGACGCCAGGTCGCGGCGCCGGTGATGCGCATGGTGGAGTAGACGAGCCACAACGTCACCGCGACCAGAACGGTCTGCGTGACACCGACCCACGAGGCCAGGGCGTCCTCGCGCGTGACGTTGAACAGGCGGCGTATCGGTCCGATTTCGATCCAGCGCGAGTAGTTGGGTCCGAAATCGAGGAACACGACGGCGACCTGGGCGCCCACCGCGATCAGGAAGATCCATCGGATCAGCCGGTCGACGTCGATCGTGATGTCGGGCTCGACGGCCGGCCGGGCGGCAGGCCGCCCCGAGTCTCGCTGATCGTCCACGTAACCCCCTCTCCCGGCGCCACAAATGGCCGGCGGCGGGCCATGATTCCACAATCAACCTGGGGCGCGCATCCCGGGAAGACAACCGGGCTGCTGCATGGATGCAGCGCTCGGAGAGAAAGAGGGAATCCAAACGGGGTCGCGCTACGTATTCCTAGGTGACACGAGGAAGGTTCAAGGCGCCTCCGGGGTGCGAGTCGAATGCCCCTCCTCCTGCACCGGAGGCGCCTCCCTATCCTCCCCCATTAGACGGGCGGGTCCACTCCTAGAGTGGGTCCGCCCCGCCTCCTGACAAGACCCGAGCCTCCCCGACACGCCACGGCGCGCCGGGGAGTCTTTTTTTTGCTCAGAAGCAGCTGCCCACGGACTGCGGCAAGCACGCCGACAGCGAGGCCGGGCGCTCCCCGCCGAGCGCCGGACCGTACGAGCCCTCGCGGACGCTGTTGCGCGGAACGACGAGATAGTAGGTGCTGCCGCCCGCCGGAGTGATCGACGTCGACGTCGCGCCCGCCGTCGAGCACGACAGCGGTGCGTGGCCGGTCCAGTCGCCGAACGTGCCCTCGTAGACCTCGTAGTCGTCATCGCCCGTCAGGCAGGACTGGCCCCACGTCAGATCCAGGTCGCCGCCGGCGCCCTTCTCGACGCGCAGCTGCGTCCCACCATCGAGGACGGTCCCCGCGGGAACGTCGTCGGCCGCAAGCGCGAACAGCTGGAAGTCGTCGTCGTCCACGTCGCCGTCCTGATCCACGTCGGAAACCGCGCACGGATCCTCCGGCGTGTAGAACGAGCCCGGCCCGGTGAAGCAGGCCTGGAACGCGGTCAGGTCGTCGTCGTCCACGTCGTTGTCGCCGTCGGCGTCGAACTCGGCGCGACCGAGCGAGTCGAGGAAGCGGATGACCGCGTCCTTGTCCTCGCCCGACAGGGCCTGGAACGCCCGCGCGGAGGCCGAGCCCTCGCTGCCGACCCCGTCGTGCAACGCCACCGCGGCCAGGACGCGGTCCTCGAGAGTGCCCCCGGCCACGCGGCCGTCGTGCCACATCGGATCGCGGACGCGCATGCCCCACAACGGCGGCGTGCGCAGCTCGCGGCCGTGCGCGTCGCCCTGGACGATGAAGTCCGCGTTTTCACCCATGTCGTGCAGCAGGAAGTCCGAATACGGGTGGAGTACCTGCTTGCGCAGTGCCGTTTCGAGCTGCGGATCGTCCGGCGTCGTGTAAGTCCCGACGTGGCAGCTCGCACAGCCGACCGCGGCGAAGATGCCCTCACCCGCCATTCCGCTGCGCGGCGTCTTCGGCGGAGCCGCGAGGAAGCGCTGGAAGTCGGTTACCCGGTCGATGAAGTGGAAGCCCTCGCCGTCGGGACCGTCCTCCGGATCCGCCTGCGTGTCGCAGAGCGCCAGCAGCGCGACGTCGCCGTTCGGCGCGTTCTCTTCCGAGAACAGCCGGTTCGTGATGCCCATCTCGTTGAGCGCGGCATCGCCGGAGAACGTCAGCACGGTCGCCACCTGGGACTTCCAGCCGAAGCGGCCGACCCGCGGCACGGGCGTGTCGTCCTCGGCCGCGGTCACCATGTGCACCCGGCCGCTGACGCCCGCAGGAGGCGCCAACGCCAGCGACTCGATGTCGGAGTCGGCCAGGGCCTCGACCAGGCCGAAGCCCAGCGTCGACGGAGTCACACGCTCGGCGACGACGTTGGCCTCGGGCGGGATGTCCTCGGCGCACTCCGGCGACAGCGCCTGCGACTGGCGCAGCGAACCGCCCAGTCCGGCCAGCGGATCGAAGCCCACGCCCTTGTCCTCGGCGTGCCCGAAGCGGAATACCGTGATCGACCCCGAGCCGCCCAGCGGGATGCTGTGACAGGCGCCGCAGGCGTTCTGGTTGAAGATCGGCCCGAGGCCGTCCGGCTCGGCGAACACCGTGTCGAACGCGGCCCGGCCCAGCTCGAAGCGTTCGAGCTCGGAGACGGTCAGTCGGGACAGCGGCTGGCCCATTCGCGGCTGCAACTCGACCTCGCCGAGGCACTCGTCGGTGCCCTCGTTGCACAGCTTGCCGGGGCAGGCCTCGACCGCCGGCTGACACGTGCCGGCGTGGCACAACTCGGCGCCGTTACAGAACAGGCCGTCGTCGCAGTCCGCGTCGACGACGCAGTCCACGCAGGCGTCGGCCACCTCGTCGCAGACTCCGGCACAAGGCATCGACCCGCCGACGCACGTGTTGCCCGAGCAGGTCTCGATGCCGTTGCAGAAGTCTCCGTCGTCACAATCGAAATCGTTCACACACTCGACGCAGCTGTTCGCGACCGCGTCGCACGCCAGGCCGCCACAGGGATAGTCGCCCTCCAGGCAGAAGCCGTCCCCGTCGCAGGACTCGACACCGTTGCAGAAACTACCGTCGTCGCAATCCCCTGCGTTGGCGCACGGCGAGCAGATGAACTCCTCCACGCGGAACGAGTCGATCGCCGCCTCGCTGACCGAGTCGTTCGGAGTGTCCTCGACGCGGAACCGCACGCGGACCGTCGAAGTCGGGGCGATGTAGTCGCCGACGCGGAACGACCCGACCTCCCAGCTGTTGTGCGTCCCGTCGATCGTCTCGACCTCGACCCAGCTCGAGCCGTCGCCACTGACCGAGACGACCATCTCGTCGTCGCCGTCGGAGAAGAACCAGCGGCTGTAGCTGATCGTCGCGTCCGTGCCGGACAGATCCAGCACCGGAGACAGCAGGTCGGTCGGGCCGCCATCGACGTCATCGTCGCCGGCGTCCCCGCCGAACACACCGTTGCCGGTGACCCAGGCGCGAATGGTGTCGTTCGCCGCGTCCGCGTCCTCGTCCGGCGCCGCGGCGAGTCCGGCTCCCGAAACGGTGCCCACCGGGACAGCCTGCTCCCAACCGCCCGAGGCCAGGCTGGGGTCGTTCGAAACGCTCCAGGCCGCCACGTCACCCTCGACGTTGTCCTGAAACGTGACCGCCGTGCCCACGGCGGCGACGGCCTCGTAGGTCTGCGCCGGAGCGTTCGGCGGGTCCGTGAACGTCCCGGCGTTGCTCGACTTGTGCACGAAGTAGTAGCGATACTCGTCGCTGCAGTTCGCCGCCGCCGGCAGGCTCGCCTCGTAGAGCTCGTTGCCCAGATCGGCCAGGAAGATCTCGCTGAACGGTCCGCCGTTGACCGAGACGAACATCCGGCCGGTTCCCGGGGCCGGGATCGCGGCTCCGTTCGGATCGACCTGCATCTGGAACGTCGCCGGCTGGCCCGGCTCGAGGAAGAACGGCAGGCCCTGCGGGTAGCTGAACAGCAGCCCCAGCGGCGGCTGGTTCATGTAGATCTCGGTCGAATCGCAACGCCCGACGACCATGTCCTGCCAGCCGTCGTCGTCGATGTCGAACACGGCGACGTCGTGCACGCCCTCGAGCTTGTTCGAGGGGATGCTGGCCACGATGCACGAGGCCGGATTGCCCGCGCTGGTGTTGCAGCCGGTGCCCGTGGTCTGCTCCTGCAGCGTGACGACCTGGCCCGGAACTCCCGCCAGGTTGCGGTAGATGTGCATGCGGCGCGAGCAGCCGGAGATGTCGACGTCGACATCGGTGACCAGCACGTCCTGCCAGGTGTCGTTGTTCAGGTCGGCGATGAAACTGTTGCCGCCGAACCCGTCGTCGCTGGCCACGTCGTACGAGAAGTTGCGCGAGGTGAACTGCGCCTTGCCGTCCGCGTCGTTGCCGGTGTTGATCAGGAAACGGTCGGCGCCGTCGTCCGTGATGACGATGTCGAGCTTGCTGTCGTTGTTGAGATCGCTGATGCTGATGAAGTACGGCGCCTGGTTGTTGACGACATCGTACGTATCGAAGAAGCCCTCGTCGTCTGCGTTGTTGTACGCGACTCCCACGTACAGCGGGTTGTTCAACGACGTCTGCTTGATCACGTCCATCAGGTTGTCGCCGTTCATGTCGCGAATCGCCGCCGCAGCCCCGAAGGCCGAGACGTAGAACGCCGCGTCGGCGGCACTCGGGATATCGACCACGCCCGAGAAGCGCGCGGTCGTCGCGTCGACGAAGAACCCGTTGCCCTGGTTGATCAGCAGCCGGTCGTTGAAGTCGGCTCCGGCCGGCTGGTTGAAGCCGCCCGCGCCGCTGCTGTCGTAGTCGCCGAACCACAGGTCGGGGCGGCCGTTGCCGGTCACGTCGCCGAAGGCCACCGAACAGAAGCGCGGGTTGAACCCGGAGTTGCCCGTGGAGCTCAACATCGTCGGCACGCGAGAGTCCTCGTGCCGGAAGCCCTGCCAGTCGCCGGCGATCTCGCCGAGGTTCATGTAGATGCGCGGGTGGCCGATGTGCTTCGGGTCGCCGTCGCTGATCGTCACCGCGGTGACGATGTCGAGCCAGGTGTCCCCGTCGAGATCCACGAGCGCGACGTCGCGATCGTTGGTCGGCGTGAAGAAGCCCTGGTCGCCCGGAACGTCGGAAGTGATGGCGTAGTCCGCCGTGCGGTCCACCAGCACTCCGTTCTCGTTGAGGAACAGCACGTTCGCACGCTTGCCCGGCGAGGTGAACGGCTGCTTGCGCACCACGATGAGATCGATGTCACCGTCGTTGTCGATGTCGCCCCAGGCGAAATCCTTCTCCTCGTCGTCGTCGACGCCGAGATTGGGATCCGACGTCATGCGACTTCCCGTTTCGTCTGCGAACTCCACCCACTGAGCGGGCGCGGTCAGCGGAACGGCAAGCAGCACAAGAAGGACGAAGAGCACGCGCGGATGCACGCGGCCGTCCGATCGGTGATCTCGCTTCATCAGGGCCCCCGATAATGAATAAAGGGAATTGCTCGATCTGAGCCGTAGACACATGTACACAAGTGCGGGCGGCCAGTCAATATAAAGAAAGGCCGCGGCGATCGGGGTCGCGACATCTCGCGGAGAACAGGCCGCGACAGATATCTGGAGCGGCCGGCTATTTCTCCGAACGGGAGAGATTCTCGTAGAACACGGCATCGGCCAGGCGACCGCGGGCGCGCAGGTCCCGGGCCAATCCGGCCAGGTCGCGCGGCGACCGGAAATACCATCGCCCGTCGAACAGGCTGCGGGCAGAGCCCTTGACGCGTGAGAGAGCGTAGCGCCGCGCGTCCTCGAGCAGACCCGCTGCCGTGAGCGGGCCGACGTAGATCATCTGCAGCGTGCCGTCCCGATCCATGAGCAGGCTCGTCGGCACCGCGATCTCGCTGTCCTGACCCAGCACGTGCGCAAGCAGCGCCTGCAACACGTCGCTGCGCTCCGCTCCCGCCACCCCCGAGGAGAACGTCGCGTCGCCCATCGCGGGCACGATCCGCTCGTCGAACAGATTCCGCGCGGCGGCGGCATCCTCCGGCCGATCCAGCGACAACGCGACGACGTCGATCGATTGCGCCTGCAGCGCGCCGTAGTTTCGCGCCAGGTCCGTGAGCTCGTCGACGCACGGCTCGCACCAGTGCGCCCAGAGGTTGATCAACGTGGCCCTCCCCTCGCCCGGCTCGGGGAGCAGCGCGCGCAACGTCGGCGGCAGCGCAAGAGGAGTCTTGAGCAGAATCCGGTGCCCGCGACCGCGCTCGACCGCGGGCAGCGGCCTGTCGCGCGCGAGCGTCACCCGCGGTGTCGCCGACGGCGCCAGGCGGCCCGCCCCCTGAACCAGGAGCAGCGTCCGATCCGCGTCGGACGGACCGAACTCTTCACGTCCGCCTCCAGGCCAGCGTACGACGATCTCGTCGACGCGCGGCCGATCGCCCAGCCCGAAGTGCACGGTCTTGGACGACTGCGAGAGATAACCGTCGCCGGCGACCAGCTCGCGCACCCTGCGCCGACCACCTGCCACGACCTCGACACGGGCCCCGATCGCGTCACGGTTCGCCGTATCCCCTCTCAGCCGCAGCGCGAGGTAGTGCCGCCGGCCGGCCGGCTGGAGGTTCTGCAGCCAGCGCAGCTGCGGACCCGTGCGGTTCCTGACCCACAGATCCAGATCGCCGTCGCCGTCCCAGTCTCCCGCCGCAACCGCCCGGCCGTCGTCCCGGAAGTCGAGGCCGCTGAGGAACGAGCCGTCGGCAAAGCGTCCGTCGCCCAGATTGACGAAGGCGCAGTTGCGCTCACGTCCGCTCCACGACGCCCCGCCCTCGATCAGACGTCGTAGGGCCGCCCACCCGCCGAAGTACCGGCGCTCGGAGCGGTCGTCCGGATCGAGCGGCGTGTGCGACGCGACGCGCCGCCAGAAGAAGCTTCAGAGGTCGTCCTCGAGCGCCCCGGTAAGGAACCCGTTCTGAACGACGAGGTCGTCGTAGCCGTCGTTGTTGAAGTCGGTGAAGCGCGAGCCCCAGGCCCAGCGCCCCATGCGCACGCCGGCCGTCGCGCTGACATCTTCGAACGTCCCGTCGCCCCGGTTGCGCAACAGCGTGTTGCCCAGCGCGAAGGCCTGAATCTCGCGTCGCTCCTCGCCCGGCGCCTCCGCCTGAAACCGACTCTGGTAGGCGACACGCGAGCCCGCCGCCGAGTACATGTTCGAGACGTAGAGGTCGAGGTCTCCGTCGAGATCGTAGTCCGACCAGGCGGCGCCCATCCCGGCGGCCTGGTCCTCGACGCCGGCCTCGGCGGCGACGTCGACGAACGTGCCTGCGTCGTTGCGATACAGGTTGTTGCGGCCGAAGTCGTTGGCCACGTAGAGATCCGGGTCGCCGTCCGCGTCGTAGTCGGCCCACGCGCCGGCCAGGCTGAAGCGCTCGTTGTTGACGCCGAGCCCCACCTCACGCGTCACGTCGCGGTAGCGGTCGTCCCCCTCGTTGCGCAGCAGGTGGTTCGTCGGCCCGTTGTTCGCGTCGTGGAACGGCAGCGGCACGCTGACGCCGTAGGCCAGCTTGACGTAGCGCGTCCCGTAGATATCGAGATCGCCGTCCAGGTCGTAGTCGGCGACGGAGATCGAGTAGAACGCCGCCGGTGTCGGCGCGCGCATGCCGACGAAACCCCCGAACTTGCCCTGTCCGTCGTTCTTGCACAGGACGATCGTCGGCCCCATCGCCAGCAGCAGGTCCTGGTCGCCGTCGTTGTCCATGTCGGCGAACAGCGCGCCCTTGGTATCGTCGAGCCAGGCGACGCCCGCGGCAGCCGCAACGTCGCGCACGGTTCCGTCCGTGCCCCGCAGCAGCAGGCGGTTCGGCAGGCCCGTGCCCGCTGCGACGTAGACGTCGTCGAGCCCATCGCCGTTCGCGTCGCCCAGCGCGATGCCGTTATGGCCCATCAGGTTCGGCTCGCCCAGCGCGTCGATCCTGCCGTACCAGTGCTCTCCGCCGAGCGCGAGATCGCTCGCCCCGTCGGCGGACGGACCCAGGACGGAGGCCGTCGAGTCGGAGAACAGGAACCCGTCCGCCGCGAGCCCCTCGAAGCGCTCGAGTCGAATCGAGGCGATCCGCGGCGGCCGCGCCCCCTCGCCGCGCTCCCACGCAACGCTCCACAGGGCGACCTGCTGGCTCACCGCGCCGACGCGGGATGCGCCGACCTCGACCCGTACCCGGGTGTTCGGCCCTCGGTCGCCGCTCTCGACGCCGACGATCTTGAACCGGACGCTGCGCTCCTCGCCGGCAGCCGTCGGCGGGAACAGCGCATGCAACGCGGCGTCCGCGGGGCCGGTCTTCGCCCCTGTCGCCTCGCCGTGGACCGCCTTCATCCGGCCGACCTCGGTCGATCCCGTCTTCGATCCGCGCAGCGGAGTCGAGCGCGCCCGCTGCATCAGGACCGAGCGAACGTCGTCCTCCGTCCAGCGCCCGGACTCGAGCCATCCCGCGAGCCTGCCCAGCTGTCGTTTGCAGTGCACCTGGTCACTCTCGGTGGCCCAGTCGTCCGCCAGCGGGTCGGCCATGCCGACCAGGCTCTCGACGACCGCCTCGGGGTCCTGCGCGGCGGCCCCGGCGCAGAACAGGGCGGCGCAGAGCAGGGGCAGGAGCGGGATCGCGCTGGCGTTGCTTGTCACGAGCTGGACTCCCGAAGTCATTGAAAACTATACACGTTCCGCGTTGCCCAGCGCCCGTCGCGAAAATCGCTGTGAAACGGCCGACGCGGCGGGACTACACCGCACCTGATGCAGAAACGGAAGGGGGCCGCAGATGCGCAAGAGAGCCAACGACGACAGCACGACCCGCGACACCGCGATCGTCACCGCCGCGGTGACTCTCGAGGAGGCCCTGCGCGCACTCCTCCCCACGCCGGATGCGGGCAAGGCCGAGCACGCTCGTAAGTAGCGGACCCTACAGGCGATCGAGGGCACGGCGGAGATCGTCGATCAGGTCCTCGACGTCCTCCATCCCGACCGATAGCCGCACCAGACCGTCGGTGATCCCGACGCGCTTTCGCTCGGCAGGCTCGACGGCGGCGTGGGTCATCGTCACGGGGTGCGTCACGAGCGACTCCATCGACCCGAGGTTCTCCGCCAGCGTCCACAACTCGACCGAGTCCATGATCTGTTTGCCGGCCGTCACGCCGCCGTGCACCTCGAACCAGACCATCGCGCCGAAGCCGCTGGCCTGTCTCTTCGCCAGCTCGTGCTGCGGGAACGACGCCAGGCCCGGATAGCAGACGCGGTCGACCTTCGGGTGCGATTCGAGGAACTCGGCGATGGCCATCGCGTTGGCCGACTGCCGGTCCATCCGCACCGAGAGCGTCTTGCAGCCCTGCAACGTCAACCAGGCGACCTGCGGCGAGAGAATCGTACCGGTCGAGTGCTGGATGAAACGCACCTGCTCGTCGAGCTCGGCCGTGGCCGCGACCACGGCGCCGCCGACCGTGGCGTTGTGCCCGTCGATGTACTTCGTCGTGCTGTGCACGGACAGATCGCAGCCGAGCTCGAGCGGGCGCTGGTAGTACGGCGTGAGGAACGTGTTGTCGGTGGCGTGCAGGATACCGCGCGCCTTGCAGATCTCGGACACCGCCTGCAGGTCGGTCAGCTTCAACGTGGGGTTGGCCGGGGTCTCGGTCAGCACCAGCTTCGTGTTCGGCTTCAGCGCGGCCTCGACATCCTCGACCCTGGCGCTGTCCGCGAACGTGAACTCGACGCCGAAGCGAGAGAAGATCTTCGTGCAGATGCGGTACGTCCCACCGTAGGCCACGTCGGATACCACGGCGTGGTCCCCGGCGTTCAGGGTCGCCAGCAGCACGGCGTGAATGGCCGCCATCCCCGTCGAGAAACAGGTCGTGTCGGCCCCGCCCTCGAGGATCGTCAGCTTCTTCTCCAGGGGACGCACGGTCGGATTTCCGGTGCGCGAGTACGAGTAGCCCTTGGCCAGGTACTCGTCGACCGACTCTTGAACGTAGGTCGTCGACTGGTAGATCGGCGTCAGGATGGCGCCGGTTTCCTTGTCGGGCTCGACCCCGGCGTGAATCTGCTTCGTGTTGAAACCCATGCGAGCGTCTCCTCTCGGCGGCATGCCGGCTAGCGATCGCTCATTGTTGCAGCAGTCGCGCCGGCGGTCAAAGACCCGCCGGACGGGTCACTCGGCGGCGGGAAGGCCCACGACGTTCAGCTCCGCCACCACGGTCCACGGGTTGCCGTTGATCTCGCTGGTGGCGACGAGGCGGATGTAGCGCCCGCGCTTCGTGGCGAACGGGACGTCCTTGCGCGAGGAATCGCCGGGGAACGTGCCCGCGGCCACGGCCGCACCCCACGCTCCGGGGCTCTCGGCCACGTAGAATTCGTAGCCCGCGATGCGCCCGTTGGGAAACTCCCCTCCGCGCGGAAGATAGCGCAACTCGGACAGGTCGTACGGGGCCCCGAGGTCGATCACGATCTCGTGCGGCATCGGGTCGTTCCCGCCGAACCACTCGGTGACCCAGTTCGTGCCGGCGTCCCCGTCGAAGGCGTTCGTCGCCGCGCCGTCCTCACCGGTCGTTTCCTCGCTGTCGACCGACACCAGAGACCACCCACCCTGCGGGATCGGCGCCGGAGCCGCCGGATCGATCACGGTGACCCGTACGGACGCCGGCGTGGCATCGGTCGAGCCCGCTGCATCGCTGACGTTCAGGGTCACGTCGAACGTACCCGCGGTGTCGAACTGCACCGGCCCCGGGTTCTGCTCCGTGGAGTCGCCAACACCGGAGTCGTCGAACTGCCACAGGAACGAATACGGCGAGTCCCCCTCGGCGTCCATCGCGCTCCCGGCGAACGTCACGCTCTCACCCTTCAGGATCGTGACGTCGTTCTCGGGCGTGACGATCTCGCCGTTCGGCGCGGCGTTGCCCGTGAACGGCGTGCCCAGCACGTTCAGCTCCGCGACGACGGTCCACGGATTGCCGTTGATCTCGCTCGTCGCCACGAAGCGCACGTAGCGCCCGGTCTTCGTATCGAACGCGACCTGCTTGACGTCCTGGCTGTTCGGGAACGTCCCGCCGGCCACCGCCGAGCCCCACACGTCGGGTGTCGTGGCGACGTAGAACTCGTAGCCCGCCACGCGGCCGTTGGGGTACGGGTCCGCCCGCGGCAGGTAGCGCAACGCCGACAGCTCGTACTGCGCGCCGAGGTCGATCACGATCTCGTGCGGCAGCGGGGCGTTTCCACCGGACCAGCCGGTGACCCAGTAGGACGTGTCGACGCCGTCGAACGCGTTCGTTGCGGCGCCGTCCTCTCCCGTCGTCTCCTCGCTGTCGACCGACACGAGGGTCCAGCCGTCCTGCGGGATCACGCTCGGCCCGCCGCTCGGATCGACGACCGTGACGCGCACCGTCGCCGGCGTCGCGTCCGTCATGCCGGCCGCGTCGCTCACGGTCAGCGTGACCTCGAACTCGCCCTCGGTGTCGAACTGCACCGCGCCGGGATTCTGCACGGTCGAGTCGGCGATCGCCGGATCGCCGAAGTCCCATAGATAGTCGTAGGGCGTGTCGTCCTCGAGATCGTCGGCCGAACCCGAGAAGACGACGGTGCCGCCCAGCGGGATGGTGACGTCTTCCTCGGGCGTGACGATGATGCCGTTCGGGGCCGCGTTTCCGGCGAACGGCGTGCCGAGCACGTTCAGCTCCGCGGCGACCGTCCACGGGTTCCCGCCGACCTCGCTGGTGGCCACGAAACGCACGTAGCGCCCCGTCTTCTCGTCGAACGTCACTTCCTTCTGATCGGCGGTGTTGGGGAACACGCCCGTCGCGACGGCAGCGCCCCAGTCGTCGAGCGACGTCGCCACGTACAGCTCGTAGCCCGCCACGCGGCCGTTGGAGAACGAGCCCCCGCGCGGGAGATAGCGGAAGATCGACAGGTCGTACTGACCACCGAGATCGATCACGATCTCGTGCGGCAGCGGAGCGTTGCCTGCGGACCAGCCCGTCACCCAGTGGGTCGTGTCGTCGCCGTCGAACGCGTTCGTCGCCGCGCCGTCCTCGGCCGCGGTCTCCTCGCTGTCCACGTAGACCAGGCTCCAGCCGTCCTGCGGAATCGGCTGCGGCCCGGCCCCGGGATCGACGACGTTCACGGTCACGGAGGCCGGCGTCGGATCGCTCAGCCCCTGGCTGTCGGTCACCGTCAGGCTCACGGTGAACTGCCCCTCGTTCTCGAACAGGATGCCCGCGGGGCTCTGCTCGGACGAGTCGTCGATCGCCGGATCGCCGAAGTCCCACGCAAACTCGAACGGCGTGTCGTCCTCGACGTCGGTGGCGGCCCCGACGAAGTCGAGCGACTGACCGACGACGATCGAAACGTCGCCGTCGGGCGAGACGATCGTCCCGTCGGGCGGGAAGTCGCCCGCGAACGGTCCCCCGACCAGGCCCAACTCGGCCACCACGGTCCACGGGTTGCCGTTGATCTCGCTCAGTGCGCGGAACCGGACGTAGCGTCCGGCGACGTCGCTCAGCTCGACCGTCTTCTCGCTCGCGTCGGGGGCAAAGGTCCCGGACGCCGCGGGGACGTTCCAGTCCAGGTTGTCCACGCTGACCCAGACCTCGTAGTCCGCGACGCGGCCGTTGTTGAAGCCGCCGCCGCGCGGGGCATACGTCAACTCGCACAGGTTGTACACAGCCCCGAGATCGATCACGATCTCGTGCGGCATCGGGTCGTTCCCCTCGGACCAGCCGGTGATCCAGTAGGTGAGCTCGTCGCCGTCGAACGCGTTCGTCGCCACGCCGTCCTCGGCCAGCGTCTCCTCGCTGTCGACCGACACGAGGTTCCAGGCGCCGGGGTCCAGGTCCTCGCAGACCGCGCCGCAGGTCTCGGGGTTGTCCGCCGTGCCGTCGCAGTCGTTGTCCAGTGCGTCGCCGCACACCTCGTCGGCGCCGGGATTCACCGCGGCCGAACTGTCGTCGCAGTCCGTGTCGTCGACGACATACCCTGCGGGCTGCGCGCAGGCGTTGACCGCGGATTCCGCATCGCCGTAACCATCGCCGTCCGTGTCCGCATACCACGTGGGCAGCGACGGAGCGTCCTCGTCGACGACCCCGTCGCAGTCGTTGTCGACGGCGTCGCCGCAGACCTCGACGGCGTCGGGATTGACCGTCGCCGCGCCGTCGTCGCAGTCCGCGTCATCGTTCACGTATCCGGATGGACGTTCGCAGGCGATCGTCGTGGAATTCGGGTCACCGAAGCCGTCGCCGTCCGCATCGCGGTACCAGGTACCGGCGCCGACCCCATCATCGTCCGTCGCGCCATCGCAGTCGTTGTCGACCCCGTCTCCGCAGACCTCTGCGGCGTCCGGGTTCACCGACGACGACGAGTCGTCGCAGTCCGTGGCGTTGCCCACATACCCGGCCGGTTGCGCACAGGCCGACGCCGTGTCCGACGCGTCGCCGAAACCGTCGCCGTCCGCGTCGCGGTACCACGTCGCCGCACCGGGCCCCTCGTCGTCCGTCACGCCGTCGCAGTCGTTGTCGATCCCGTCCCCGCACAGCTCGTCGGCACCCGGATTCACGTCCGCCGCCGAGTCGTCGCAATCCGAGAGATCAGCGACATGTCCCGCCGGCTGCGTACAGGCAGTCGTCGTCGTCGCGGCGTCGCCGAAACCGTCGCCGTCCGCGTCGCGGTACCACGTCGCCGCTCCGCTGCCGTCGTCGTCCGTCGCGCCGTCACAATCGTTGTCGACCCCGTCGCCACAGGCCTCCGCCGCGTCCGGGTTGACCGCCGCAGCCCCGTCGTCGCAGTCGCCTGCGTTCGCGACGCGCCCCGCGGGCTGCGTGCAGGCCGTCGCCGCATCGCCCGCGTCACCGAAGCCGTCGCCGTCCGCGTCGCGGTACCACGTCGCCGCTCCGCTGCCGTCGTCGTCCGTCGCGCCGTCGCAGTCGTTGTCGATCCCGTCGCCACAGATCTCGGTCGCGCCGGGGTTCACACCGGCCACGCCGTCGTCGCAGTCCGTTGCATCCGCGACATACCCGGCCGGCTGCGCGCAGGAGGTCGCCATGTCGCCGGCATCTCCGTAACCGTCGCCGTCCGCATCGCGATACCACTCCGGCGCGCCGATGCCGTCGTCGTCCGTCGCCCCGTCGCAGTCGTTGTCGATCCCGTCCCCGCACAGCTCGTCGGCATCCGGGTTGACGGCGGCCGCGCCGTCGTCGCAGTCCGCATCGTCAGGCACATACCCCGTGGGTTGCGCACACGCCGTCGTCGAATCGCCCGCGTCGCCGAAGAGGTCGCCGTCCGCGTCGCGATACCAGGTCGCCGCGCCGACGCCCTCGTCGTCCGTCGCGCCGTCGCAGTCGTTGTCGATCCCGTCCCCGCAGACCTCCGCCGCGTTCGGGTGCACCGCCGCAGAGCTGTCGTCGCAATCGCTATCGTCGCCGACGTATCCGGAAGGAGCCTCACAGGCGGTCGTCGTGTTGCCCGGATCGCCGAAGCTGTCGCCGTCCGCATCGCGGAACCACGTTAGGGCGCCCACGCCGTTGTCGTCGATCTCACCGTTGCAGTCGTTGTCCGCCCCGTCCCCACAGACCTCGTCGGCATCCGGGTTCACGGCGGCCGAGGTGTCGTCGCAGTCTCGGTTGTCGGCCACGAAGGTCGGCGGCTGGGAGCAGGCGGTCACGGTCTTGCCGGGATCGCCGAATCCGTCCCCGTCGCCGTCGCCGTACCAGGTCGACGCGCCGACGCCGTCGTCGTCCGTCGCGCCGTCGCAGTCGTTGTCGATCCCGTCGCCGCAGGCCTCGACCGCACCCGGGTTCACCGCCGCGGACGAATCGTCGCAGTCCGCGTCGTCGGGTATGTATCCGAATGGAAGTTCACAGGCGCTAGTGGAGTCACCGGAGTCGCCGTAGCCGTCGCCGTCCGCATCGCGGTACCAGGTACCCGAGCCGACACCATCGTCGTCCGTCGCCCCGTCGCAGTCGTTGTCGATCCCGTCCGCGCAGGCCTCGGCCGCGCCGGGATTCACCGCCGCGGACGAATCGTCGCAGTCCGTGTCGTCGGGCACATATCCCGCGGGCTGACCACAGGCGTTCGCCACGTCGCCGGCGTCGCCGTAGCCGTCGCCGTCCGCGTCGCGGTACCACGTCCCCGAGCCGACGCCGTCGTCGTCCGTCGCGCCGTCGCAGTCGTTGTCGATCCCGTCGCCGCAGGCCTCGACCGCACCCGGGTTCACCGCCGCGGACGAATCGTCGCAGTCCGCGTCATCCGCGACGTATCCGGAAGGAAGCTCACAGGCGCTAGTGGAGTCACCGGCGTCGCCGTAGCCGTCGCCGTCCGCATCGCGGTACCAGGTAGCCGACCCGACACCGTCGTCGTCCGTCGCCCCGTCGCAGTCGTTGTCGATCCCGTCGCCGCAGGCCTCCGCCGCGCCGGGATTCACCGCCGCGGACGAATCGTCGCAGTCCGTAGCGTCGGGCACATAGCCCGCGGGCTGACCACAGGCGCTCACCACGTCGCCGGCGTCGCCGTAGCCGTCGCCGTCCGCGTCGCGGTACCACGTCCCCGAGCCGACGCCGTCGTCGTCCGTCGCCCCGTCGCAATTGTTGTCGATTCCGTCGCCGCAGGCCTCCGCCGCACCCGGATTGACCGCCGCCGCGCCGTCGTCGCAGTCCGCGTCGTCGGACACATAGCCTGCAGGCTGCGCGCACGCCGTCGCCGTGTCGCCCGCGTCGCCGTAGCCGTCGCCGTCCGCGTCGCGGTACCAGGTAGCCGAGCCGACACCGTCGTCGTCCGTCGCGCCGTCGCAGTCGTTGTCGATCCCGTCCGCGCAGGCCTCGACCGCGCCGGGATTCACCGCCGCGGACGAATCGTCGCAGTCCGTATCGTCGGACACATATCCCGCGGGCTGCGCGCACGCCGTCGCCGTGTCGCCCGCGTCGCCGTAGCCGTCGCCGTCCGCATCGCGGTACCACGTCCCCGCCCCGGCGCCGTCGTCGTCCGTCGCGCCGTCGCAGTCGTTGTCGATCCCGTCCCCGCAGACCTCGGCCGCGCCCGGGTTCACCGCCGCCGCGCCGTCGTCGCAGTCCGCGTCGTCGGACACATAGCCCGCGGGCTGTGCGCACGCCGTCGTCGCGTCACCGGCGTCACCGTAGCCGTCGCCGTCCGCATCGCGCTACCACGTCCCCGCGCCGACGCCGTCATCGTCCGTCGCGCCGTTGCAGTCGTTGTCGACCCCGTCGCGGCAGGCCGCGGCCGCGCCCGGGTTCCCCGCCGCCGCGGCGTCGTCGCAGTCCGCGTCGTCGGACACATAGCCCGCAGGCTGCGCGCACGCGCTCGTCGCATCGCCCGCGTCGCCGTAACCGTCGCCGTCCGCGTCGCGGTACCACGTCCCCGAGCCGACCCCGTCGTCGTCCGTCGCCCCGTCGCAGTCGTTGTCGATCCCGTCGCCGCAGGCCTCGGCCGCACCCGGGTTCACCGCCGTCGCTCCGTCGTCGCAGGCCGCGTCGTCGGACACATAGCCCGCGGGCTGCGCGCACGCGGTCGTCGCGTCGCCCGCGGCGCCGTAGCCGGCGCCGTCCGCATCGCGGTACCAGGTCGAAGCGCCCACCCCGTCGTCGTCCGTCGCCCCGTCGCAGTC
>JAAELQ010000168.1 GCA_024226515.1 bacterium
AGCCCGCAACCCCCTGGCGCCCTACGGGTTGCGGCGGCGCGCTGCCATCTGCTTCGTTTCCGCGCCTGGCCTATGCAACAGCATATGTCTGCGGCGCGGCGCCTCGCATACGACAGCGCGGCGCTCGCAACGCGGCCCATCAGAGTTTTTCAACGGGCTGCTAGCGCCCATTCTCGGCGGCGGGAGCTAACGGCGGTCGGACTCCAGCCACTCCCGCATCAGCTGCTTGATCTTCGTCTGATACCGCGCCCCCTCGACCTTGCAGCGCAACCTGAACGCATCCAGCAACGGCTCGGGGACCTTCATGCTGATCAGGCGGCTGCGGGCGCCCGGGGCGTGCATGCGGCGGAAGCTCTCGAGGAACCGAGCGATCTCGTCGGGCGTGCTCTTGCGCGCCTGCTCGAGATACTCGTCCGAGAAGTGTTGCACCGGTCTCATTTCAATCGCTCCAGCGCGCGAACGTCTTCGAGGTCCTGGGGACGACCGCTGGCCTTCTTCATCCGGATCAGGTCGTCGATCGACGCCAGCTTGATCGATCGCCCCTCGACGCGCACCCGTCGGACCTTCATCGCCGACAGGTCGTGCGTCAGGACGACGTCGACGATCTCGGAGGGGCGGTTCGGATTGACGAACGTCCAGGCCGTCAGGTTGCGGTTCCTGAGGTACTCCTCGCGAAAGCGGAACACCTCGGACGCCGTCACCGGCAGTCGCGGTTCGAGGGAGAGCGATCGAAACGCGCGCGCGGCAGCTTCGAACTGCTTCTCCGAGAAACGCAGCACCAGATCGATGTCGAGCGTTCCGCGAACCGCCCCGTGCAGGGCGACCGCGTACCCTCCGACCAGCGCGTACGCCACGCGCGCACGATCCAGGGCCTCCACGACTCGAATCAACCACATGGTATATACCGATATATACCTCGTGAATTGCACCGGGTCAAGCTTGAGAAGAGCTGCCCGGTACGACGTAGTCTCGCCGGTTGACTCCCGGGATCTGTCCCGGTAGTTTTCCGTCACTTGCTCGGCGTCCGGGCCCGGCCCCCGGCGACGCGATCGCCCGCGGACCGGAGGAGGCCGCGCCGGATCCCGAGGAGGGAGGCTCGTCGTGCGCTCACTCCGGAAAGCTCCATCGATCTCGATTCCCTGGAACGTGGATCGCGCACTGCTGCTCGCCGGTGTTGCTGCGCTCCTGCTGCTGACCGTCGGACAGGCGCGAGCGGCGACGCCCGGCCTTCCGTTCACCGAGGACTTCTCCGACGACGCCCTCCGCGATGCGGCCCTGACGAACGCGAACTGGTCCACGCGGGAGCAGGCACTGCTCCTGGCCTTTCGGGAGAGACGCTACGGAGTCTTCGCCGGCTCCACCGGCAGCGACATCGACACGGATGCGGATCTCACTCACTCCATCGATCTGGGCGACGTGGACGGCGACGGCGACCTCGACCTGGTGGTCGGGAACAGCAACGCGCGCAACCGGCTGTACCTGAACAACGGCTCGGCGGATCCGTGGAACGGCGTCTCCGGCAGCGACATCACGACGGATGCAGAGTTCACCGCTTCCGTGGCCCTGGGCGACGTGGACGGTGACGGCGACTTCGACCTGGTGGCCGGGAACAGCGACGCGCGCAACCGGTTGTACCTGAACAACGGCATGGCGGATCCGTGGAACGGCGTTTCCGGCAGCGACATCACGACGGATACGGAAGACACCCTCTCCGTGGCCCTGGGCGACGTCGACGGCGACGGCGACCTCGACCTGGTCGCCGGGAATTCCAGTCAGACCAACCGGCTGTACCTGAACAACGGCTCGGCGGATCCGTGGAGCGGCGTCTCCGGAAGCGACGTCACGACGGATATGGATCTCACCAACGCGCTGGCCTTGGGGGACGTGAACGGTGACGGCGCCCTCGACCTGGTCGCCGGGAACAACGGTCAGACCAACCGGCTGTATCTGAACAACGGCTCGGCAGATCCGTGGAACGGCGTCTCCGGCAGCGACATCACGGCAGATGCGAGTCCCACACGCTCCGTGATGCTGGGCGATATGGACGGCGACGGCGACCTCGACCTGGTCGCCGGGAATTCCACGACCAACCGGCTGTACCTGAACAACGGTGAGGCAGATCCGTGGAACGGCGTGACCGCCAGCCTCATCACGACGCATCCGGAAGACACTTTTGCCGTGGCCCTGGGCGACGTGGACGGCGACGGCGAGCTCGACCTGGTCGCCGGGAACAACGGCCAGGTCAACCGGTCGTACCTGAGCAACGGCACGGCGAATCCGTGGAACGGCGCGTCCGGCAGCGACATCACGACGGATACGGACAACACCCGCCCCGTGGCCCTGGGCGACGTGGACGGCGACGGCGACCTCGATCTGGTGGCCGGGGGTCTCACGACCAACCGGCTGTACCTGAACAACGGCTCGGCGGACCCGTGGAGCGGCGTCTCCGGCAGCGACATCACGACGGATGCGGACAGTACCCTTGCCGTGGCCCTGGGCGACGTGGACGGCGATGGCGACCTCGACCTGGTGGCCGGGAATTCCGCCATCAACCGGCTGTACCTGAACAACGGCACGGCGGATCCGTGGAACGGCGTCTCCGGCAGCGATATCACGACGGATACGGGTTTCACCTTTTCCGTGGCCCTGGGCGATGCGGACGGCGACGGCGACCTCGACCTGGTGGCCGGGAATCGCGAACGGGCCAACCGGCTGTACCTGAACAACGGCACCACAAGTCCGTGGATTGGCGTGTCCGGCAGCGACATCACGACGGATGACGACGACACTCTTTCCGTGGCCCTGGGCGACGTGGACGGCGACGGCGACCTCGACCTGGTGGTCGGGAATCGCGATCAGACCAACCGGCTGTACCCGAACAACGGCGGGGCGGATCCGTGGAACGGTGTGTCCGGCAGCGACGTCACGACGGATGCGGATTACACCATTTCCGTGGCGCTGGGCGACGTGGACGGCGACGGCGACCTCGACCTGGTCGCCGGCAATCGCTTCGAGGCCAAGCGGCTGTACCTGAACAACGGCACGGCGGATCCATGGAACGGCGTGTCCGGCAGCGAACTCACGTCGGACGCGGACAACCTCTTCTCGGTGGCCCTGGGCGACGTGGACGGCGACGGTGACCTCGACCTGGTGGCCGGGATTCGCGATCAGACCATCCGGCTGTACAGGGCGACCGGCGGGGCGGGAGCGTGGAACGGGGTGGCCGGCAGCGCAGTCACGACGGACGCGGACTACACCATTTCCATGGCGCTGGGCGACGTGGACGGCGACGGCGACCTCGACCTGGTCGCCGGCAATCGCTTCGAGGCCAAGCGGCTGTACCTGAACAACGGCACGGC
>JAAELQ010000169.1 GCA_024226515.1 bacterium
CAACGACAACTGCGACGACTGCTCCAGCGGCAGCGACAACGTCGCTGACGACGGCACCGACACCGACTCCGACGGGCTGTGCGACGCCGGCGACCCCGACCAGGACAACGACAACGTCCTCAACGGCGACGACAGCGCTCCGCTCGACAACACCGTCTGCCGCGACGTCGACAACGACAACTGCGACGACTGCTCCAGCACCGTCGACGACGTCGCCAACGACGGCATCGACACCGACTCCGACGGGCTGTGCGACGCCGGCGACCCCGATCAGGACAACGACAACGTCCTCAACGGCGACGACAACGCCCCGCTCGACAACACCGTCTGCCGCGATGTGGACAACGACAACTGTGACGACTGCTCCAGCACCGTCGACGACATTGCCAACGACGGCACCGACACCGACTCCGACGGACTGTGCGACGCCGGCGATCCCGACCAGGACAACGACGGCGTGCCCAACGGCAACGACGAAGAGCCGCTGATCGACACGCTGTGCCGCGACATCGACAACGACAACTGCGACGACTGCACCAGCGGCACCGACAACGTCGCCAACGACGGCACCGACACCGACTCCGACGGACTGTGCGACGCCGGCGATCCGGACCAGGACAACGACAACGTCCCCAACGGCGACGACAGCGCACCGCTCGACAACACCGTCTGCCGCGATGTCGACAACGACAACTGCGACGACTGCTCCAGCACCGTCGACGACATTGCCAACGACGGAACCGACACCGACTCCGACGGACTGTGCGATGCCGGCGATCCCGACCAGGACAACGACGGCGTACCCAACGGCAGCGACGAAGAGCCGCTGATCGACACGCTGTGCCGCGACCTGGACAACGACCTGTGCGACGACTGCTCCAGCGGCACCGACGACGTCGCCAACGACGGACCGGACAACGAGCCGGACGGGCTGTGCGACACCGGCGACCCGGACGACGACAACGACCTCGTCCTGGACGGTGACGACATCGCCCCGTTCGACAACACGTCCTGCCGCGACATCGACGGCGACCTGTGCGACGACTGCGTCAGCGGCGTGAGCAACCCGGCCAACGACGGCGTCGACTTCGACGGCGACGGCCTGTGCGACGCCGGCGACCCCGACCTGGACAACGACGGCACGGGGAACGCGCAGGATTGCGAGCCGTTCATCAAGGGGGTCAGTTCCGAGCCCGGTCCGATCGGCGGAACGCTGCGCCTCAACGGCACGGCGGCGACGGTGCTGACCTGGTCCCGATCGGCCCAGGGCCACACGACGAACATCTACCGCGGATCCTACGTCCACGAGCAGCCCTGGACCTACAACGAGACCTGCATGGAGTCGGAGAACCCGGGGACGACGATCGCCACCGCCGACACCGACACTCCGGCGCCGAGCTCGGGCTTCTACTACCTGGCCGGCGCCAGCAACCTGTGCGGCGAGAGCCGCATCGGCGTCGACAGCGGCGGCAGCGACCTCTTGCCGTTGACGTCCTGCCCGTCGCCCGGAGCCGAGACCGACGGTGACGGAATCCCGGACCTCCAGGACAGCTGCCCGACGGTGATCAACCCGCAGCAGGACGACGCCGACCTCGACTTCGTCGGCGACGACTGCGACAACTGCGACGCAACGGTGAACCCGAGCCAGATCGACGCCGACGGCGACGGCGACGGCGACCTGTGCGACGTCTGCACCGACACGGACGACGACGGTCGGGGCGACCCCGGCTATCCGCTCAACAGCTGCCCCGAGGACAACTGCCCCGACACATCGAACGCGTCCCAGGTCGATCAGGATTTCGACGGCAAGGGTGACGAGTGCGATGCCTGTCCGTTCGACCCCAACGACGACTCCGACTTCGACCGCATCTGCGGCGACGTCGACAACTGCCCGGTGACGTACAACCCGCAGCAACTCGACTTCGACATCGACGGGCTCGGCGATCAGTGCGACACCTGCCAGGACACGGACGACGACGGCTTCGGCAACCCGGGATATCCCGGCAACGTCTGCGCTCTGGACAACTGCCCGACGACCTCGAACAGCGGCCAGGGCGACCTGGACACCGACGGGCTCGGAGACGTCTGCGACGCCTGCCCGAACGACGCCGCCAACGACGCGGACTTCGACGGCCACTGCGCCGACGTCGACGTCTGCCCGACGCTGTTCGACCCGGGCCAGGAGGACGCCGACGTCGACGGACTCGGCGACATCTGCGATCCGTGCCCGAACAACAACAGCCTGACCTGCGTCGCCTGCCTCGACCCGGCGACCGAGGACGTCGACGGCGACGGTATCTGCGAGACCGAGCGCGTCGTCATCGAGTACGCGGCGGTCGGCGAGATCGCGTCGATCGAGCACGGTTCGGAGGCGCGTTACTTCCTCAACAGCACCGACCCCGGGTTCGACATGGCGACCTGGGTCGATCCGGCCTTCGACGACTCGAGCTGGGACCAGGGCTTCTACGGCATCGGCTACGACGTCGCCGGGCCCAACGACCTGCTGATCACGCGCACGACCGTCGGCCAGCTGTCGATGTTCACCCGCGCGCGGTTCACCATCGACGATCCGACGACCGTCGACAGCATGCTGCTCGGCGCGGAGTACGACGACGCGTACGTGGCCTGGATCAACGGCGTCGAGGTCTACCGCTCACCGGAGGTTCCCGCGGGCGCGCTGCCCTGGAACCCGACCGTTCAGCAACACGAGTCCAGCAACGGACTCCCGGCGGACTACGGCACTCTGCTCGACGTCTCCTCGGCGATTCCGTCTCTGGTCGCCGGCGAAAACGTGCTGTCGGTCGCCGTGTTCAACCACGCGGCGAACTCGTCCGAACTGATCATCGTGCCGCGGCTGTCCGTCATCCGCGACCCGACGATGCGCTACCTCGTCAACGACGCCGATCCCGGCCTCGCCCTGACCTGGACCGAGTCGGACTTCCCCGACGCAACGTGGCCCGA
Organism: bacterium; assembly: GCA_024226515.1. GTDB lineage: Bacteria > Acidobacteriota > Polarisedimenticolia > Polarisedimenticolales > Polarisedimenticolaceae > JAAELQ01. Next base: position 2,962 of record JAAELQ010000169.1, read on the forward strand.
GGGCGGCTACGGCGTGGGCTACGAGCTCAGCCAGCCCGGCGGCGCGGAGAACCTGATCGTGACCGAGACCACGGCCAACGTGCCTTCGGTCTACACCAGGGCACGGTTCGACATCACCGACGCGAACCAGATCGCGCGCCTGTTCATCGCGGCGGACTACGACGACGCCTACGTCGCCTGGCTCAACGGGACCGAGATCTTCCGCTCGGCGGAGATGACGGCGGGCACTCCGCTGTGGAACTCGAACCCGGCGGCCGGCGAGTCGAGCAACGGAGCGCAGCCCGACTACGGCACGATCAACAACTTGTCCGGCTTCAGCTCGCTGATCCAGACCGGCGAGAACGTGCTCGCAATCGGAGTGTGGAACAACACCCCGAACGCCTCGAGCGACATGGTCCTCGTGCCGCGACTGTCGGTCAACGGCGCCACCGTGGACAACTGCCCGACCACACCCAACCCCGGCCAGGAAGACACCGACGGGGACGGACTCGGAGACGCCTGCGATCCCGAGCCGGGCAGCAAGCCACAGAAGCTCGACTCCACGGGTGGGCCCGGCGCCTCGACGCTCGGCCTGGATCGCTGAATCGAATCGGGGTGGTGGCCGACCGGCCGCCACCCCACCCCCACCGAATCAGTCCAACGTGGTGCGCAGATTGATGCTGTCGCTGTTCGCATGCGGACAGAGCACGTCCGCGGGCGGACGTGACTCACGTTTTCGGTGTCGATTCGGGGGCTTTTCGAGAGGTATGGGATTTGCTTCGTCCATCCCTCGATGCTCGACCCGTGCCCACCAATCGAAGGCAGACGGCCCGACCGTTATCGCCCCCCACACTGCCCGTGGGCCGAGTGCCCTAGCCACGGCACTGTCTCGGGCTTCCGCTACAAGCGTGACGGCGCCTACCGGCGCGCCTGCGACCCGCTGCGCAAGGTCCCGCGCTACCGCTGCAAGATCTGTGGACGCGGTTTCTCAAAGCAGAGCTTCGCTGTTTCGTACTTCATGAAGCGGCCCGAGCTTCTGGCCACCATCGCCGCCCTGCTCGTTGCCGGCTGCGCGCATCGGCAGATCGCACGGACGCTCGGCTGCGCTCCCTCGACCGTGACACGCATCTCCGCCCGCCTGGGGAGGGCTTCTTTGTTGCTCCTGGCCGAGGCGCTCGAGCAGATCGAGTTCGTCGATGAAGGGTTCGCCTTCGACCACTTCGAGACCTTCGTCTACTCCCAGGATGACCGACTCGGGATCGGTACGACCGTGGGCCAGCAATCGTGGTTCGTCTACACGTTCGACCCTGCGCCCCACCGACGGGCGGGCCGGCGAAGCGCGCTGCGGCGCACGCCACGCAACGCGCCCGCCGCGCCGCCGCCTGCGTCCTACGTGCGTTCGACATCCCGAGTTCTTCGGGTTTTGAAGACGATCTGCCCCGGGTATGTCCGGCTAGCCAGCGACGATCACCCGGCGTACCGACACGCGACGCGCTCGGTCCCCGACGTCGTGCACCGCGTCTATCCAAACCCTCCGCGTGGGCCGGGGTGCGACCCGAGGGCGGCGCACGAGCGGGACCGCGCGATGTTCCCCGTCGACCTGCTGCACAAGCTGCTGCGCCATAGCCAGGCCCACCACCGACGCGAGACGATCGCGTTCGGCCGCCGCGCGAACGCGGTGCTCGAACGCTTCGCGCTGATGGCAGTCTGGCGCAACTTCATCAAGCACGTCACCGAGCGCAGACACGAGCCGACGACACCGGCGATGCGCGTCGGAATCACGCGTTCGCCATGGAGCTGGACCGACGCGCTTGCCCAGCGTCGCTTTCCCTGGCGGCTCTCCATGCCCGAGGGCTGGATGAAGATCTACCGCCGACGCTGGATCACGCCCGCAGTCGGAATCAACCGACTCCACGACCTCAAGTACGCCTTCTGATCGAGGAGTTGCCGCCGGTAGGCCAACCGAACCCGACCCAAACACGTGCACCAGCCGCAATCTGCGCACCACGTTGGAATCAGTCGAGCAGGATCAGGTCCTGCTGGATCGGCCCGGCGACCTCGGCATCGCCGGCGTGCGTGACGATCACGTCGATCTCGCTGCGCACGGCCATCTTGCCCTCCAGGTAGATCCCGGGCTCGATCGAGAAGCAGATCCCCGGCACGACCAGTCGATCGTCCTTCGTCTCGAGGTTGTCGATGTTGACGCCGTTGCCGTGCACCTCGAGCCCGATGTTGTGCCCCGTGCGGTGCACGAACGCGTCACCGTGCCCGGCCTGCTCCACGACGCGACGCGCCACGTCGTCGATCTCGTTGCCGTGGCACGGCTCTCCGGCCGCGAGGCGCCCCCGTACGAAGTCCAGAGCGGCATCGCGGGCGTTGCACACGGTGCGGAAGATCTCCAGGTACAGCGCCGGCGGGGCGTTGCCCGCGAAACCGCACCAGGTCACGTCGTAGTACACGCCGGGCGGATCGATGCGCCGCGCCCAGAGGTCGACGAGGATCGTGTCCCCGCGCTTCAGCGTGTAGGCGTTGGCCTCGGTCGGCTCGAAGTGCGGGTCCGCGGGGTGGTCGTTGAACCCGACGATCGGGCAGGCCCCGTCGGCGGTCAGCCCCTCCTCGGCGAACCGGCGCAGGATGAACTCCTTGACCTCGAACTCGGTCACGGCACGCGAGGCGCGCAGCGCGTCGCCCATCATGGCGAACGCCTCGTCCTTGACGGCCTGGACGATCGCACCGGTCTCGCGATGACTCGCCAACCCCGCGTCGTCGAGGACCGCCTCGAACTGCTGGACCAGGCCGGCCGAGGTCACCACGTCGGGCCCGAACGAGCGCACCAGCTCGACCGTGCCCGCATCCACGACCGAGACGTACGGAATCTGATTCATCGGCGAGTACTGCATCGCCACCCGGGACATGCCCGAGACCATGCGCTTCAGCTCCTCGTGCAGCTCGGTCCAGCGCAGGTAGTAGCGCTGCTCGCCGGGCAACGCGCTCAGCTTGGTCGGCTCGACCTTGTGCGACAGCTTGATCGGCTGCCCCTTGGCGGGAACCAGACAGAACCAGCGCCGCGTCGTCATGCTGGACATGTCCAGGCCCAGAATGCGGTAGGCCATCGGGTCTCGATGGTGGAAGTCACAGAACAGCCAGCCGTCGATGCCGGCCTCGGTCAGCGCCGCTTGAATTGCCTCGAGATTCATTTCCCCTCCGGTCCGTCGGACCTCATGCGGCGACCCGTCCCTCGAAGAACTCCTCGACGGCCTCGATGAACGCCCGAGGAGAATCCAGCGAACCGATCCGGGTGCGCAGTTGCTTGCCGCCGACTATGCCGTGCGTGTACCAGCCGGTGAACGTACGTAGTTTGTGCAGCGCGAAGCGCAGCTCGTTCTCTTGTTCCATCAACATGTGAAAGTGGGCCAGGATCAGATCGCGGCGGTCGGCGTCGGTCGGCTCGCACGGCTCCTCGCCGCGCAGTAGGCTCTGCGTCTGCCGGTAGATCCACGGGTTCTTCATCGACGCGCGGCCGATCATCACTGCGTCGCAGCCGGTCTCGCCGAACATGCGCAACGCGTCCTGCGCGGACGTGACGTCCCCGTTGCCGACGACCGGAATCGAGAGCGCTTCCTTGAGGCGCGCGATGCGCGTCCAGTCCGCGCGGCCGCGGTACATCTGCTTCGCGGTGCGCGGATGCAGCGCCACCGCGTCGACGCCCTCGCCCTCGCAGATGCGTCCCAGCTCGAGGTAGTTCTGCGTTTCCTCGCGCACGCCGGCGCGGAACTTCACCGTCAGCGGGATCCTGATCGCGCGCCGAACAGTCGCGATGATGTCGCGCGCCAGGTCCAGATCGCCCATCAGCGCGCAACCGGAGCAACCCTTCAGCACCTTGTTGGCCGGGCAGCCCATGTTGATATCGCAGATGTCCGCCCCGATCGACTCCACGACGCGCGCCGCCTCGGCCATGCGAGCGGCGTTCGAACCGTAGATCTGGATCGAGATCGGTCGCTCCTCGTCGCAGTAGTGCATCATCTTGAGCGTGCGCTCGTTGCCACGCACGAGGGCCTCGGACGACACGAATTCCATCGTCACCAGCCCGACGCCGCCGACGCGGCGCAGGATCAGGCGGAACTGGCGATCCGTGACGCCCGCCATCGGGGCGAGGACGAGCGGCGGATCGAAGGCGACGCTGCCGTACGAGAGCATCCGCCTATTCTACGGTGAGGCGGGTTTCCCCGACAATCTCACTCGCCACGGAAGCGCGGCGGGCGTTTCTCGGCGAAGGCGGTCAGCGCCTCGACCCGGTCGCTGGTCCCCAGCGTGTGCCGGTAGGACTCCCACTCGATCTCCAGGCCGCGCGTCAGCGGCTCATCGAGGCCGCGCTCGATGGCCTGCTTGGCGAGGCGCACGGCCAGCGGGCCGTTGGCGGCGATCGCACCCGCCAGCTCGCGAGCCGCGTCGTCCAGGGCGTCGCCCGCGACCACGCGATCCGCGACGCCGTCGGCCAGCGCGCGCTCGGCGGAGTGCATCTCGGCCGCGAGGATCCAGCGCTTGGCGCGCGCCGGCCCGATCAGGCGCGGAAGGCGCTGCGTGCCGCCGGCGCCCGGGATGATTGCCAGCGCCGTCTCGCGCAGACCGATCTTCGCGTCCTCGGCGAGGATCCGCATGTCGCAGGCCAGCGCAAGCTCGCACCCCCCTCCCGCCGCCGCGCCGCGAACCGCGGCGATCGTCGGAAACGGGAGATCGGCGATCGCGTTGCACATACCGGCCAGCTTCGGCACGAAGGCCCGCACGTCGTCGAGCGACATCGTCTTGCGTTCCTTCAGGTCCGCGCCGGCGCAGAAGTGCTTGCCCGCCGTCGCCAGCACCATGCAGCGCACGGCGTCGTCCCCGGCCAGCTCGGCCACGGCGGCGGTCACGTCCTCGACCAGCTCGCGGCCCAGCGCGTTGACCGGCGGTCGGTCGAGAACGACAATGCGGATTCCGGGCTCGATGCTCTCGATCCTGACCCAGCGGTAGTCGGCCATCGCGAAGAGTCTCCCCTGCTCGCTACAGATCGCCCGCGGGTGCCGCCGCGGCGGAGTTGGCCGGTGCATAGTCGTCCGGCACGTCGATCGTCATGCGCAGCAGCGCCATCGCGTGCGTCTTGCCCTGCGCGTCCGTCTTGAGACTGGCCGACCCACTGCCGCCGAGAGAGTCGTGCAAGAGGAAGTTCAATCCGAGCAGGTTGGGCAACACGAAGCGCTCGACGTCGCCGCGCACGATGCCGGCGAAGTGCTGCTTGACCCGTTCCGGCGTCAGGAACTCCTGCAGGATCGTGAATCCGCGCTCGTCGTAGGCCAGAACGCCGACGTTGGATCCGTCGCCCTTGTCGCCCGAGCGCGCGTGGGCCATGTGGTACAGCGGTATCTGTTTCACGAGACCTCCTCCACCGAGACGCTCGATTGCACGCGATCCTTGGCGATCAGCGCCGGCCAGTAGCCCAGCACCTCGGTGGCCTTCGGCCGGCCGCCCGCAAACCCCGTCACGCCGGGGGGACCCGAGGTCACCAGCGGCGCGATCTCCTTACCGAAGCGATCGACCTTGGCGCGGTCGGGGTCCTTGACGCCCACCCGCAGCACGACCTCGCTCGCGTCGGGCTGCGGCGCGATCGCGCCGTGACACGAATCGACGCCGACGAACTCCGTGATCGTCTTGTCGTACTCGAAGCCCGCCCGGCGCAGGCGACCCCACAGCGCCTCCGCGCAGACCTTCGCCTTGGCCAGCGCATCGGGCCCGCTGACGGTCAGCTGCCCGATCGCCTTGTACCCGTCGAGATACGAGATCGAGACCTTGTACGAGTCGGTTGCCGCGGCGCCGCAAACTCCGGATACCGCGACGCGATCCTGCGCCTGCTGCTCGAGCCGGATCGACGTGAAGTCGACGACGCAGTCCGGAGTGAGGTAGCGCTGCGGGTCCCCCATCTCGTACAGCAGCTGCTCGGACACCGTGTCGACGGAGACCATCCCTCCGGTGCCGTCGTGCTTGGTGACGACGAAACCGCCGTCGGGCGAGCACTCCAGCACGGGATAGCCGAGACGATCCCACCCCTCGACCTCCCACCAGCGCGAGAAGTTGCCGCCGCTGCACTGTGCCCCACATTCGACGATGTGCCCGGCGACGGTGCCGGCCGCCAGCCGGTTCCAGTCGTCGGCCTTCCAGCCGAACTCCGCGATCAACGGCGACAGCACCAGCCCGGGGTCCGTCGTCCGCCCGCTGATCACGATGTCGGCGCCGTCGCGCAGCGCCTCGGCGACGGCGAACGATCCCAGGTAGACGTTGGCCGAGAGCACGCGGTCGCGGATCTCGGACAACGGGCGGCCGTCGTCCAGGTTGCGCAGCTCCTGTCCGGATTCGAGCAGCTCGTCCAGACGGTCGAGAATGTCGTCCCCGGTCACGCTGCCGATGCGCATGCCCTTCGCGCCCTGCTCGCGCGCGGCCTCGACGAGCGCGGCGCGACACGCCTCGGGGTTGACGCCGCCGGCGTTGGCGATCACCCGCACGCCCTTCGCGCGCAGGGTCGGCAGCGTGCGTCGGACGAGCTGGATGAAGTCCGTCGCGTACCCCTGCGCCGGGTCGCGACGCCGCAGCTTCTGCATGATCGACATCGTGACCTCGGCCAGGTAGTCGAGCGTCAGATAGTCGAGCGGTCCCTCCTCGATCAGGCGGACCGGAGCATCGATCGAGTCACCCCAGAAACCCTGACCGTTGGCTACACGAACGAGATTTTTCACGGGAGTAGGCCCCACTGCTCGCCTGCAAGCGCGTTGCGGCGATTTGACACGGATTGGACGGGGATTATAGCGAACCGACGAAACGTCGGGTTGCGCGGCGCTGTGCTATAGTCGATGTTCTCAGTGGTCGCGGCTACAGCCGCACCGGGACACAGGCGCCCGCGGGGCGCACCCCACTGCCCGTCGGACCGGGCTCTCGCCGAATGCGATGCGAGCCGAGTCCGACGCGAGGCGAGACGGGTAACAGTCGAAACTACAACCGACGAACATCACAACGGAGGAGACTCCCCCTAGATGTCGAAAATCATGCTCGTGAACGTGACCCACGTGGAGGAATCCCGTGTGGCCGTTCTGGACAGCGGCGTCCTCGCCGCCTACGAAATCGAAACCATCAACCGCACCGCCCTCAAGGGCAACATCTACAACGCAGTCGTCGAGTCGGTCCATCCGTCGCTGGAGGCCGCGTTCGTAAGGATCGGCCCCGACCTGAAGGGCTTCCTGCCCATCGACGAGGTCAACTTCCGGCTGCTGCCGGCGCGCACCGACAGCCGCAAACAGGGGCGTATCGGCCAGCACCTGGCGCCGGGCCAGAAACTGATGGCCCAGGTCGTGCGCGAGCCGTTCTCGGGCAAGCCGCCGACGATCAGCACGTACTTCTCGCTCCCGGGCCGCTATCTGGTGCTGATGCCCGGCGTGGATTCCTCCGGGATCTCGCGCAAGATCGACGATTCGGGCCAGCGCGATCGGCTCAAGAAGATCGTCAGCGAGTTGAGCCCGCCCGATGGCTTCGGCCTGATCGTGCGCACCGCCGGCATCGGACAGACCAAGATCGAGCTGCAGCGCGACATGCGCTATCTGCTGCGACTGTGGGAGGCGATCCAGCGCGCGTCGCGCGACGCCGAGTTCCCCAGCCCGGTGTACCGCGAGGCGGACCTGGTGATCCGCACGATTCGCGACTACCTCACGCCGGACATCGGCGAGGTGTGGATCGACAGCGAGCAGACCTACGAGCGCGCGCTGGAGTTCGTCAAAGACGTGATGCCGAACCGGGCGCGCACGCTCAAGCTGTACAAGGGCGACCGACCGCTGTTCAACAAGTTCAACCTCGAGGAGCAGATCGAGCGCATCTACAAGCGCAAGGTGCCGCTGCCCTCCGGCGGCGAGATCGTCATCGACGGCACCGAGGCGCTGACCGCGATCGATGTCAACAGCGCCCGCTCGAAGCGCAAGGGTGAGCTGGAAGAGATCGCGCTGACGACCAACGTCGAGGCCGCGGCCGAGATCGCGCGCCAGCTACGACTACGCGACCTGGGCGGGCTCGTCGTCGTCGACTTCATCGACCTGATGCAGACGCGCAACAAGAAGAAGGTCGAGAAGGCGATGCGCGATGCGATGAAGGGCGACAAGGCCAAGTACGACGTGACGACGCTGTCCAAGCTGGGCCTGATGGAGCTCGCGCGACAGCGCATCAAGGGCGCCAAGATGGCGGCGTCATACGCGACCTGCCCCAGTTGCGAGGGCTACGGCCTGATCAAGAACGTCGAGACCGCCGCCCTCGCGTTGCTGCGCAAGCTGCAGAGCCGCGCGTCGCGAGGCGGAGTCGGCAAGCTGGAGGTCAAGACTCCGCCGGACATTGCGACCTGGTTGCTGAACAACAAGCGTGAGGAGTTGCTGCACGTCGAGCAGCGGAATCGGATGGCGATCGAGATCATCCCCGACGCCGAGATGCTGCGACACGAGAGCGACTTCACCGCGATCGCGCGCGGACCCGAGCCCGAGACCGCCCGCGTCGAGCCGGCGGGTCCGGAACTGACCGCGGACGCCGCGCCGAGCGAACCGCCGGCCGAACCCGAGCTCGCGAAGCCGCAGCCCGAGCCCGAGGGCGAACCGGCCCCGGCCGAGCCGCGCAGGAGACGCGGACGTCGACGCAAGGCGGCGGCCGGAGCGGACCCGGCCCCTGAATCGAGCCCGACCGCTGAATCGAGCCCGGCCCCTGAATCGAGCCCGGCCCCTGAATCGAGCCCGGCCCCCGAATCGAGCCCGGCCCCCGAATCCAGATCGACTCGCGAATCCAGGCCGGCTCGCGAATCCAGGTCGGCTCGCGAATCGAAACCGGCCGAGGGCGAGACGGCCGTCGCGCTTGCCGTGGCGGAAGGCGAGAAGACCGAGGCCCCCGCGGAAGCCGCCGGAGAATCGAACGGAGACGCAGAGACCGCCCCGCCCAAGCCCCGGCGACGGCGACGCGGTGGTCGACGCCGACGAGGCGCCAACGGCGCCTCGCCGGCCGGCGATGCCTCAGCCGCCGGCGGCCGCGCACCTGCGCCCGAGCAATCGGAGGTGCCGGTGCCGCACAGCGTGCGCGCCGACGAGCTGATGCCCGCGGCCTCCGGCGCGGCCCAGCGTGCGGAGAACCGCTCGAAGTCGTCCGGCGCCAAGCGCGGCGGATCGCGGCGCGGCGGCCGGGGTCGCAAGGCCGCGAATCAGGATTGACGCGCGCGGGAGCGGCCGAGCAACGGGATCGCAGCAAGCGCAGGCAGCGCCGAGAGTTGGAACAGTAACGGCAGTCCGATCGTGTCCGCCGCACGGCCGGCGACGAGCGTGCCGACGAACATGCCCAGCCCGAACGTCATCCCGCTGTAGATCGCCTGGCCGCGAGCACGCGCCGTGCTGCCGAAGTGGCGGTAGACGACGCGCACCGCAGGCACGTGAAACGCGGCGTACGTCGCGGCGTGCAGCACCTGCCCGGCGATGAGCCACGGCAGGTCGACGACCGAGCCGATCAGCAGCCAGCGCGCGGCAGCGAGCACGAGGGTGAGGCGCAGCACCGGCCGGTTGCCGAAGCGTTCGACGATCGAGTCCATCTTCACCAGCAGCAGGACCTCGCAGATCACCGCCAAAGCCCACAGCGCGCCGATCGTTCCGCTGCCGTAGCCCAGCTCCTGCAAGCGGATCGAGTAGAACGTGTAGTAGGCGCCATGGCTGGCCTGCATCAACGCGCAGGCCGCGAGAAAGCGCGCCACGCCCGCCCGGCCCACGGGCGCGTCGAGCGCCGGCTTCTCGACGACGTCGTGGTTCGACACCGGCTCCGGCAGCGCGACCCATGCGATGCCCGCGGCAGCCAGCAGCATCGCGGCACCGGCCAGCGGGGCCGCGTCGACTCCGAGCGAGACGCCGTACAGCCCGAAGAGTCCTGCGCCGGCGATGAAGGCCATCGAGCCCCACAGGCGGATCGGCCCGTAGGCGAAGCCGTGCCGCTCGGCCTGCTCCAGCGTGGTGGCCTCGGCGAACGGGAGCATCGGCGCCCTGGTGAAGCCGTACAGCGCCATCAGGGCGAACAGGGCGACGGGGCCCGGGGCGCGGCTGGCGGCCGCCAGCGCGGCGGAGGAGATCGTCAGAGCGACGACCAGCATGGGCCTGCGGCGCCCCGTCCGGTCGGCCCAGGCGCCCCACGTCCAGGGAGCCAGGATCTTGAACAGCGGCGGCAGGGCCAGCAGCAGGCCGATCAGCGTGGCGCTGTAGCCGCGGTCGCGGATCCACGGCGCCATGAACGGCATCACGATGCCCAGGTGCCCGAATCCGGCCGCATAGAACAGCGACAGGGCCCACCTGGGGTCCCGGGGAGCCTGTTTTTCGTCCGGCAACCCTTCGGGTCGCCCGGGTAGCATCGTCGGTGGCACGCAGGAACCCCGAACCGTACTCTTCCGTCAGGAGGCCGAATCCGCGGAGATCCTAGCAGGCCGAGGCGGGCCGATCTCCGGAGGGTCGAGTGAGGCACGAGAGAACGATCAGGGGGGAGATGGTGTCCGCACCATTGCGCGACCAGCGCCACACGGCGCGACGTCGACTGAGCCAGTTGTTGAAGGGACGCGGGTCGCTCGACCTGCCGGAAGCCGCGCTGCTGATCGCGGCCGAGGAGTATCCCGAGCTCGACGTCGAGTACGAGCTGAAGCGGATCCACCTCATCAGCGCCGAGGGCGCACGGCGCGTCTACAACCTGGCCAACCCGTTCGCGCGGCTGGACGGGCTCAGAACGTATCTGTTCGAAGAGCTCGACTTCCGCGGCAACGTGGACAACTACAACGACCCGCGCAACTGCTTCCTCAACGACGTGCTGGACAGTCGTCAGGGCATTCCGCTGACGCTGTCGATGTTGTTCCTCGAGCTCGCGCGCGCCGCCGGCTTCGAGGCTCGCGGCGTCGGCCTGCCTGGACATTTCGTCACGCGCGTGACATACGCCGGCCGGACGATTCTCGTCGATCCGTACCACGGCGGCGCCGTGATCACCCAGGACGACTGCCGCCTGCTGGTCGGCCGGACCACCGGGCGCCCGGCGCTGTTCCGGCGCGAGCTGCTCGACGGAACGGACTCGCGCGCCATGCTCGGGCGCCTGCTGCTCAACCTCAAGCACATCTACGTCGAGCGCGAGGACTATCGGCGCGCGCTCTCGATGGTCGAGCGGATGCTGCTGGTGGCGCCGGGCGATCCGACCGAGGTGCGCGACCGCGGCTTTCTCAAGGCCCACCTCGGCAAGGCCGGGGACGCGATCGAGGATCTCGAGACCTACCTCAGCCTCACGCCCGCGGCCCCCGATGCCGATTCGGTGCGGGGCCGCGTCACCTGGCTCAAACGCCGTCTCTCCGAGCTGAACTGAGCCCACCTCCCTCGCGACAGCGGCTTGGAAACCTCTCGCACGATGGGCTACTCTGGCGTACATGATTGGTCACGGGCGGTGACGACCACTCCCAGATCGCTCACGGTGTCGGGGCACCCAGCAACATGACCTCAGAGACGACCGCTTCCAAGACGGACCCACAGGTCAAGAAGCTGGACCGAGCGGTGATTCGCTTTGCCGGAGATTCCGGCGACGGCATGCAGCTGACCGGCAACCAGTTCACGTCCGCGACCGCCGCGGTGGGCAACGACCTGGCCACGATGCCGGACTTCCCCGCCGAGATCCGCGCCCCGGCCGGAACACTCCCCGGCGTCTCGGGCTTCCAGATCCAGTTCGCCTCCGAATCGGTCTTCACGCCGGGCGACCGGCCCGACGTTCTGGTGGCGATGAACCCCGCCGCGCTGATGGCCAACATCGGCGATCTGTCTCCCGGCGGCACCGTCATCGTCAACGCCGACTCGTTCAAGGAGACCGACCTCAAGAAGGCCGGCTGCACGACCAACCCGCTCGAGGACGGCACGCTCGACGGCTACCGTCGCTTCGACGTCGAGCTGACGCGGCTGACCCGCGCCGCGCTGAAGGAGGTCGGGCTTCCGACGCGTGCGGTCGATCGCTGCAAGAACTTCTTCGCGCTCGGCATGACGTACTACCTGTACCGCCGCCCGCTCGACGTGACGCTGTCCTGGATCGAGAAGAAATTCGCAGGCAAGGACGACCTGATCGAGGCCAACCAGCTGGCGCTCAAGGCCGGCGTGGCTTTCTGCGAGGCGACCGAGGTCTTCGACCAGGTCTACGAGGTCCCCGCGGCCAAGCTCGATCCGGGAACGTACCGCAACATCTCCGGCAACCAGGCGCTGGCGCTCGGCTTTCTCGCCGCCTCGCAGAAGAGCGGCCTGCGACTGTTCCAGGGCTCGTACCCGATCACGCCGGCGACCGACCTGCTGCACGAGCTGTCAGTGTTCAAGCATCTCGGGGTCACCACGTTCCAGGCCGAGGACGAGATCGCCGCGATCGGCGCGGCGATCGGAGCCGCCTTCGCGGGATCCCTCGCGCTGACCTCGACCTCGGGCCCCGGCGTCGCGCTGAAGGCCGAGTTTCTGACTTTGGCGGTGATGGTCGAGCTACCTCTGGTGCTCGTCGACATCCAGCGCGCCGGCCCGTCGACCGGCATGCCCACCAAGACCGAGCAGGGCGACCTGCTCCAGGTGCTCTTCGGCCGTTTCGGCGAGGCGCCGTGCATCGTGCTCTCCGCTCGCTCGCCGGCGGACTGCTTCGACGCGGCGTTCGAGGCCTGCCGACTCTCGTTGCGCTCGATGACCCCGGTGATCTTGCTCTCGGACGGCTTCATCGCCAACGGAACCGAACCCTGGCGGCTGCCGGAGGTCGGCGACCTGCCCGAGATTCCGTGCGAGGTGCGGAAGAGCGCGACCGACTTCGAGCCGTACTCGCGTAACCCCGAGACGCTGGCCCGACCGTGGGCCCTCCCCGGCACGCCGGGTCTCGAGCACCGGCTCGGCGGACTCGAGAAGAGCGCCGGATCGGGCAACGTCTCCTACGACCCGCTGAACCACGAACGGATGGTCCGGCTGCGCGCGGACAAGGTCCAGCGCGTCGCGGACGACATCCCCGCGGCCGAGGTCGAGCAGGGCAACGACGACGGCGGCGTTCTGGTGCTCGGCTGGGGCTCGACGTACGGGGCGATCACCAGCGCCGTGCGGCGGGCACGCGTCGAGGGCCTGCGCGTCAGCCACCTTCACCTGCGCTACCTGAACCCGCTGCCCGCCAACCTGGGCGACCTGCTGCAGCGCTACGACAAGGTGATGATCCCCGAGAACAACCTCGGCCAGCTCGCGTTGCTGATCCAGGGACGCTTCCTGAAGAAGGTCGAGAGCGTGACCAAGGTGCAGGGACTGCCGTTCATGGCGTCGGAGATCCTGACCAGGATCCGGGAACTGGCGGAGGCGAAGTGAGATGACCACGCCGGTGAAGTTGACCAAGAAGGACTTCCAGTCCGATCAGGAGGTCCGCTGGTGTCCCGGTTGCGGGGACTACGCGATCCTCAGCGCGACGCAGAGCGTCTTCCCCGAGCTCGGCGTGCCGCGCGAGAACTTCGTCATCGTATCCGGGATCGGCTGCGCCAGCCGCTTCCCGTACTACATGAACACGTACGGGTTTCACACGATCCACGGGCGTGCGCCCTCGGTGGCCACGGGCATCAAGATCACGAACCCCGAGCTGTCGGTCTGGATCGTCACCGGCGACGGCGACTCGCTGTCGATCGGCGGCAACCACATCATCCACATCATGCGCCGCAATGTCGACGTCAAGGTGCTGCTGTTCGACAATCGGATCTACGGACTGACCAAGGGGCAGTACTCACCCACGTCCGAGATGGGCAAACGCACCAAGTCCTCGCCCTACGGTTCGGTCGATCGGCCGTTCAACCCGCTGGCGCTGGCGCTCGGCGCCGGGGCGACGTTCGTCGCGCGCAGCATCGACGTCTACACGCCGCATCTGAAAGAGACGCTGAAAGCCGCACACGGGCACAAGGGCACGTCGTTCGTGCAGATCTTCCAGAACTGCAACATCTTCAACGACGGCGCGTTCACCGACCTGCGCGACAAGAAGTCGCGCGACGATCACGTGCTGCATCTCGAGCACGGAAAGCCGCTGATCTTCGGCAAGGAGCGCAACCGCGGCATCATGGTGCGCGACGCGTATCATCCCGAGGTCGTCGAGCTGGGCAACGACGTCTCCGAGGACGACCTGCTCGTGCACGACGAGCAGGGCCCGCTGGCCTACCTGATGATGCTGGCCGACATGAAGCCGCCGGCCTTCCCGACGCCGGTCGGCGTGCTGCGGCGCATCGAGGCGACGACGTTCGAGACCGCCGTCAACGAACAGATCGCCGAGGTCACCGCCGACAAGGGCAAGGCCGACCTGCAGCAGATTCTGTACTCCGGCAACACCTGGGAAGTACGATGAAGCTCTCGAAACTGACCACGTTCCTCGACCGCCTCGACGCCTCCGACATGCACTACACACTGACCAGCGTCAGCGAGGGCGCGGTCATGGTCGGCGTCACCGTCCCCGACCAGCGTTGGGAGATCGAGTTCATGGCCGACGGCGAGATCGAGGTCGAGGTGTTCGAGAGCGGCGGCGAGATCCAGGACTTCTCGATCGTCAGCCGGCTGTTCGAGCGCGACGCCGACGCCTAGCCCGTCCGGGAAGAAGCCCCCGGGGGCTACTGCCCCCGGCCCCCCGCTACCGCACTCCACGACGGCCGCAGACGGCCATCGTTCCGTTTGGTCCTTTTCTCTCGGAGGGCGATATGCGG
>JAAELQ010000170.1 GCA_024226515.1 bacterium
CCACGGGCGGGGTCAGGGGCAGGCTCGTCAGGTCGATCACCAGCTCGAACGAACCCGTCACGCCGGTGTTCTGCACGTCCTGGATGTAGCGCCCGATCGTGCCGCCGAGACACAGGTTGCCCGAGCTCCCACCGGGCTGCATCACGAGCCCCTGAGTCTGACTCGTGAGGTAGTACCCGAACTCGCCCGGAGGCATGCCCGTCGTGGCGAGCGTCACGTCGTTGTCGGCGACCGCGATGCTGCCCGTCGCGCTGATCTCCGCGGCGTTCCCGGACGAGTTGACGACGGCAGGGCAATACGCGGTGCCGATGCCATCGCAGACCGTCGCGTCGACGATGCCCAGGTCGTCGACCCCGGCCTCGACGATCGAGCCACTTCCGAGGTCCGAAGCGACGAAGCGCACCTGAACCTGGTTCGTCAGACTCATGCCCGGGATGTCGAGCACGCGGAAGTCGTGGAAGATCCACCCGCCGCTCGTCCCCGGACCGCCCGGCCCGACGACCTCGACGTTGCGCCAGATCGAACCGTCGTCGGTGATGTCGACGACGAAGGTGTCATCGATGCTCGCGTTCTGGTCGTTGGAGTACCAGCGCCAGTAGCCGATGCGCGGGTCGTTCGTCCCGGTCAAGTCCAGCGTTGGTGAGACGAGTGTTGTCGAGCCACCGTCGACATCGTTCGAGCCCACGGTTCCGCCCGCCGGCTGCTGGCCGGTGACGAAGCACAGTGTCCCCGGAGCCGGCGTGTGGTCGTCTTCGGGTTGAGCGGCGGTCCCGATCGGGTTGACGCGCTCCCAGACACCGGTCGTCGCGTTGTCGCCCGCGACGCCGGCCGTCCAGCCGCTGGGCGCCTCGAGGTCATCCGAGGCGATCACGTTCAGGACGACTGCCGTGAAGAAGCTGCCGGGAGCACCGCTCGGCGCCGTGAGGAGTCCGCAGCTCTGGAAGTCCGCGCTGTAGTAGTAGTCGATCGATCCCCCGCACGGAACGCCGGGAAGCTGCGCCGCGAAGACACCGCCGCCGACCGATGTCATCGCGACCTGGGTGAAGGCGCCGGCCGAGAGGCGGAAGTGAAGCAGGACCGATCCGGGAGCCGTGGTGCCGTTGACCGTCACGGACACGTCCGTCGGGGTCCCCGCCGTCAGGTTCGACGGCGCGCTCACGTCCGAGAGCCCCACGAGACACACGCCGGTCGGCGCGTTGAGCGCCCCCTGGACGCCGGGGTGCAGGATCGACGTTCCAGCGTTGCTTCCCGAACCGTCCGTCGAGCATCCACCATGCCCGTGAATCGCGACGGCCATGTCCATCTGCTCCCAGATCACGACCGAGCCCGAGTTCGCCGGCTCGGTGTCGGTCACGTAGCGCACCGTCGTGCCCGAGTTGGTCACCAAGGGTCCGACGTGGGTCTGCTGGACCTTGTTGCGCACGCCGCTGTCCACGCCGTAGCCAGTGATGCGGATCTCGTTCCCACCGCCGACGGGCGGCGGCGCGATCAGCCCGTAAGCGGCACCCTGCGCCTCGAACGGAGTCAGGCCCGTGTTCGGGTTCGGGAAGACACCGAAGTAGCCCCAGTCGTTGCCCGCGCCCTGACCGCCGTTGGTCTGCATCGACGAGGCGTCGACGCTGTACTGGTCGCTCGCGGGCGGGTTGACGATCGAGCCGTTCGGCTGCGACGGCGGGACGTTGAACTGAACGACGGTGATGCCGGATCCATCGGTGCAGTGACCCGCCGTGAAGAAGCAGTGACCGCAGTCGTCGGCCATCCAGCTCGAGCAACCGGACGGCAGCGTGCGCGCGGCGCGCGGATCGGTCGACGGCAGCCGATCGTCCGTCGGGCCACACTGCGATGCCTGCTCGGAGACGGCCGGCCCCATGTCGTAGGCGCGCGTCACGACACGGTTGTGCCCGGTGCCGGGCTGCGCGATGACCTCGACCTGCAGCATGTCGCCATTGAAGTAGGCCGTCGAGCTGCGCCACTGCTCGACGTGGATCGCGTTCATCGTCTGGACATCGCCGTCGAGCCACGAGGTCACGCGCAAGACGGAGCCCGTGCCCGCGAGTACGTCCCCGGCAAGCTGAACGTCATCGAAGTAGAGGCGCATCCACCGCGCGTCCTTGGCGTGGACGGTGAACGAGATCACGATCTCTTCGGTCGTGTGTGTGTTCGCGATGAAGCCCGTGTCGTGGACATGCTCGCGAGTCAGCGTCGGTGCTTGTCGGCTCTGGGCCGCCGCGGGAACGGCGACCGCGAGGCAGATCCAAGTCGTCGTCAGGGAATGAGAGAAGGCCATGATGAGCAGGAGTTGTTGATGGGCTCGTGTGACGTGGGGCTCGTGTGACGCGGGGAAGGGCGGGCGCCCGCTCCGAGGCGAATCGGAGCGGGCGCCGAAGAGCTCGTGGTGGGTGTCAGGAGCTCGGCGGAGGGAGGAAGTCCCTATTGGAAGAGGATCTCGATCCCGTCCGTGAAGTTGCTGGTGAGGTTGGGGTTGTTGTCGCGGAACCACGCCTGGAAGCGCCACGTCTCGCCCGACATGATCGCGGCCGGCGGGCTGACCGGGATGTCGTTCGTGTCGACGTCGAGGTCGAACGCACCGCCCGTGCCCGAGTTCATGATCTCGCCGGGGCGGTTGAAGCGCCCGATCGGGTTGCCCAGGCAGATGAAGCCCTGGCTACCCGGCGGGTTGAAGAACGCCATGTTCTGGCTCGCCAGGAAGAACCCGAACTGGTTCATCGGCAGGTTCGTCGCCTCGATGTTCAGCGGCAGACCGCCCGCGAAGTCGACGCCGACGGCCGAGATGATGCCCGGCTGAAAGCTCGAGTTCGGCACCGCGGGGCCGCAGTAGTTCGTCCCGATCGGACCCGGCGCTCCGCCGTCGTTGATGAGGAAGTTGACGGACCCCGCGAGGAACGTGTTGTTGCTGTTCACCGTGGGGAAACCAAACGTGCCGCCGAAGAGCTGCGCCGACTGCACGAACGTGACCTCGGGGTGGTAGGTCGGCGTGATGCCGGAAGCGTTGAGATCGGGATAGTGGTCGAAGTTCGCCGGCGGCCAGAACGCAGCGATCTTGTAGTTGGTGCCGCCGGGCAGGTTGAACGGCGTGACGGGCTGGTACCGGAACTCACCGTTCGCGGTGCCCCCGGTTCCGACCGGTACAGTCGACATCGACATCACGAGACCGGTCAGGTCCCAGATCGCGATCTCGTGCGCGCCGCCGAGTCCCGGGTTCGGTCCGGGAGCGCCGCGGTCGTACACGCCGAGCGACGTCACTTCGACGTCGTTACCGATGGTGAACTCCCAGCCGATGGTGCGCTCGCAACAGAACGATTCGACCCATGTCGCACCGGACGAGCTGAAGTCTTGGGCGGGAACGATCTGCGCGGAGGCGGCCGTGGAGAAGCCGACGGCAAGTGCTGCGGGAAGAGCGAAACGTCTGGCGTGGTCGAACATCGATGAGCCTCTGGTTCTATTGTCTGAGAGAAGGCGGGAAGGATGCCCCCTTCCCGAGCATACGGCAGGTTCTAGTGGTGTGATGCAGACAGTTGCGGTCTTATCCCGAGTTCGCGTGTGCGTGCCACAAGGCGCGGCGACGACGCAACTTCGCTGCCAATACGGTGATACTGGGATTGGTCGCAGGAGCCGCAACGCCGTGGCGCGTGC
>JAAELQ010000171.1 GCA_024226515.1 bacterium
CCGTGGACGCAATGCGGTCGCGATCTGGCAGGACCTGGTCGATGACCACGGCTTCACCGCTCGCTACGCCAGTGTCCGGCGCTTCGTGGCGAAGCTGCGGGCCAAAGCTCCGGTCGAAGCGCGTGCGGTCATCACGACCGCTCCCGGCGAAGAAGGCCAGGTCGACTACGGCGAGGGTCCGATGGTCCGTCATCCGGACACCGGTAAGTACCGGCGTACTCGGCTCTTCGTGTTGACGTTGGGGTACTCGCGGAAGTGTGTGCGCCTGCTTGTGTGGCGCTCGAGCAGCCAGGTGTGGGCCGAGCTGCACGAGCGTGCCTTCCGGCGACTCGGCGGGACGGTCCGCGTCGTCGTGCTCGACAATCTGCGCGAGGGTGTCCTGAAACCGGATATCTACGACCCGACGCTCAATCCGCTCTACCGCGACGTGCTCGGGCACTACGGTGTCGTCGCGCTTCCGTGTCGCGTCCGCGACCCGGATCGCAAGGGGAAGGTGGAAGCCGGCGTCGGGCACGCGCAGAAGACACCGCTTCGCGGCATGCGATTCGAGACGATCGAGCAGGCTCAAGCGTACCTGGACCGTTGGGAGGAGCGCTGGGCCGACACGCGGATCCATGGCACGACGAAGCGGCAGGTTGCGGCGATGTTTGCCGAGGAGCAGCCTGCGCTCGGTCCGTTGCCGCTCGAACCGTTTCGGTACTACTGCTACGGAGAACGGACTGTCCATCTCGACGGCTGTGTCGAGGTTGAGGCTTACGTTTCTCGCGGCAGAGCTTTGCTTTCTCCTACTACCTGAAGCGCCCCGAGCTGGTGCCGTCCGTCGCATCGGGGCTCGTCGCCGGTAGCGCCCACCGGCAGATCGCACGCTCGCTCGGCTGTGCTCCCTCGACCGTGACCCGCCTCGCCGCGCGCCTAGGGCGTAACGCCCTGCTGCTCCAGGCCGTAGCGCTCGAACAGATCCTCACGATCGACGAGGAGTTCGCGTTCGACCACTTCGAGACGTTCGTCTATTCCCAGGACGACCGGCTCGGCATCGGCACGGCCGTGGGTGCGCAGTCCTGGTTCGTCTACTCGTTCGACCCCGCACCGCATCGGCGTGCCGGCCGACGCAGCAAGCTGCGGCGCTCGCCCGTTGCAGATCCACCGGCTCCGCCGCCGGCGTCCTACGTGCGTTCGACGTCGAGAGTTCTGGGCGTTTTGCGGAGGGTCTGCCCCGGTGGAGTTCGGATCGCGAGCGACGACCATCCGGCCTATCGACGCGTCGCACGCTCGACCCGGGACGTCGTGCACCGCGTCTATCCCAACCCGGCCCGTGGAGCTGGACGGACGTGCTGGCCAAACGACGGTTCCCGTGGCGCATCTCCATGCCCGAGGGCTGGATGAAGATCTCCCGCCAGCCACAATCTGCGCACCACGTTGGGCGCAGCACGTGTGGTTTTCAAGCAGAGACAAAAAAAGGGGAGGGACCGAAGTCCCTCCCCTCGCTCGTTGTCTGAGCGTTTCTGCCGTAGCTTACGGCAGGTCGGAGTTGTCGCGGTCAGCGACCTCTCCGGATCCACCGGACTTCCAGGTGAGGTTACAGAGCTCACCCAGAGTTCCGGCAGGCCGGACCAGCCACCACGCACCGTCACCCGCAGCCGGGTTGACGTCGGTCACGCAGTGCTCGCCACCGCCGAGATCGGCGCAGTTCGACGTGGTCGTACCGGACGAAGACGGAGTGCGGTCGGCGTCGAGCGTCGACAGGAGGCCCTGAGAGTAGAACCACTTGTCGATGCCGCTGTCCCAACCGAACGCGCCCTTGTCGTCGAAGCTGACCGTGATCCCCGGGCCCGTCGGGCAGGAGATCGCGATGCCGGCGTTGGCCGTTCCGTTGCAAGTGTCATCCGCCGAGCAGCGAACGTCGACCGTGTAGGTCTTCGCCACCAGCGGAGCGT
Organism: bacterium; assembly: GCA_024226515.1. GTDB lineage: Bacteria > Acidobacteriota > Polarisedimenticolia > Polarisedimenticolales > Polarisedimenticolaceae > JAAELQ01. The sequence continues at coordinate 1,935 of JAAELQ010000171.1, forward strand.
CGAGCAGGGTCGGGTCATCCGTGTAGTCACGCATGACACCGTCCACGTTGTTGGAGAAGCGGAACTGCAGAGTTCCGTCCAGGCAACGCCCGTTCTGGGCCGTAGAGCCCGAGGCGTCGAGTTCGACGGGCTGTCCCGGAGCACCGAGACCGCCGGCCGGATCGAGCTGGAGATCGGCCGTCACGCTGTCACAGATGGACCCGCAAGGGTCGAGCCCAGCGTTGGGCGCGTTGTCGACGCTGATCGAGGCCGCGGTACTCAGAGTGTCCGAGATCTCGATCTCGTCGATCCACCAGCCGTCGTCACCCGGATCCGGGTTGTAGCCGAACAGCTGCTCGTAGTTCGCGAACGTACCGACCTTAATGCCGGAGTTCTGGAACCGGAGCCGCAGACGGCGTCCGCGGAAACGGGCCAGGTCGAAGCGAGACTCGACCCAGGTTCCGAGACCGACGCTGCCCGCTTCGCCGGGGCCTTCGGCGTTACCCAGCAACTCCGCACTGAACGCGTTGAAGGTGTCGCCGAGGTAGGCCCAGGAGAACTCGGGGAAGCACATCGAGGACGGTCCGAGCCGGCGATCGGGATCGCCCGGATCGAAGAAGTCGTCCTCGGTGTTGCCGTCGTCGTCGGGATCGAACAGGCAGTTGGTGTAGTTGTCCGTACCCTGCTGGTCGTAGACGTTCTGGTACGGCTCGAGTTTGATCCAGTCGCCGATACCGGTGCCGGTACCGTCGGCCAGCTGAGCGTGAACGACACCGCGGTCAGCCGACTCGCTGGCCGGGGCGTTCACGGAGCGGCTGTCGATCAAGCTGACCTGCTGGCGGAAGCTCATCTGCGGCTCCACGCCGTCCCAGCCGAGGTTGATCGGAGCCGCCGAACCCACGCCTTCCAGCGTGGCTAGCGGGGTGGTGTGCTCGTCGGCGTTGGCACCGAAGATGCCCATGTAGAGCGATTGCGTACCCGTGTAGGCGCGGCCACCGTCGATGTCGGTGGTCCGGTGAACCTGCCAGGTGTACGCGTCCGCCGCGGCGGCCGTCGGGCCGACGAAGCAGTCGGTGATCGCACCGTACGAGTTGGAGTTGACCCAGTCCGGGTCGCTGTACTGGCAGCGCTTGCCGTCGGAGTTGGCCAGCGGGTCGCCGGTCAACGCACCGAAGTCAAGGTTCAGCGTGGTGAACGATCCCAGACCGCCCGCAACCTCGAAACCTTCAACGAAGGTACCCGGACCCGAGCCGCCGGTGGCGTTCAGATCGAGGTCGAGAGTGACGTTCTGCGGAATCGTGATCACGTCGAACTGGTCGCACTGCATGATGACGCTGAACTCGGACTCGAACACGTCGAGGTCGCTCAGGCCACCGCTGCTGGTGCGGTCTGCCGTCGAAGAAACGTGGAACCTGAACGCCTCGGCAGGCGCCAGAAGCTTGACCTCGTCCTCGGCCATGTCGCCAATGACGGCGAACGAGTCGATGACGCAGTCGATCTTCGAGTCACCCGTCGCGAGACGCGCCGTGCAACCGGTCAGATCGACACCGGTCTTGTTCGACACCTCGATCTGCATATCCACAGTCTCGTTGGTGTCGGCCCAGCCGTCGTTGTCGCCGTTGTCCGTGAGCTTGGTGGACGTGACGATGAGGTTTCCTGCAGTCAGGAAGATCGTCGTCGCCGTCTGGACCTCGCCCTGGGCACCGGGGTCAACGTCGTTGAGGCACTTGCAGATCGTCGGGTTCGTGCACGTACCGTCGTTGTTGTCGAGGTACGTGGCGAGCACCGTCGGGTTGTCGGTACCCACGACCTGCGCGAAGAGCGTTCCCGGCACGTCGTAGGAGACGGAGACCGGGATCGTTCCGGTGTAGACGCCCGAACCCGGAGTCGTCTCCTCGAGGAGCACGCGCTCGCCGGGGTTCAGTTCGGATTCGGTCTGGATCTCGACGGAGATCTCGAGGTTGGCGTCGCCGTCGCAGTTGCTCAGGCCGTCCGGTGTTCCGTCGAGGTCGCAGTCGGTGTTGCCGTCATGAGAGGCGTCCATCACGGAGATCTTCACCAGGGCGTTGCCCTCGTAGAAGTTCGTGCTTTCAACCTCCATCGCGGCGCACTGGCCTTCGGTCGCGCAGTTCGTGGTATCAGCAACCAGTCCGAACTCACGCCACTCGACGACCATGTCGTCGACAGCCACACCGTAACCGGCAGCCGGATCGGGATCCGCCGCCTGGGCCTTTTCGAAGTTGAGCATGCCGACGCCGGCCTGGAAGGTCGTTCCGGTCTTGCCGAAGATGTCCTCCAGAGTGGCGAACCGCATGTCCGGTCCGTTGAACGCGAAGATGTCCATGTTGCGCAGCGGACCGTTGACCTTGACGTACTCGTCAACGGCTGCGTTGTCCTGGACACACGGGCCGACGAGTCCTTCATCGGTGCAGTCGGACAGGCCGCCGTTGCAGGTCACGTTCGGGCCGTCGGTGCAGTAGAAGTCGGCAACGTCGTTGTCCAGCGGCTGCGCCAGACCCGGAGTCGCCAACGCCGCACCGGCGTTCTCGAAGAAGCAGGAGTTCTTACCGACGCGGTTGTTCCCCACGGTTCCGTTGAAGCTCGCGCCGGTGATTCCCTGCGGAGCGAACATCGAGAAGCCGTTGGTCAGGTCGGGGTTGCCTTCCTGAGTGAACGCACCGTAACCGCCGTTACCGAAGTTGAGCAGCGTCAGGTCGGCGATGATGTCGACCGGCTCGAGGCTGTTGACGTCGGTATCGAACTCCCACGACCAGAAGACGTTGGAGTCAGGCAGGTCGACCGCCTGGTTCCACGCCCACTGCGTGATCTCGATCGTGTCGGAGGCTCCTCCGACCTTCTGGATCTCCGGCGTGCGCAGGATCTCGAACCATGTGCGCTGACCGGTGTCACCGGAAACGGTCTCGAACGACTGACACTGACCGGGAGTCGCACCCTGCACGAGGCAGGCGCCCGACGTGCCGCCGATGCGGCCCGTGTGCCACGCACCACCGGTCACCTGACCACTGGCGTTGCACGGTCCGGCGTCCAGCGTGCCGATGAAGCAGTCGTCATCGGTGTAGCAGAACGTACCGCCCGGATCGAGGGCGCAGCTGGACGGAGCCAGACTCTGCCAACCGCAACCACCACTGTCGCTCCAGTTGAGGTCCAGCACGTTGTTCGCCGGATCGCGATCCTCGATCGACGAGCACGTGGTTGCCGGCGGGTTCGCCGTCAGGCAGTCGTTGTTGTTGAAGCACGCGAGGTCTTCGCGCGGCGGGTTACAACGCCGGTCGTTGACCGTGTTGAAGTTCTTGTCCTCACCCCACTGGGCGATCGTGTCCAGGATGGTGCTCTCGTCCGAGGACGCGCCGAGACCGACCTGGAAACCACCGTTGTCGAAGTCGAAGTGCCACGGAGCACCCAGCTGGAGGTTCTTCGTACCGCCCGCCGTCAGGTCTCCGTAGACCCGCGTCTCGAAGCGGTAGTCTTCCTGGAAGTCGCCGATGTTCGTTGTCGGATCTTCGGCGAGCTCGTTGTCGTTGTGGTCGTGAACCTCGGTACCGCCCGTCGGGAAGTCGGTGCTGTACAGAGTTTCGTCTTCGTCGACGTCCAGCTTGTGACGCGAGACGCCGACCGCCTTCGCGGGCTTACCGGACGTGCTGGCCGTCAACTCGAGCACCAGCTCGATCTCCGGCTCGCCGGCGATGAACGCCGCCATCTGGACCGCGAAGTTGGCCGCGATGGCCGAACCCGCCGGGATGCGTCCGATCGTCAACGGCGAGTTGAGGATCGTCATGTAACCCGGGCAAGGCGTGTTGTTCTCGCGCAGCGAGTCCGTGCAGCCGGGACGAGTCGCATCGCCCGGAGCGCAGTTCTCGTCGCCCGTGGTGTCGTTGACTTCCACGCAACGCAGAGACGTTTCGACCTGCTCCAGGGCTTCGGCTTCCGCCGAAGCGAAAGCGAACTGGAACTGGATCGACTCGCCGGCGTCCATGTACTTGTCCGGAGAGCCGAACTCGCGCAGGCCGCGCTCGTTGGTCTCGCAACCGCCCTGGACGAAGTAGTTGCCGTCCTCGCCGAACTGGCCGAACGTGAACGAACCGACTTCGATCTTCGAGCGGCAATCGACGGTCGAGCGGCTGGTGCGAACCTTGTTCGCATCCGGGCTGCCACTGGTCTCGTCGCTGTAGACCACCTTGATCGTGTTGCCGGTGCGGACGTCGAGGACGCCGTTGCCCGGCTCCTGCGCCGTGCCGCCGGTCACGACCGACGGATCGGCCTCGAAGTTCAACGCGCTGCCGTCAGGCTGCGTGAACTGCAGGCACTTGGTCGACAGCGCTCCGCAACCGACCTCCTCGTCGACGACCATGTCGCCGTCGAGGACCTGGACCAGAACGCGGCTCTCGACCTCGTTCGGCGTCAGGCCGGCGACCGGGTCGATGCTGTCCGGATCCTCGGCGAACTCGTTGACGATCAGCTTGGCCTCGTCGTTGCAGACGTAGCGGCCCTTGTCGAGCTGGATCGAGGACTGGATCGTCACACCGCCGGCGATGACGAGGGCGTAGCCCTGCGCCGTGTTGTTTCCGCCGGTGTTGCCGATCACGCGGACGGTCCACAGACCGGTCTCGATCTGCGTGTCGTCCGACGGGTTCGCGTCCGGCGGGTCGGCGGCGTTGTCGCCGTCGAGGTCGTCGGTGAGGATCACCGCCTCGGTCGGGTTCTCGTCGTCATGCGGCGACGGCGAGCCGTTGCCACGAGTGCAGAACGGAAGGCTCCACTGCGTCGAGTCGGGCTCGGACGAGCCGGTGGCACCGAAGTGGTCCGGGCAGTCCTCGGTGAAGCTGTCGATGACGTCGTCGCGGTTGTCGTCGTCCGTGAAGTAGTTGCCGAAGTAGATCTTGCCCGAAGGCGCGATCACCTCGAGGTCGAGGTCGTTGTTCAGGCCGTCGCCCGAGTCCTCGATCCAGGCCAGCGCGACGCGCAGCTCCTGGTTCGGGTCGGTGACGATGAACGTGCCGGTGTCGGTCGAGCCGGCGACGGTGTTCACCGCTCCGCCGAGGCCCGGGACCGAGATCTTACCGCCGACGATTCCGCCGTCGGCGATGATCAGCCCGCTCGGGGACGCGGAGTGCGTCTCGAGCTTCAGCGTGTTGTCGAGCTGAATCGCACCGTAGCCCTGCTCGTTGTTGAAACGGAAGAGGTCGGTCAGGTTGAACCCGGTCATGAAGTTGGCCGAGCTGATCAACGTGGCCTTCACCAGGGCTCCGGAGATGGCGGAGATGGTGTCGCCGGCGTTGCCCGGGTTGCCGGACGTGCCGTCAGGGTAGAAGCCCTGCGCGTAGTAGTCTCGAGCCAGGGCCGCGGCGCCCGTTGCCGCCGGAGAGGCGAAGCTGGTGCCGGAGGCGCCCGCCGAGAGGTCGCAGTCGACCGGCGAGTTGCCGTCGTTGTCGTTCGAACGGCAGGTGAACATCCCGCCGATACCCATCGAACCGAGGTCGGAGCCCGGAGCCATCAGCTGCGGGGCGACGCGGTTGGCAGCACCGGCCGGGCCGACGCTGGAGAACGCGGCGCGCGACTCGACCGAACCACCCGTCTGGCCGAGGTCGTTGGCGACACCGGAGGCACCGATCGCCAGACCGTTCTTGGTCGTGGCCGGCGTGCCCACCGTGCTCGGATCCGGGATGTTGTCGTTGTCCGCGTCCTGGCTGGCGTTACCGGCCGAGACGAAGACCATCGCGTCCTTGTGGAGGTCCAGGAAGTTGTCGATGTCGATCGCGTTGGCGGAGTAGACATTCGAGTCCGCACCCCACGAGAAGTTCATGAGGCGGGCACCGTGGTTGTCGTAGGACTTCGCCAGGGAGCCGTTGACGCCACCGTCGAACAGGTCTCCGGGGCTGATCGTGTCCTGCAGCGGGTCGGCGCAGGAGACGGCGGCCGGAGTGATCTGGCCGTCGTACGCGACGAACTTCGCCAGCGGAGCCACACCGTCGGCCTTCCACGTGTCGTTCTGACCCGGGGTCGGGTTGGTGTGCAGCGTGCCCGTGCAGGGCGGCGAGGCGCAGTAGAAGTCCGGCAGGAAGTCGGTGGCGTGGCCACCGGCGATGGCTGCCACGACGTGGCCGTGCGTGAAGCCGCCCTGTCCCGGAGCGTCGCAACCCTGGTCGTCACCCACACCGCCGAACTGGAACGTCGAGGAGTACTCGAGCACCTTGCGGTGAGCGTTGCTCGGACCGGCGTTGCCCGGATCCGTACCCGGCGTGCCCACGGACGTCTCGGTGTCCGAGAGGTCCTTGGCGTCGAGCTGGATGCCCGAGTCGAGGATCATGATGACCTGGGCCGAGGCGATACCGTTGCCGCCACCGTTGATGCCGGCGTCGAAGTACGGCGTCGTGCCCTGGTTCCAGTTGCCCTGCTGGATCGTCGTGGTCGTCTCTTCGCCGTGCGGCATGATCGGAAGGTCTTCGTTGACCATCCACACGGACTCGATCGCGGCCACGGCGCCAAGCTTGGCGCGGTTGATCGACACGTACAGCGTGTCGCCCCAAGCCTTACGAACCGTTCCGCCGACGGCGGCGATCGCCTGCGTGGCGAGTTCGAGATTCTCACCGCGGTGCAGCACGATCTCGAGGTCGTAGACTTCGGACATGGCCTTGACCGGATCGACGAGCGGCGTACGGCCGATGGTCGGGTCCAGCTTCAGCGCCGGGTGGAAAGGCTCGACGGCGAGAACGCCGCTGGAGCTCTGGATCGCACCCATCGCGGCGGCACTCGCCTTGACCACGATCGCGGAGACCGGCATCGAGCGCACGACCGCGCCACCGTTCGCCTCGATCGAGGAGATGAGATCGGTGCGGGCGCCATCGGCGGCCGCTTCGGGATCGATCGACACGATGAAGTACTGGCTCTCCATCTGGGCCAGTTTGTTCACCGTCGTCAGCTCGACGGGAAGACGACCGAGCCCCTCGGTCATCTGGAACGAGCCGACGCGCGTGTGCAGCACGCCCGGGGCGCGCTGTTCAGAGCGTTCGACCTTGCCGTAGGACGGACCCGAAGCGAACGGCCACACATAGTTGCCGCGCGCGTACGAAACCGTACGCTTGGTCGCCTTCTCGATCTGCTTCTCCGCGGGCGCCATGCCCTGCTCCGGCCGTTCTACGACGGACTCCGGAGCGGCCAGGGCCGCGGTGAAGGGAACGAGAGCCAAGCTCACAATGGCGACGGTAATAATAAAGAACCGTCCGCCACAGAAGCGTTCAGTGCGCATACACCCTCCTCCTGCGTTGGTATGGAGTTGACAAATAACCCGAAAATACCCAAGAAAACACAATATCTGGACTGGACAAATGCCCCCCTCGTTCGGGATGCGCATGTTGTACGGTGACTGGAAAGGGTTGTCAAGGAGGAACAACGCTCGTCTAGCGGTGCCTCGGACCGCAGATTTCCGAGGGAAAACGCCGAAATGGTACACTGGCGGGCAGCCGTCGAGGAAGAGGCCGCATGGAACCGAAGTTTAAGAATTGCACCTATGGCTGAGGCCTCAGAAACAACCGACACTCGCCGCGCGGCAGCCCTGAAAGAACTGAGAGGATTCGGCCGCGTCCTCGTAGCGCTCTCGGGGGGTGTGGACAGCGCCGTCCTGCTCGCACTGGCGGTGGAGGCGCTGGGGCCCGGATCCGTGGTGGCCGCCACCGGCCTCTCGCCCGCGGTGCCCGAGCGGGACGTCGACGACGCGCGCCGCGTGGCCTGCCAGCTCGGGGTGGCGCACGAGGTGGTGCCCACCCGGGAGCTGGAGAGCCGTCCCTATCGCGCCAACCTGGGAGATCGTTGCTTCCACTGCCGCCACGAGCTGTTCGCCGTGCTGGCGCGGGTCGCGGAGGCCCACGGGATCGGCGTCGTGGCCTACGGAGCGATCGCCGACGATCTCGGCGACTACCGCCCGGGCATGCGCGCCGCGGACGAGAGCGGGGTCGCCGCGCCGCTGCTTCGCGCCGGGATCACTAAGAAGGATGTGCGCGACATCGCGCGCCGCGCGGGGCTGGTCACTCGGGACAAGCCCGCCGCCGCCTGCCTCGCGTCCCGCATCCCGACCGGCACAGAGGTGACGCGGGCGCGCCTGACCCAGGTTGATTGCGCCGAGCAGGCCCTTCGCGCCCTGGGCTTCGGCCAACTCCGCGTGCGCCACCACGGTGGCACCGCACGTATCGAACTGGAAAAGAACGAGTTGGGCCGACTGGAGGGCCGCGATGGCCTCCGCCGGCAGGTTCTGGAGGCCGTGCGCGGCGCGGGCTACGCCGAGGTCGTCATCGACCCCGAGGGTTACCGGACCGGCAGCCTCAATCCGATGCCGGGGGCGGATCGGGCGGAAGACGGGAACGACCCAGGTTGATTACTGCGGCCGCCGCCGGACGCGGCCGGCGCGCGCCGGCGGCCAGTAGCGCCAGACGACCCGCCCCCGGATGCGATCGAGGGGCACGGCGCCGAACGAGCGGCTGTCCCGACTGACCGCGCCGTGGTCGCCCAGGACCCAGACGCCCGGCCTCTCCGTGGACGAACCCGGCCACGGGCCATGTCGCGGTCGGGCGCTGCGCCCGGGCGGCAAGGCCGAGACGCGCTTCACCAGCGGGCCCGGTGCGCCGTCCGGGCCGTCGATCAGAACGATCTCCCCCGGCCTCGGCGCTCGCCTGCGCAGCGTCCAGACGTCGAGGACGACCCGGTCTCCGGGGAGGAGGGAGGGGCTCATCGACTCGCCCGAGACGGCCCACGGGCGGGCGACGAACGTGTGCCCCAGCATGAACCCCACGCCCAGCGCCACGATCAGGGCGGCCGCCTCGATCGCGCCGAGCGGGGCGGCGCGCGCGTCCTCGCGCGCGCTAGCTCTCGTTCCGCCGCGGATCCAGGAGATCACGGATTCCCTCTCCGAGAAGGTTGCAGCCGAAGACGGCAAGAAACAGGGCCACGCCGGGGAACAGGGCGAGCCACCACGCTCGGTCGACGTGCTCCCGGGCGTCGGCCAGCAGGCCGCCCCACGTCGGCTGGGGAGGGCGCACGCCCAGGCCGAGGAATGACAGCGCGGCCTCGGTGACGATCGCCGCGCCGACGGTGAACGCTGCGGTGACCAGGATCGGAGCCATCGCCGACGGCAAGATGTGCAGCCCCATCACGCGCCACGAGCCGCATCCGGCCGAGCGCGCGGCGGTCACCATGTCCGAGGACTTGAGCTTGCCGAAGTCGGCGCGGACGTAGCGTGCGACCGGGATCCACCCGGTCACGCCGAGAATCAACGAGATGCGCGTGACGTCCGACAGTCGATCGAGGCCCACGGGCCCGGCGGCGACCAGCGCCACCACCAGCACCAGCGTGGGGATGCAGAGCAGCGCCTCGACGATCCGTCCGACCGCCGCGTCGCACCAACCGCCGTAATAGCCGGCGACGGCGCCCAGCGGGACGCCGACGAGCAGCGCGAAGAGCGCGGCCAGAAACCCGACGCTGAGCGAGACGCGTGCGCCGTGGAGCACGCGCGAGGCGAGGTCGCGCCCGAGGGCGTCGGTCCCCATCCAGTGCCGCGGGGACGGTGGATCGAGCACCTGCCCCAGGTCGATCGCGGAGGGAGCGTAGGGGACGGGGGCGCGCAGCGCGGCGCCGTCGGGGCCGCCGATCCACGGGCGGTCGGTGGCGACGACCGGCGCGAGCAGCGCCAGCACCGTGAGCAGCGACATCAACCAGAGGCCACGCCGCAACCCGCGCGGCCAGCGGGCGCCGGCGCTAGCCACGTCGCACTCGCGGGTCGAACAGTCCGTACGCCACGTCGGCCGCGACGATGCCGGCGACGGTCACCGAGCCCGCGAGCAGCGTCAGCCCCAGCACGACAGGAACGTCGCGTTGCATCACCGCGTCGAAGAACAGGCGGCCGAGTCCGGGGATGGCGAAGATGGTCTCGACGATCACCGAGCCGCCGACCAGGCCCGGGATGAGCAGTCCGGCCAGCGTCAACATGGGAATCGCAGCCAGTCGGAACCCGTGGCGGTACAGCACGGCCACGCCGGACAGGCCGCGCGCGCGCGCGGCCAGCGCGCTCGTCTCCGACGCGTTCTCGAGCAGCGTCGCCCGGACGAAGCGCGAGAGGTAGGCCAGCCCGCCGTACGTCAGGCAGATCACCGGTAGCGCCATGTGCGCCGCGCGGTCCGCCAGACGACCGGCCAGGCTCAGCGTCTCGTGACCCTCCGAGCGCAACCCGGCCAGCGGAAACCAACCCAACTTGACCGCGAACACGATCTGCAACAACAGCCCGGCCCAGAACACGGGCACCGCGTACAGCACGTACGTGCTTCCGCCGGACCAGCGGTCGAGACGTGAGCCCGGTCGCAGCGCCGCGGCTGCGCCCAGCGGCACGGCGAGCAACACCATCAGCACGAGCGAGGCGGCGTTCAGCGCGACGGTGATCCCGAGCCGCTCCGTGATCTTCTGCGTCACGGGCCGCTTGTCGTGAATCGACACGCCGAGATCTCCGCGAACGAGATCGCCGATCCACAACCGATAGCGCTGCAGGGGCGGTAGGTCGAGCCGGTAGATGCGGCGGATTGCCTCGGCGGCTTCCGGCGATCGCACGCGCAGCATCTCGCCCTCGGCCCCGGCGAGCGGATCGCCCGGCGCGAAGTGGATCAGCGCGAAGACCAGGAGCGTGATCAGGAACAGCGTCAGCGCGCCCGTGGCGAGCCGGCGCGTGAGCAACCGCAGCACCGGCTCAGCCCTCGCCGGGAGATCCGGTCCAGTGCCATGCCCGCGGCCCCTCGGAGGTCTGCAGCAGGCCCACGGGAGACGGGGCGAGCCCGGCCAGACGTTTGTCGCGCAGCACGGGCGATGTGAAGTAGAACAGGCTCGTCAGCGGCTCGACCTCGTGCAGGCGCTGCTGGAGCTCGCGATACACCGCCAGTCGGTTCTCCGTCTCGAACGTCGTCCGCCCGTCCTCGACCAGCCTGTCGATCTCGGGATCGTTCAGCCCGTAGAAGTTGAAGCTGTCCGTCGCGCTCGAGTGGTACAGCGGGTACTGATCCGGCTCGGCCCCGACGCCGATGTACATCGACAGCGCCTGGAAGCGTCCCGCGTTGCGCCGCTCGCGAAACGCCTGCCACTCCAGCTGCTCGATGCTCACGTTCAGCCCCAGCTTGTTCCACGACTCCTGCTGCCACACCGCCATGTGGCCGACCAGCTTCTGCACCGACGTCGCGGTCATCAACGTGAACTCGAACCGCCGGCCGTCCTTGTCGCGCACGCCGTCGCCGTCGGTGTCGCGCCAGCCGGCCTCGTCCAGCAAGCGCGCGGCCGCTTGCGGGTCGTACGGCCGCGACTCGATCGACGCGTCCGTCCACGGGCTGTCCGGGTGATAGGTCGTGGCCCCGGGACGCGCGTGCCCGTGGATCACGGAGTCGATGAACGTCTCGCGGTCGAGCGCCAGGGCCATCGCCTTGCGCACGCGCGCGTCGCCGAAGAACGGGTTGCTCCCGTCCTGGTTCCAGAACAGGCCCCAGACACCGAGGCGGTCGTAGAGCAGCGGCTCGAGGTGCGCCGCGCGCTCGGAGGTCAGCGCCTCGACGAACAGCGTCGAGCCGAGGTTCATCACGTCCAGGCCGCCGGAGAGCAGCGCCTGGTACCCCGTACGCTCGTCGGGGTAGATCTTGAAGATCAGTCGGTCGATCTTCGGCCGTCCGTTCCAGTGATCGTCGTTGGCCTCGAGGACGATCTCCTGGTCGGGGGCGTAGCTCACGAAACGGTACGGGCCGCAGCCGATCGGATGCGACGCGAACTGTCCCGTCAGCAGGTCGGCATCGCGCCCCGCGAGATGCTCGGGCAGCATCGGGACGCGCCACGCCGCCAGCACGTCCGGGGTGACCCGCGCGTACCGCGCGCGCACGGTCCGGTCGTCGACCGCCTCGACGCTCTCCAGGTCGTGAAACAGCGGCGCCCAGGAGCGGCTCTCGACGCGCGGGTCGCGGACCTTCTCGATCGTGAACACGACGTCGCGCGCCGTGACGGGGTTGCCGTCGTGCCAGCGTGCGTTTTCGCGCAGACGGAAGGTCAGCGTCAGGCGGTCGTTCGAGAACTCCCACGCCTCGGCGAGAGCCGGGATTAGATTGAGATCGGGGTCGTATTGCACGAGGCCGTCGCTGATCTGCGCCGCTACGGCCTCCGCGTTGAGGTCGGTCTTCCCGATCAGGCTCAGCGAGGCTGGGCCGGCGGTGAGAAACACCCGAACGGCGTCGTCGCCCTCGACACGCCCGGGACCGGCGCAACCCGCACACAGCAGCAGGGTCAGTGCAGCAACGATCCGATAATGTCGCATGGATGCCTCCTGGGGCAGGCTGCCGGCCGGCGTTCAGCGCCGGGGCAGCTCGACCTCGATCGTGTTTCCGGCGAAGTCGACGGCGCGGATCGTGTCGCCGCGCGCCGCCTGTTCGCCCGCAAGCCGAAAGGTCTCGGACGCGGAGTCGCATACGCCGTCGATCGGTCGCAGCGCGTGGACCCGCAGCTCGTGGTCCACGAGCTCCACGCGGCGGACGCCGGAGTGCGCGTCGCTGACCGCGAGCTCCACGCCTCCGCCCGTGGTCGCGCGCGCCTCGACCTCCGGCGGCGTGCGATCCACCGTCAGCCGCAGCGTCTCGGCAACGGAGACGCGGTGGCCCTCGCCCGGCGCGTTCGCCCGTTCGTCGCTGATGCTGGCGCGAATCTCGTAGCGTCCCTCGTCCAGGCCGCTCGTGTCCCACGTCAACGATCCGTCCCTCCAGCGATACAGTCGCTCGTCGTCATCCTCCTCTGAATGTGCCGTCTCGCTCGTCGGCGTCCACCCGTTCGCCGATCGTGCGCGGTACTCCAGCAGCACGTCGACCGGATCGTGATCCGCGTCGAACACGGACCACTCCAGCCGGGCGTCGCCGTCGACCGCGTCGTGCGGCGCGTCGAGGAGCAGGTCGCGCATCACCGGCGGGCGGTTGTAGGGCGCGTAGCGTACCGCAGGCGCCTCGACCACGGCGTCGTTGCGCGGACCGACGAAGCGCGCGCGCCACTGCAGGAATCGCCCGTCGGGATTGTCGATGTTGCTGCCGGAGGGGAGGAACAACGCGGGCCCCCAGCCGGACCAGGTGCCGTCCGGCTCGAGCGAGTTGCCGGTGCGCGTGTAGATCTCGGTGCGGCCGTCGTTCTGGACCATGTCCCAGCGGATCGAGCCCCAGCGCGCGGGGGCACCGGCGTCGATCGGCGGAGAAACGAACACACCGACGTCGGGTCGGCCGCCGCGCATACGATACACGGCGCCCGGGTTGCTCGTGCCCAGGACGACGCCCTTGCCGGTCTCCAGCAGGGCGGTGAGCTGTCCCTGGGGCAGCGAGGCCAGCAGCGAGACGTCGTCGTCCCCATCCTCGACCCGGTACAGCCGGGCCGGCTCGCCGGTTCCCATCAGCACGTCGTTGCCGCGGTCGGTGAGGCAGAACGGCGATTCCGACGTGGATTCCCACAGCACGGTCGAGCGCCCGTCCGCGTCGATCCGGACGAGTCGCCCGCGCACGGCTCGGTCGCCGGGGCGCTCGTCGCCGCGGAGGCCCTCGATCACGCCGCGCAGGACGGGGCGCCCCGCATCGTCGAACGCCCCCACACCGTCCTGCGCCGCGCCGACCCGCACCCCGTCGGGCAGGCGCAGTCGCACGGCGGGGTGCCGCTGCTCGGCCGGTGGCGGCGCGACCAGCGCGGCGTAGACGTTGCCGTCCGCCGCCGCACTCAGGGCCGTTGCCTCGGCCAGCTCGTCGTCGTACAGCGCCGCGCCGTTGCCCTCGCCGTCGATCTGATACACGAGGCCACGACCCGCGCCGCCCGCCAGCAGCCCGCCGTCGGGCAGGGCGATCAGCGAGACGATGTGCGCCTCGTCGCTGTCGAAGAAGACCTCCGTGCGGCCGGAGGCGGCAATGCGCAGTACCGTGCCCTGCTCGCCGGTGCCCGCGAACACCGTGCCCTGCGGTCCGTTGGTCAGGGTCCAGACGTAACGCTCGTCCGGTTCCGCCCACAGCTCGCCCGCCCCGTCCGGGCCGATGCGGTAGATCGAGCCTCCGGGCGCGCCGGCCGCGATCAGATCGCCGTCGGGGAGGATCGTCATCGCCGTCACCAGCGGCTCGTCGACGGTGAACAGCAGCTCGCGGGCCCCGGTCGGGCCGACGCGCAGCACGTGTCCGTCGGGGCCGGTGCCCAGGTACAGATCCCCCTGTTCGTCGACCGCCATCGACCAGATCTGCATCGGCGGAGCCGGCGCTTCCTCGTCGTCCATCCGCGTCAGCTCGGGGGCGAGGAACAGTCGCCCGCGGGACGACACCGCGACGCCGTCCGACTTGCCGCGCGCCAGGAACTCGGGGGACGCGGTCCAGGTCCGCGTGCCCGCCGTCGCGGCGCCTGCCATGGACAGCGCGAATGTCAGCGCGAGAGCGATCGCACGCGTCATCTCGGCTCCACCTCGAGCTGCACGCTGGCCCAGCCCTCGATCGAGAAGTCGGTCGGGATCGTCTCCTCGACGACCGCGCGGCGCGACACGCCCAGGACGTTGCCGCGGCTCTTCGGTCGCGACAGCACGCGGTTGACCGAGGGCGGCAGGTTCGGCAGACGCTGACCTTGCAACAACACGCCGGAGTCCTCGCGCGTCGCGACGATGTACACGCGGTCGTTGCGCCGCAGTCGGTTGATGAGCCGGATCAGATGTCCCAGGTCGCGCGGCATCACGCGCTCTTCCTGTTCCTCGGAGCGGTTGATCCGGACGGCGCCGCCAATCAAGATCTCGAGCGTCCCCGGCCGCGTCTCGTCCGGAATGCGGAACGACTGCGTCAGAAACTGATCCGGCCCGCGATAGGGGCTCAGCGCGATCGTCGCCGCGACCGTGTCGCCGGGTCGCGCGCGATAACGGTCGAGCGCGATGCGCCGGACGCGTCCCGTGCGCGTGGTGTCGTCGTAGTCCAGCATCAGATTGATGCCGGCGATCTCCGGGCGATCCCACGAGTTGTTCATCAACAGGTACAGGACGTACGCGGGCAGGCCGGTGCCGTACATCGACGCCTGCGGTCCCGCGAACAGGTTGTCCAGCTCGACGTCGTCGCGGTCGTGCATCTTGATCACCGACCCTGGCCGAAGCCGCACGGTCGCGTTGCCCGAGGCGCGCTCCTTGCTGGCCAGCACGCCGTTGAGCGTGACGTACAGCAGCAGGGGAGCGAGCTGCGGATCGTCCGCGACGTCGAACGAGTACGTGTGCTCGTCGCCGCGGGCCGTCGTCATTTGCAGCCGCACGGGGATCAGGCTCGGTTCGGCGCCCAGCCGGCCGAAGACTCCGGTGGCGCGGTCCTCGCGCAGGGCGCCGACCTGCTCCAGCGACGTCGCGATGCGCGCCGACTGGTTCAGGCTGGGCAGCAGCGCCTGGACCTCGGCGGCGGTCAGCGGAAGATCCACCGAGCCGAGCCCGAAGAGCGGATGTCCGAACGCGAGCACGCCGTCCTGCTCGACCCAGGTCACGGTGCCGGTGGCCGTCAACTCCACGTCGCCGCGCACCAGCTGCAGGCCCACGGCCGACCCCGGCTCGAGCGGGGGCGCCGGGGCGCCGGCCGCACCGCCGCGCCCGGACTGCATGGGGATCATGCCCGCGCGCTCCAGCGTGGGCGCCACGCGAGCCAGCCCGCCGACGCCGAATCCGGCGACGGACAGCGGCAGCGCGACCGGGGCCGGCGCGCCGGAGCCGCCCACGAGGGACTCGAGTTGCCGCTCGAAGAACGCGCCGAAATCGACGGTCGCGGTGATGCGCCCGAGCTGCGACAGGTCCGGCCGCACCGCGGCCGCGCCGCGCGTCGCGTCGCCGTCGAGGCCCGTCAGTCGCAGCATCTCGGCGATCGGGGTGATCCCGGCGATCGCATCCTTGGAGAAGCCCCACGCGTAGGCCACGGCCCCGACGAGCTTGCCGTCGATCGTGACCGGGCTGCCGCTCATACCCGCGAGCACACCGGTGTGCTCCAGCGGCCCGCCCGAGCAGCGGGCGAGGATCAGGTTCTGGTCGGGGCCGATGTCCGGCAGCTTCCCGAGGATCTCGACCTCGAACGTGCTGATCTCGGTGCCGGAGAAGACGGTGCGCCCCTGTCCCCGCATGCCGCGTTCGACCTGGTCGAAGGGCAGCGTGGGGACCTCGGCAAATGCGACCGTGGCCGCGAGGCCGACTAGCAGGCAGGCGATGGTGGCGTTCTTCATCGAGTGCGCGCGACGGTGCGACGTCGACCGCAAGAGTACCACGCTCACATACGCTCGGGCACCGAGATGCCCATCAGGTCCAGCAACTGCACCATGCCGTCGTGATAGGCGGCGACGATCGCCGCGCGCGTCGTGCGCACGGCCTCGTTCTTCTCCGCAGCCACGTGATAGCTGTGGTAGAAGGAGTTGAACTTCTGCGCCAGCACGTAGGCGTGCTTGGCCACCGTGGCCAGTTCCAGCGACTCGACCGCCTGGCGCACCGTCGCCGGGCTGCGCAACACCGCCTGCACCAGGCCCCAGTGGTCGCCGAGCGTCTCGGGTGGCAGCGCTTCGAGGTCGAGGCCGGCGATCAGCCGTTCACGCGTCGTCGAATCGGCGCCGTGCCGCTCGGCGGTCTTGCTCAGGATGTTGCGCGCGCGCACGACGGAGTACTGGAGATACGGCCCGGTCTCGCCCTCGAAGGCCAGCGCCGCGTCGAGATCGAACGCGACGACGCGGTTCTTGGTGTAGCGCAGCATGTAGTAACGCAGGGCGCCGACCGCGATGCGCCGCGCCGTCTCGCGCACCGAGTCGTCGTCGACGTCGGTCTGCCGCTTGCGCACCTCGGCCTCGGCGCGCTCGATCAACGTGTCGATCAGGTCGTCGGCGCGCACGCCGAGCCCCTTGCGTCCCGACATCTCGACGAACGCCTTGCCGCGGTCCTCTTCGGTCAACTCGTGACCGGGCAGCATCGCGGCCACGGCCGCGGGTGTCAGCGCAACCATCTCGTAGGAGAAGTGCACCGACCGCTCCGCCTCGGAATCGTGGCCCAGGCTGCGCAGCCCCTCGGTCACGACGCGTTGCAGGTACGACTGGCGGACGTCGATCACGTTGTAGACGCGCTGCCCCTCGCCGAACGAGGGCGCGTCGCCCTCGTTGTCGTCGCTGCACGTCGTCCAGATGTCGTACAGCGCGTCCTGCGGCGACCAGTCGAAGCGACGGTAGCGGAAGTCGCGCCCCAGTAGGCCGAACTTCCACATCTGATACGCGATGTCCTTGCCGACGTAGGTCACCGTGCCGTTCGAGCGCACGATCACCTTCTGATCCTCGCCGGCGCCCTCGTCGACCCCGGGCAGGTCCATCACCCAGCAGCCGGCGTTCTTGCCCTCGGCGGCCTCGTGAATCGCGCCCGCGCTCTTCAGCTGCTCGAACGCCTGGTCCCAGAAGCGAAGCCGTAAGATGTCGCTCTCGTGCGTCAGCACGTCGTAGCGGATGCCCAATCGGTGCATCGTCGTCAGATGGTGCTGCACCATTCGGTGGGCGACGAAGGCGGCCAGCTCGGCGACCGGGTTGTCCCCCTGTTCCATGGCGTGCAGCGTCTCGGCGCGTTGCGTCAGCCGGGCCTCGTCGTCGGCGTAGTGTCGCCCGACCTCGGCATACAGGTCCCACGCCACGTAGTCGAAGCGTTCGTTGCGCTCGCGCAGCGCGGAGGCGGAGTAGCGCTGTCGCACGTCGTCCAGCTCGAGGCCGCGCAGCACGCGAAAGCCCACGACGAGGTCCGCGACCTGCACCCCGGTGTCGTCGATGTAGTTTTGCACCTCGACCGGACGGCCGAGTCGCCGCTGGAAGCGCACGAGCGTGTCGCCCAGCACGGCGTTGCGCAGGTGACCGATGTGCGCGGCCTTGTTGGGGTTGATGTTCGTGTGCTCGACGATGATCTTCGCTCCGTCCGCCTCGGGCGCCGCCTCCTCCTCGTCGGCCAGCAGCCGCCGCAGCACATCGCCGCGCTCGAGGAACGCATTGATGTAGCCGCCCCCCGCGACCTCGACGCGAGCGATGCCGTTGCCGGGCTCGAACGCCCCGACGATCGCCTGGGCCAGGTCGCGTGGTGCGCGGCGCGCGACCCGCGCCAACTCGAAGCAGACCGGGGTCGCGAGGTCGCCCAACTCGGGCTTCGGGGGATAGGTCAGGGGCACCGACTCGGGCTCGAGTTCGAGTGCTCTGGCGGCGGCGCGACGGATCGCGTCGCGCAGGCTGGTCTCGGGGCTCGTTTGATCCACGGCGGTCTCCGAAGGCGCGCGCACCGGCGCGCGTTTCGCGATCAGTAGAACGCAGCCCGGGCCAGGGTGCCACCCCGCAGGGGCCGGAATCGGAGGGTGTGTCGGGGCAGGCCGCTAGCGGCGCGGGGCAAGTGCGAGCGAGACCGGCTCCGAGAGCCCGGCCAGGCCGTCGCGTGTGATGCCCTGGATCCGGTAGGTGTACGACACTCCGGTCTCGGCGGTCTCGTCGAGGAAGTGGTACGCCGTCGGCTGCGCGAGATCGCCCAGCGCCGGGATCCAGATCGGGTTGATCGTGGTCGCCGGTCCGGCAGGGTCGCGGTAACGCAGCACATTGAACCCGATCAGGTCCCGCTCGGCGAGCGTCTCCCACTGCACGATGACGCTGGCGTCCCGCTCGTCGAAGTTGAACGCCTCGAGCGACGCGAGCTCGAACGGGTAGGCCTTCTCGTGATCCACGGCGTAGGTGTAGCGCTGCGGACCCTCGCCACCGCCCAGGTGACGCACGAGCAGTACGGCCTCTTTCAGGCCGTCCAGCGGAACCGTCACGCCGCCCCGACCTTCCGGAGACACGTCGACGGGGACGCGGCGCTGCTCGCCGCTGTCCGAGACCAGCAGGACGTCGCAGGCCCACTCGGCCGCGAAGTCGCCCTCGAACTGGATCGTCATGCCGCCGTCCTGAGCCTCGGGGCGCAGCAGCACGTGTGCGGCGCCGAACGGGCCGACGGCAGCGTTCGACTGCACCGACAGGGCCGGGAGGCCGACGTCGTCCGAGGCGAACCACGGGCCGTCAAGCTGTGCGGCGAACGGGAAGTGACGCCGGTCCGCACGCGGTCCGACGAGCAGGTTCCAGACGTGGAACTCGCGCAGCGCGGTCGCCAGGTCGTCGGTCGAGACGCGCCGGATCGCGAGGTCCAGCGCCGTGGCGGCGTCGGTGCCCTTGGCCAGCTCTTCGAGGGTCAGGCGGATCGCGGGCATGCCGTAGTCCTGCTCGAGGAACGTGAACCACAGGCCGTTGCCCGCCGCGAATCGAAGTCCGGGCTCGAACAGCCCGAGGTGCATGTGTTCCAGTCGATCGTCGTAGCCGGCCAGCGTGAACTCGTCGGGTTGTCCCTCGACGGTCTGCGCGACCCACGTCGCGAACGCCTCGGCCCACTCGACCGGGAGCCCGGGGCTCAGCGCGTGGACGACCGCGTGCGAAAACTGATGCGCCGCCGCCCGACGGGCGCCGGCCGCACCGGAGCGGGGAGTGACGTCCAGCACGATGCGCTGGAAGCCGTGGTGCGCGTAGGCGAACGCCGGCACGACGTATCCGTCGACCCGGTCGCCGAGCTCGGTCAGCAGAACCTCGCCGATCTCCGCGTCGGGCAGTTCCAGGGTGTCGACCAGCAGCTTGCGCGCAGCACCGATCCCGTCGATCGCGGCGTCGACCGCGGCGGGAGTCGGCTGCGGAAGCTCGGGAATCGCCGGCACGGTCTCGAAACGAAAGAGGATCCCGTGGGCCTCGAGGCTGCGCTCGCCGGGCAGAGCGCGGCGGCTCTGCAGGACGGTCGTGGCGCGGCGGGTCGTCGCGGTACGCGGCTGGCGCATGCGGCGGATGCTGTCGACGCCGACCGTCAGGCAGGCTCCGTCGTGCCCGAGCTCGGCGTGCAACTGAGCCGCAGCCGCGGCCCGGGTGGCGGGCCGGATCTCGGGGAACGGGGCCCGGGCGCCGGCGTCAGCCGTCCACGCCCCGGTGAGACCCAGGGCGAAAACCAGTGAAAACCCAAGCTTTCGGGCAAATTTACTCATCAAAACCCTTCGGGCCCCTCAGCCAACCAATATAAGGGCTGGGAGGGGCCCCGTCAAACGCGAACTCATTCACTCTTAACGGACTTTCACCACGGAGCCCGGTCGAAGCCGGCCAAGGACTACTGGCCGTGCGAGTTTTCCGAGACCTGGATCTACGTCCCCGAGCGTTCGGCCGAGGGTGTTCTGCGGGCGCTGCACGC
>JAAELQ010000172.1 GCA_024226515.1 bacterium
CGCCCGAGGACCCCCGTCCGCTGCCCCCGGTCCACGTCGACGAGCCGACCATCACCATGGCCTTCGGGGTCAACGACTCGCCGTTCGCCGGCCGCGACGGCAAGTATCTGACCTCGCGCAAGCTCAAGGAACGGCTAGAAAAAGAGACGCTGAGCAACGTCTCGATCCGCGTCGAGCCGACCGCGTCGTCCGACACTTTCCAGGTCTCGGGCCGCGGCGAGTTGCAGCTGGCGATCCTGATCGAGATGATGCGGCGCGAGGGCTACGAGCTGACCGCGGGCAAGCCGGACGTGGTCACCCGCGAAGTCGGCGGCAAGCTCCACGAGCCGGTCGAGCTGCTGGTCATCGACTGTCCCGAGGAGCACATCGGCGTCGTCACCCAGAAACTGGCGCCGCGCAAGGGGCACATGCTCAAGCTGGTCAACTACGGCTCGGGCCGGGTACGGATCGAGTTCAAGGTGCCGTCGCGCGGCCTGATCGGCTTCCGCACCGAGCTCCTGACCGACACCCGTGGCACCGGCATCATGCACCACCTCTTCGAGGGCTTCGAGCCCTGGCACGGCGACATCCCCCACCGCTCCACCGGCTCGCTGATCGCCGACCGCACCGGCAAGGTCACCGGCCACGCTGTCGAGCACCTGCAGCCGCGCGGTACCTTGCTGGTCGGTCCCGGAGCCGAGGTCTACGAGGGCATGATCGTCGGCGAGCACGCGCGCACCAACGACCTCGACGTCAACATCACCAAGGAGAAGC
>JAAELQ010000173.1 GCA_024226515.1 bacterium
GCACGGCTCGTCAACCGAACTACGTATGCTGAGCGGGGTCATGAATAATCCGGGCTAGTCTCGAGTGCGGAGGTGGAGCCCATACTCGCTGACACGTTGTTTCTCTCCCGTACCTTCCTCGACACGCGAGAAGACGAGGCTGTCAAGCTCGTCGCCGCTTTGATCGAAGCCAACGAATACTGGCTTGCAAACCCGCGCTGGTCCAACGGTCTAGTTGCGAGGCGGTGGCAGATGACATCCCCAGAAGTAGCCGAGATAATGATGACTGATGAGCTGTATGGATGGGACAAACAAGAAGAACAACTGGGCACCGCTCAGGCTCAGGGCAAACTCCATAGCTACCTAGAAAAGTGTGCCCAGCTGTGGACCCAAGCGGGAGTCATTTCCGCCGCGGTCAACCCGACACAACCCGTTGATCCCACGGTTCACACAAGAGCCCAGTCGCTGAGCGCTTCGGCTCCTTGAGAGCGAGCGAGGCAGCACGGGCGACAACCGGTCTCGCCGTGGTCGCAATCGGTTGGATGGGTTCTTGTCCGCCAACAGTGCCTTTTCGGGACGAATTGCAAAAAATAGCGAGCAGGACCCAGCAAACGGCTCGACGTATCGATCGTAGTGCGGCAGCCAGTACTTCCGTAGCACAGGAATCACTTGGCGCTTGCTGCCAGCCCAGCGCAGAAAGGACACTCCCGACTTCGCAGGTGAATCGCCCGACACTAGCTCCATCCTCATCAACGGGAGCATCATACTCGTTGCGAGCCCGTTGCCAAGTAGCAATGGCTACAGGCCGATGACGCGCCGAGATACGTGAAGGCAGATCCATGCCGTTGTTCCGGCCGGTACTCCCTTGCGTGGTCGCGGATGCTGGAGAGCCGGCCTCGCGCAATGGCCGCTTGCGTCGTCGCCGCTACCGCCACAATAGTGCGCCAAGAAGGCTACGTTTCTTCTGTCAAACATAGTTTGTGGCAGAGAGCCACCCGCCGAGTTGCTCGGGCCTGACTGATCATTCCCCGACAACGATCCCGTTCTTCACGTAGTCCCGTGGAGGATCTTCGTGGCGACGGTCCATCCGGATGACCGAATTCGCGCGG
Source organism: bacterium (assembly GCA_024226515.1). Classification (GTDB taxonomy): domain Bacteria; phylum Acidobacteriota; class Polarisedimenticolia; order Polarisedimenticolales; family Polarisedimenticolaceae; genus JAAELQ01. Next base: position 1,089 of record JAAELQ010000173.1, read on the forward strand.
TGTAGACACAGCCTTGCGCTCCTCCTCCTAAGTGTTCTTCTAAGTTGATGTTCAGATTGGAAACCGGCGGGTGATCCGCGGCAACAGAGTGTCCGGAGTTGTCGTGAGGGCTCTCCTCAACTCGGACCCGAGTCCTCGGAGATCACGCCCGACGCTCGGCGGCATGCGACTGCTTCTCGACGGTATGTCGAGAGTTTGGACTGGAAGCTTTCGCGATTCGCTGAAAATCGCGTGCTCCGCGCGTTCTAAGGGCAAACGCCGAACAGATCCTTGTCGGTCACACCGCACTGCCCGGACGGCGTCGTTCCGTTGCGCTCTGCACCGACCGAGTCGACGCCCCAGCCGCTCTCGGCCTCGCCCGCGTCGTCGATCCCGACCAGCAGGAAGAACAGGTCGTCGGAGATCGCGGGCACCCACTCGATCGTTCCGCCCGAGCCGGTGCCGCACTCGGCGCCGGCGAGCGTGTAGGTCGCGACATCGGACAGCCGGCCGTAGATCAAGTTGTAGTCCGCCGAGGGACAGGATGCGACGTCCCAGGTCGTGAACAGCTCGTCGCCCTCAGGCGTCAGCTTCGTCGCCAGCATGGGCACGCTCTGGTCGCGACCGTCGGGGGCGGGCAAGGGAATCGTACCGACCTCGTGCGCGCCCCAGCCGAGGTCGTCGATCGTGATGGTCGCGTCGGCGCCGATGCTGACCGACGTGATCCCGGCAAAGGCGTGCCAGCCGACGAACGCGGCGGGAGTATCGATGGAGGCCAGCACCGTCGCGTCGGAGTAGAAGACGACGGTCGCCGACTGGCCGCCGGCGCCCAGCGAGAAGCCGACCGCGGACTGAGGCTCGTCGAAGGTCAGCGTCATCTCGTTCGGCGCCGGACCCGTCGCCTCGAGGACGATGTCGTCCGATGGATTGCGGTAGCGCAGCGTGTCGTCCGCGGCGTAGGTCACGCCGGGCTCCATGCCCCAGCCGACGTTGCCGTCGTGCAGGGGGTTCGGCGCGGGGTACGTGCTGCCGCCGTGGAGGCTCAGCCCCTCGAAGTCCTCGACGATCAGTTGATCGGTCAACACCGCCTCGAGCTCGGCGAAGCTCAGCACCTGACCGGCCTGGGCGGCAGCTCCGGCCGCGACGACGATCGACAGAAAAGCAACGATCCGTTTCATCGACAACATCCTCCCCATTCCGAAAAAGATCCTACGGCGTTCTTGCCCCGGAGGCGAGCGGGCTTTTCGATCGGAACAGGACCGCCGGACTCCCGTGCTCTCTCCGAGCAGGGGCAACGGCCCATCCGTGGGTCAGAGCGGCCAGACGAGGGCGATCATCGGTACGCTGACGGCGACGACCAGGGCCTCCAGCGGCAACCCCATGCGCCAGTAGTCGCCGAACTCGTACCCGCCCGGGCCGAGGATGATCATGTTGTTCTTGTGCCCGATCGGCGTGAGGAAGGCGCACGACGCGCCGACGGCGACGGCCATCAGGAACGAGTCGGGGTTGGCGCCGAGCCGCGCCGCGATGTCCAGTCCGACGGGCGCCGCGATCACGGCGGTCGCCACGTTGTTCAGCACGTCGGACAGCGTCATCGTCACGACCATCAGGATCGTCAGCACGGCGATGGCGGGCAGCCCCTGCGTCCAGCGCACGATCGACTCGGCGATCAGCGCCGTCCCGCCGCTGGCCTCGAGCGCGGCACCGATCGGGATCATCGCGCCGACCAGCACGATCACCGGCCACTCGACGGAGTCGTACACGTCGGACAGCGAGACGATGCGCAACAACACGTAGGCCACGACGACGGCGCCCAGCGCCAGCGGCAGGTACAGCAGTCCCAGGCTGGCGGCCGCGATCGCAGCCGCGAACACGCCGGCCGCCAGCCAGGCCTTGTTGCGCTGGGCGACGTCCGACTTGCCCCGGGCGAGGGAGTGGCAGCCGAGCCAGTTGACCACGTCCGGCAGTTGCTCCTCGGTTCCCAGGAGCAGCAGGATGTCCCCCGCCCGGACCTCGACCTTGCGCACCCGGTCGCGGAATCGCCGCCCCTGACGCGAGATGCCCAGCAGCGTCACGCCCTGTCGGCTCAGCAGGCGGATATCCATCGCCGAGCGCCCCTCGATGCGAGCACCCTGCGGGACGACCGCCTCGATGACCGCGATCGTCGCTGCCGCGAGTCCGCTGCGTTTGTCCGAGCCGACGTAGCCCAGGCCGGTCGCGCCGACGAAACGATCGATCTCCTCCGGACTGCCCTCGAGGACCACGAGGTCGTTCTTGCGCAGCTCTTCGCTACGCGCCGTGCCGGGGAGGCGCTTACCGCGGCGCACGATGCCCAGCAGCGCGACGTCGCACTCCTCGGCCGCGGGCTCGAGCTCTCGCAGGGTCTTGTCGACCGCGGAGGACGTCTCCGGAACGACGAGCTCCGCGACGAAGTCCCCGACGTCTTCCAGCTCCTTGGCGGCGTCGTGCCGGGTTCGTTCGTGTGGAATCAACCGCCATCCGATCGTCGTGATGAATACGATCCCGACCAGCGCGACCACGCCGCCGACGGGAGCGAAGTCGAGCATGCTGTACGGCTCGCCGATCGCGCCGGCGCGGAACGTGGCGACGACGATGTTCGGCGGCGTGCCGATCAGCGTGACCATGCCGCCCAGGATCGAGGCGAACGACAGCGGCATCAGCGTCAGCGCCGGGCTGCGCTTCGCGCGCTGGGCCGTCTGGATGTCCAGCGGCATCAGCAGCGCCAGCGCGGCGACGTTGTTCATCACGCTGGACAGCGCGGCGGACACCGCGGCCACGATGCCGATGTGCGCCTGCAGCCCGCGCGACGCCTTGATCACGCGGCGCGCCAGCAGCTCGATCGCGCCCGAGCGCGACAGTCCGCGGCTGGCGACGAGCACCAGCGCGATGATGACGACCGCCGGATGACCGAAGCCGGTGAAGACCTGCTCCTTCGGGACCACGCCCGCCACGTAGGCCACGATCAGCGCACTGAACGCGACCACGTCGTAGCGGAACTTGCCCCAGATCAGCAGGGCGAAGATCCCGACGATCAGGGCGAACAGGATTCCTTGGTCGACGGTCATGCGGACTTGTCTCCTCGACGCGGACTCAGGGCGCCCATTGTATTGGCAGCGCGGATCCGTGCACGTCGAGACCCGGACGCAGCGCTCTCGTTTCGGCTAAGATCTCTTTCTCAGAGTCGTATCAAGGAGCAGCCATGCCGGGAACACGCCGAACCACGCTGATCGTCTGCTGCTGCGCCGCCCTGCTGATGGCGCCGGCCGCCTACGCCCAGCACGACCATGACCACGACCACGCTCACGACAAGGTCGCGGAGAAACCGCAGGACCCCGCGGCGGCGCTGTCGCCGAAGCTCCGCGCCCTGCTCAACGAGGAGATGCGCCTGATCGACGGCGGCATGGGCGATCTGGCCTCCGCGATCTCGATCGGAGACTGGAGCTCCGTCGCGAAGACGGCGCACAAGATCGAGCAGAGCTTCATCATCAAGCAGAAGCTGACGGAGAAGGACGCCGCGGAGCTGCACGACAAGCTCCCCGCGGGCTTCCTCGAGATGGACCACGCATTCCACCGCACGTCCGGCAAGCTCGCGCACGCGGCGACGGCCCACGACGCCGAGCTGGTGAACTTCTACGTCCATCGTATGCTCGACCTCTGCGTGAACTGCCACGCCAAGTACGCGCCGAACCGCTTCCCGGGCCTGGTCGCACCCGCCGCCGAGCCGCACCGCCACTGATCGAAGCACCGGCCCGGCCCACACTGCGCTCAGTGCATCTCCGACGTTCTCGATAGCAACGTCGTGATCGACAGTAGACCGTCAAGCCCGGCTTCCAGGCATCGCCGACAACGCCAGCGACGCACCACGCGCCGGGCGGTGCGCTGTGTCCCACACACGGGACATCGGTGACGATAGAGGCGACGAGGCTGCGAGGCCTTTCGAACGACGTCCGGTAGATCCGCCTCGTCCACGCGAGCGCGCGGCTCGAACCCGGCGGCGCGCATCAGACGAGCCCATTCGACGCCGTGGGGTCGCCGACCCGCGCCGTACAACAGGTAGACCGCGGCGTGCGCCGCCTCGTGGCACAGGACTTCCTTCAACAGGGAAATGCCGGCGTCGCGCAGCGCGGGGTGCAGCCGGATGTGCCCGGTGGCAGGCGTGCAGCGTCCCAGAGAGCGACGCAACCGAGGGGCGTACTCGACGCGGAGGCGATCGGGTAGATCCGGCACGCCCCAGACGTCGGCCCAGGTCTGCAGCCACGCGGTGGTGCGGGACGTGTTCAAACGGGCACCGAGAACCAGAACTTCGCGCCGCGTCCCGCAGCGTTCTTCACGCCCATCTCTCCGCCCCAGGCCAGCACGAGCTGCCGCGAGATCGCCAGGCCGAGGCCGGCGCCGCCGGTCGAGCGGTCGCGTGACGGATCGGTGCGGTGGAAGCGGTCGAAGATGCGCTCTTCGTGCCCCGCAGCGATTCCGGGGCCGTCGTCCTCGACGGTGAAACGCAGTGCATCGGCCTCGCGCGCGGCGTACACCTTCACGCGGCCGTCCGGCTTGCCGTGCCGCATCGCGTTCTCGAGCAGGTTGCGCAGCACCTGACGAAAGCGGTCGACGTCGATCGAGACCCGCGGCAGGTCTTCCGCGCCGCTCAGGGTGACCTGCGGCCGGTCGTCTCCCGCGGGAAGCGCCGCGACCACGCGCGCCACGACCTCGCCGGGATCGGCGAGCGTCGGATGTAGCGGAAGCCGACCCGCCTCGGCCAGCGCCAGCTCCTGCAGGTCGTCCACCAGCCGCGACAGGTGGACGATCTCTCCGTGGAGCGCGTCGACCAGTTTCGTGTCCGCGGTAGCCAGACCGTCCTGCACCGATTCGAGCTTGCAGCGCAGGTGCGTCAGCGGAGTGCGCAGCTCGTGCGCGACGTCGCCGACCATGTTGCGCCGCGCCGTCTCCTGGCGCTCGAGCGAGGCCGCCATGGAGTTGAACGACTCGGCGAGCTGCGCGATCTCGTCGCGGCTGCGCACCTCGACGCGTTGCGTCAGGTCGCCCGCGGCGAGCCGGCGCGCGGCGCCGGTCAGGTTGCCGACCGGCTCGAGGATCTGTCGCGAGAGCAACCAGCCGACGCCCAGCGCCAGCAACGTCGCGACCGCGATGCCGATGAGGCGTGCACGTCCGACCCGGCGCGTGAAGCCGACCTCCGGTCGTGAATCTGCGGCACTCTCGACGCGCGGCACGACGAAGAGGATTCCAACGTCGCCGTCCGGCCCGGCGAGCGTCGCTGCGCCGCGCAGTCGCACTCGCTCCTCCGCGCTGTTTCCACGGTCCTCTCGCCAGCGGACCAGCTCCAGTTCGCCCTCGACGTATGTGGGCGAGTCTCCGGCGGGGTCGCTGTCGGCCAGCAGCTCGCCCGCGGTCGAGAACAGCAGCAGCCGCTCCCCGATCGCGGTGGCGACGCGGGCCAGTTCGTTGCGCGCTTCGGTCAGATCGCCCGCGCCGAAGCGCTCGACGACCGGCGTCACGTCTGGCATCTCGATCGACTCGACCTGCATCTCGACCTCGAGGAACTGGCGGAACTCACGCTCGGTGAACCGCCCCAGCGCGATGCCGACGACGACCGACGCGCCGAAGGTGATCAGCGTGATGGCGGTCACCAGCCGCCAGCGCAGGCTGCGCATCAGCGCGGCTCTCCGCCGAAGCGATAGCCCTGGCCGAAGACGGTTTGCACGAACTTCGGATCCGAACGATCGGGCTCGATCTTCTTGCGCAGGTTCATCACGTGGGCGTCGACGGTGCGGCCGAGCCCGGTGAAGTCCGGCCCGAACGCGCGCTCGGCGAGCGCGTCACGGTCGAACAGGCGTCCCGGCGACCGCGCGAGCGCCGCCAGCAAGTTGAACTCGGTCGGCGTCAGCCCGACCTCGTTTCCGTCGACCTCGACGCGCCTCCGCGCCAGGTCGAGCGTCAGGCCGTCGAAGAACAGCCGCTCGCGCCCACCCAGCTCGGGGTGCTCGCCCCGGCGCAGCACGGCGCGCACGCGCACGACCAGCTCGCGTGGGCTGAACGGCTTGCAGACGTAGTCGTCCGCACCCAGCTCGAGTCCCTGGATCCGGTCCTCCTCGGTGCTGCGCGCGGTCAGCATGATGATCGGCACGCCGCTCTGCTTGCGCAGCGCCCGGCAGACCTCCGCGCCCGCAAGGCGCGGCAGCATCAGGTCCAGCACGACCAGGCAATAGTCGCCGCCGACCGCCAGCTCCAACCCGCGCACGCCGTCCTCGGCGCAGTCCACGCCGAAGCCGTCGTTCTCGAGATACAGGCGGATCGTCTCGGCGGTCGGCCGGTCGTCCTCGACGACGAGAATTCGTTCGGTCATCCTGTGGATCAGGGTACCAGCGAGTCGTGAAGAGCGGATGAAGAGAGTCCGGGTAGGATCTTCACGACCGCCGGCTACGGTGTGGGGTGTGAAAAGGAGGCCCCGATGCTCATGAAAAAAAACCGACGCTTCGTCGTACTTGCCACCCTGCTGCTCGTCACCGCCGGCGCCGTTCTCGCATCCGATGCGGAGATCGAGCGCGAGCAGGAGGCGATCGCCATGGCCTGGATCGCGGCCCACAACACGGCCGACGTGGACGAGATGGCCAAGGTGCGGGCAAAGCACTTCAAGCGTTCCGAGGTCGCAGACTGGCAGCCGGGCTTTCGGCGCATGCTCGACGAGCTGGGGAAGCTCGAGCCCTACGGCGTGATGGTCGAGGGGCCGGGGCGGCTGATGGTCGGCTGCAACTCGGACCGTGTCGAGGGGCGGATCCGGCTCAGCTTCGAGTTCCACGAGGACGCGCCGGATCAGATCCGGCAGATCGGCCTCGGAGGCGGTGGCGGCGGCGACGGCGAAGACGACCCCGGGATCCCGACGATGGACTTCTCCGATGACTGGAAGTCACGCAAGCCCGAGCTGGACTCGTACCTGAGTCAACTGGCCTCCGACGGGTACTTCTCGGGCGCGGTGTTGATCGCGAAGAAGGACGGCGTTCTGTTCGAGGGCGCGTACGGCCTCGCGTCGCGCGAATTCGCGGTGCCGAACAACGTCGACACCCGGTTCGACGTCGGGTCGTGCAACAAGGACTACACGCGCGTCGCCGTCATGCAGCTGGCCGCCGAGGGCAAGCTGAAACTCGACGACGCGGTCGGCAAGCACCTGCCGGACTATCCGAACAAAGACGTGCGCGATCGGGTGACGATCCAGCAACTGCTGGATCATCGCTCGGGCCTAGGCGACTACTTCACCGACGAGTACTTCGAGACGCCGATGTCGAAGCTGCGCGAGATCGAGGACTACATCCCGATCTGGGGCCCGAAGCCGTTGCTGGGCAAGCCCGGCGAGCGCGAGCGCTACTCCAACTACGGCTACACCGTGCTCGGCGCGATTATCGAGGCGCGGTCCGGCATGAGCTATCCGGCCTACGTCGAGGCGCGGATCTTCGAACCGGCCGGGATGGCCGCGTCGGGCTTCTTCGAGACGGACGCCGTCGTCCCGAATGTCGCGCTGGGCTACACGCATCACGGACCCGAGGGCCGCGTGGAGCAGCCGATCAAGAACATCTATCTCGAGCCGGCGAAGGGCGGACCGTGGGGCAAGAGCTACTCGACGGCGCGCGACCTGTACCGCTTCTATGACGCGATGCTGAAGGGGAAGATCCTCGAGGGCGACGCCAACTGGATGGCCGGCGAGTGGGACGACGGCGCGATGGTGCTGGCCGGCGGCGGACCGGGGCTCAGCGCGGTGGCCTGGATCGAGGGCGGCCTGATGGTCGTCGTCCTGGCCAACATGGACATGCCGATCGCCGAGGTGCTGGGTCGGACGCTGTCGGAGCAGCTGCGTTGAGGACGCGCATCGCCTGTATCGCGCTGGCGCTCGGCAGCCTGCTCGGCGGCGCGGCCGACGCCATCGTCGTGCGCCACGATCGCGACGCGGTGGCGACCACCGAGGAGGCGAAGCGCTTCCGCGCCGTGTGCAAGGTGCTGCCCGACGGAGAGGGTGTGCTCGTCGCGCCGCGCTGGGTGTTGACGGCGGATCACGTCGCGACCGGGGCCTCGCTCGGGCAATTGCGTGTCGTGTTCGGCGGTGTGGAGTACCGCATCGAGGAAGTGTTCTCGCATCCCGACGCGCGCGCGGGGCGACACGACATCGCGTTGATGCGGCTCGCGCAACCCGTGCAACGCGTCGAGCCGCTGGAGCTCGACTTCGACGACGGGCTGGTCCAGGGCGCCGTCGTGTGGATGGCCGGGCGCGGGGACCACGGCGACGGCAAGCAGGCGGTCGTCGGCAACGACGGAAAGCTGCGAGTCGCGGAGAACGCGATTCACATCCTGGAGAACGACCGGCTGGCCGTGCGGCTGGACGCGCCGGACGACGGCGCGCTGGAGGCCGAGGGCATCAGCGGCCCCGGCGACAGCGGCACCCCGATTCTGCTGGAGAAGGACGGAAAGCTGCGCGTGGTGGGCATCGGCTCGGTCGGGCAGACCCCGAAGGGGATGCGCTACGGGATGTACGGCAGCCTGGATTTTTTCATCCGCGTGCAGTCCCATCGCGAGTGGTTCGGCGAGGTGCTCGCGGCTGACTGTACGCCGTCGCAGGCGAGGCCGGGCGCGGCCGCCGGCGCCGCGGGAATCGTCCGCGAGGTCGCGGGCCTGGTCCAACAGCATTTTCTCGACGCCGAACTCCGTGGTCTGGACTGGAACGCGGTACGGGACGAGCACATCGCCCTCGCCGCGGACGTCGCGACGACGGCCGAACGCACGGCGCTGATCAACGGCATGCTGGCCCGACTGGAGACGTCGCACACACACCATTTCACACCGGACGCGCCCGAGTACTATCAGCTGCTCGATCTGTTCGCGTTCGCCTTCCGCGACTGGATACAGGAGCTGATGCCGCCCGATGGAGTCGTCACGTATCCCGGCATCGGCCTGATCACGCGTGAGCGCGACGGCAGGCACTTCGTCATCGGCAAGATCCACGGCACGCCCGCCAGCCGCTCGACGATCGCGGTCGGCGACGAGGTCCTCGCGGTGGACGACGAGCCGTTTCGCCGGGTCGCCAGCTTTCGCGGCAAGGCGGGCCGTACGGTGCGGGTCACCGTCCGACGCACCGCGGCGGGCAACGGTCGCAGCACCATCGAGCTGACGCCGCAGATGCTGCAGCCGGGGCGGATGTTCCTGGACTCCGTACGTGCGAGCGCCCGGGTCTATCGCCGCGACGGGGCCGGCGTGGCCTACGTGCGCGTCTGGTCCTACGCGGGCGAACAGTACCAGCGCGAGCTGGAGCAGCAGCTGCGCACGGAGGCGCTCGCCGGGACGGACGCGCTGGTGCTCGACATCCGCGACGGCTGGGGCGGCGCCAGCCCGCGCTACCTCAACCTGTTCAATCCGAACGTGCCCGTGCTGCAGTCACGCGCCCGCGGCGCCGAGTGGGGCACGCACGACACGCAGTGGCGCAAGCCGGTCGTGCTGCTCGTCAACGGCGGAACGCGCAGCGGCAAGGAGGTGCTGGCCCACGGCTTTCGTACGCTGGACATCGGCCCCGTCGTGGGCTCGCGCACCGCCGGGGCGGTGACGGCCGGCCGGTTGTTCCGCCTGTCGAACGACGACCTGCTGTACCTCGCCGTGTCCGACATCCTGGTCGACGGCGTGCGGCTCGAGGGCCGGGGTGTCGAGCCGGACGTGGTCGTGCCGTTCGAGGTCGAGTATTCCGGCGGCGTCGACCCGCAGCTCGATCGCGCGCTCGAGGTCGCGGCCGGCTTGGTGCAGGCGGCGGCGCAGCCCTAGCCGCCGATGCACTCGCACGCCGCGCTAAGGAGCGTTCCCGCTCTTGGCGGCCGGCTTCGTGGCGCGACCCTCGTGGTTCAGTCGCAGGGCTTCGGGGTCCTGACCCATGTAGCCCTTCATCGACCAGCCGTCGCTCTCCCGATGGATCGTCAGACGCTGGTGAAACGTGCTGCCGTCGATCCACTCGAACGACCCGCTGAACTCCAGCGTGCCGTCGTCGGCGAAGGATCCACGCATCGCCATCGTCACGTGACTCTGGTTGTCGATCCAGGTGCGCACGTACTCCTCCGCGATGTCGTCCCATGCGATGCGCGCCGAGCCGAACATGTCGCCGATCGGCGTGCCCTTCATCTCGGTGGACTGCTCGAGCCACACGCCGCCCGGCAACCAGCGGATCTCGGACCTGTGTTCTCCGCCGTGCACCTCGTCGCGCATGTACATCTTCGACGCGATCGTCCACTCGCCCACCATGAAGTCGAGCTTGCGCTGCGCCTCCCCGGGTTTCATCACGACCGGCTGGGCGGACGCGCCGAGCGCCGCGAGGGCGGTGACGAGAACTGCGGAACACACCTTGAACATGGCGCTCTCCCGGGCATCTGAGTGGTACAGTCCCCCTATATGACATCGACAACGGCACGCACTGCAAGCATTCTCTCGATTCTGCTGCTGGCCTGCGTCACGGCAGTGGCGGAGAGCGCGACGATCCGTGGGCGCGTCGTTTCCGGCGAAACCGGCGCTCCGATTCCGTTCGTCAACGTCGGCGTACCGCGTGCGGGGGTCGGTACCGTCGCGGGAGAGGACGGGGCATTCACACTGGAGCGCGTGCAACCGGGCGCGACGGTCGTCTTCTCGGCCGTCCGTCACGAGACGCTGTCCGTCGTCGCCGAACGCCTACCCGAGGACGGGAAGATCGAGTTGACGCCCCTGGGCCTGGGGTTTCGCGAAGAGGTCTCGGTCAAGGCGAAGCCGCCGGGAGATCCCGACGTGTTCGGGCGTCGGTACGAGGGCCGGGGTTACGGCATGGGCTTCGGCAGCGCGTTGCTCGGCGCGGAGATCGGCGCCCGAATCGAGATCGACGGCCGCACGTACGTCGAGTCGGCGCACTTCGCGATCGCGCACACCGGCGGAGAGAGGTTTCTCTACCGCGTCAACCTCTACGAGTTCTCCGGCAAGACCGTCGGCGAGAAGCTGCTGCGCGAGGACGTGATCCTCGAGGCGGCCCAGCAGCGCGGCACGCTGACGGTCGACCTGCGCGAGCTGGGCCTGGTCGTCGAGGACGACGTGCTGCTGTCGCTGGAGTGGATCCGGGGCGACCGCGAACTGGGCAACGAGAACGTGATGTTCCGCGCGAAGCCCCGCACGAAGTCCAACGTCTACCTGAAGATGACGAGCCAGATGCCGTTCACGCCGATCGAGCGCCATGGGCTGGGTTTCTTTCTGAAGGGCCATCCGCTCGACTAGGCGTACATTCCGAGGCATGAAGAAACGCGTGAAGCTCTCGAGGGTCCGGTTTGCCTTCGCCCTGGCGGCGCTTGCGGCTTCCGTGGCCCCGGCGGCGGAGGTCCCCGCCGACCTGATCATCGCCAACGGTTTCATCTACACCGTGAACTCCGCCCAGCCGACCGCGCAGGCGATCGCGATTCGCGACGGAGAGATCGTGTTCGTCGGCAGCGACACTGCGGCGCTGGAGTTCAAGGGGACCCGCACGCAGACGCTGGATCTCGGCGGTCGTATGGCGATGCCGGGCATTCACGACAGCCACGTCCACATCCTCGAGGCCTTTCACGCCGCGGGCGGCACGTGTTTCCTGCCGCCCGGCCAGTCGCTGAACAGCTACATCCCGATCCTGCAGCAGTGCGCCCCGAATCAGGTCGGAACGGACTGGGTGCTGGGATTCGGACACTCGATCTTCGACCTACATCAGGAGATCGAGGCCGGGGTCGTACCGAAGGACACGCTGGACGCGGCCGTTCCGGATCAGCCGGTCGCGATCCTGGAGGAGACGTCGCACTCGGTGTGGGTCAACAGCGCGGCCCTGGCGGAGGCGGGCATCGACGCGGCAACGCCTGACCCTCCCGGCGGCAGGATCCTCAAGGTCGCGGGTACAGGCGAGCCCAACGGAATTCTGCTCGACGCCGCCGGCGAGATGGTCATGGACCTGGCGCTGTTGCCCAACCCCGCGCTGGAGCAGATGAACTACGACGCACTGCTCGTGGGGCTGGCCCAGGCGAACGAGAACGGCATCACCTCCCTGGCCGACGCGCGTTGTTACTGGCGCCGCGGCTACGACGCTGCCTGGACGAGGGCCCGCGACGAGGAAACGCTGACGGTTCGTGCGGTCGTGGGCCTCTGGGCCTACCCGTACGAGACGGACGACGCGCAGCAGATCGCCGATCTGATCGCGATGTTCTCCGACGATCCACAGTCGAGATTGCGCTTCTCGCAGGTCAAGATGTACTCCGACGGCGAGCTCTCCACGACGACGGCGGCTCTCCAGCAACCGTACGCGCCGGATCCGTTCTTCTTCACGGGAACGTTGGCCGGGCCCCTGGGGCTGAATTACTTCCAGCAGTCGAGGTTGACGACCTACGTCACGCAGCTCGAGGCCGCCGGGTTCGATATGCATATCCACGCCATCGGGGACCGTGGGGTGCATGAGGCGCTGGATGCGATCGAGGCGGCCGATCTGGCCAACGGCGGCGCATTCGACGGAAGGCACCGACTGACCCACGTCAGTCTGGTCGAGGCCGTCGATGTGCCTCGTTTCGCCGACCTCGGCGTGATCGCCGATTTCCAGCTGCTGTCGCCGGGACTGTTCAACTTCTACTACGGCATCTATCTCGCGCCCGGCATCATCCCGCAGGAGGGCCAGCGATTGCGCACGCTGTACGACGCCGGCGCACGGGTCGTGCTCAGCAGCGACTACGACGTCGGTGACCTCTCTCCGTTCGTCGGAATGCAGACGGCGCTGTCGATGGGCTCCCAGAGCTTGCCGCATATCGACGCGGCGATCCGCGCCTACACGATCGAGCCTGCCTACCTGATGCGACAGGAAGACCGGGTGGGATCGATCGAGGTCGGCAAGCGGGCCGACATCATCGTGCTCGACAGGGACATCACCAGCGTGTCCACCGCGCAGATCGGGGGCGCCGTCGTGCAGTGGACGCTGCTCGACGGTGAGGAGGTGTGGAGACAGCCGAGCTTCTGTCCTCCCGTCCCCGGCGCGTCCGATATTCGCGTGGAGCAGGCCGGGACGACCGGCACACAGATTCAGTGGTCGGCCGACTCCGCGGCGTCGCAGTACGACATCCTGGCAAGCCCGATGCCCGGCGCGCCGATCGCAACGGCATTCTCCGCGGTGGCCACCGTGAGCGAGACCGCGTTCGACGTTCCGCCGTCGGCCGAGGGACCCGCGGGGGCGTACTTCCTCGTGCGTGGAGAGAACAGCTGCGGTCAGCAATCGCAGTGATGCCGAGCGGCGAGGGGTCGGAGGGAAGCGCTACCAGAACTCCGTCCCGCGCTCTCCCTTGAATGGCCCGGCCAGGCTCGTCGTGACCCATCCGCCGTAGAAGCCGCCGGGCTGCGGGGTTACCCTCTCGTCCCCGACGAAACAGGCATCCATCGGTCCGGCGTAGAACGCGTGGTGGTTCTTCAGCTCGTGAAACGCGGCTGTCGGCTCGGAGTAGAACCAGCCCACGTTCTCCGCGACGCGGCCACCGACACCAAGGGTCACGTAGGCCGCCTGGCCCTTCCACTCGCAGAACGAGCGTCGCCCCGACTCCTTCAGGAGGTCGCGTCTCACGTCTTCCGCGGGGAAGTAGTACGTCGGAGCATGACTCGTCTCGAGCACGCGCCACGCTCGCACGCTGTTCGCCACCTCGACACCGTTGAACACGATACGGATGCGCTCGGCCACGCGCTCGGCACGCGGAGGACGGGGGTAGTCCCAGACCGACTCTTGCCCGGGCCCTGGTTCGATGCGCGGCGGCCGCATCATGCACCCAGCGGCAGTCGATACAGGACGCGGTCACGGATCAAAGTCTTTGCTCCGTGGTGAAGACCTGATCTTGCATCGCGCTGCCTCCGGGGTCTCTCAGGAAGGGACCCGAGAGAATCGTCTGATTCCAGAGTTTTCCAAACGAAAAAGGGGCGTCCCGTTCGGGACGCCCCAGCTCTAACGATCGTCTTTAAATCGACGGTCGACTAGAAGCGACCGCCGCCGCCACCGCCGCCACGCTCACGCGCTTCGTTGACGGTCAACTGCCGTCCCTCGAAGTCGCGACCGTTCAACTCGCTGATGGCCTGGTCGGCTTCCTCGTTGCTGCCCATTTCGACGAAACCGAAGCCACGCGGGCGACCGGTCTCACGATCCGTGATCAGCTTTACGTCCGTGACCGTGCGATCGTTCTGCTCGAACAGTGACCGCACCGCCGACTCGTCCGCGCTGAAGGGCAGGTTACCGACATACAATCTCGTTCCCATCTCTCGAACTCCTCGCTCCCCGGGGGAGCATCCTTCAGGTTCCAGGTCCTTGACTCCACTAGCGGGTCAGGGTCTGCCGAAGCATGACACTTCGATCGGCCTCGGCACGGCAAAAAAGTCGTTTCTGTACGATTGGTTGCGACCGGGAACCCGCCAGAACGCTATAGGGATCCGGGCGATCTGTCAATCCCGCCATGCCACAGTCCTGTGGCGGTGCATTGCCCGGGCTGCAATCAGAAAGCCCCGAGAACCGTCATTTCTTCCCGAATCACACCTCTGTCCGAGGCTCTTTCTCTCCCCGGAAACACGCCCTATTGCAGGAAACAGGTCGGGCGTCGCGGGGTCGACCCGCGCTCGGTTCACGCGGAATAACCCTGATCGTCGAACCAGACGATTCTGCCGCCCCGATCCAGTTTTTACTGGAGAGTGTACTTGTCCCGACCGGGCGTGTGGATTCAGCAAAACTCGGACCCAGTCTCAGAACAGGTAGCCGACGTAGACGCCGAAGACCTCCTCGTCCTCCTCGTCCTCGATGAAATCCTCGGCGAGGTAGGGCTTGATGGCCCAGTTCTTCTTCTTGCCCAGCTCGAACTCGTACCCCAGCCCCAGCCGTCCGACGTTGCGCTCTTCTCCGGCGGGGTCCTTGCGCCCCGCTGCGGCCTGTAGGCGAAGCCCGCGGTACGGCTTGAAGCCCACGCCGGCCAGGATGAGCGTCGTGTGTGCCTCGCGCTCCGCGCGCTCGAAAACGCCGCCGACGGACCAGCGCTGGTTGATGTTGTAGCCGAACTCGATCCCCAGCGTGGATTCGTTCTCGCCGTGGGCGCGGGTGGCGCCGACGAACAGCGCGACGCCGAATCTGTGATGCGGGTGGTGCTGCTCTGCATGCTCTTCGCCGTGCCCTGACCCGGGCTCTTCGGCCAGCACCACGGGAAGAGCCGCGCCGAGCCACAGGCAACACAGCAGCGCCGTCGAGAATTGTCGTTTTCGCATCGTGAATCTCTCTTGGTTCGGGAATATCATGTCTCGGACCGGACTTCATGCTCTCCGCGGGCCGGAGTCCTGTCAAGGTCCACGGGAGTCGCATCGGGTGTTGACGTCATGATGAAGAGTTCGAGTCGATCTGGCCTCGTCCTGTCGGGGATCTTCCTTCTGCTGCTGTTCTCCAACTCGGTTCACGCGGAGGAGGCGGGGGGCAGCGTCCATGTCTCGGTGGTTGACCGGGCCGGAAACTCTGTGACCGACGCGCGTGTCACCCTGGTCGAGCTGGGCAAGAGCGTCTACGTCGACGACCGGGGCAACGCGGCGTTCGCAGGGGTTCCGCCGGGCGAGTACCACGTCGAGGCGTCGAGCGGCCAGTTCGGTTCGGCGGTGGAGGAGTTCGAGCTGGTGGCGGGGCAGGACCACACGTCGCGGTTGACGCTCGGTCGTTCGATCCATCGCGAGCGCATCGTCGTGACTGCGATGTCCGGCGGGCGCGGCAGCGCCGAGGTCGTCGTACCGATCAACGTGCTCGACTCGGAGGAGCTCAACGAACGGATGCAGCCGACTCTGGGCGAGACGCTGGCGCAGGAACCGGGGATCCACTCGACGTTCTTCGGCGCGGGGGCCAGCCGGCCGATCATCCGCGGCCAGTCCGGCGGTCGCGTGCGCATCCTCGAGGACGGGATCGGCGTCGGCGACGCCTCGACGACCAGTCCGGATCATGCGGTCGGAACGGATCCCGTCAGCGCCGACAGCATCGAGGTCGTGCGCGGTCCGGCGGCGCTGCTGTACGACACCAGCGCCATCGGCGGTCTGGTCAACATACTCGACGGGCGGATCCCGGATCACGCCCCGCGGAAGCCGTTCGCGGGGTCGTTCGACCTGCGGCTGGGCAGCGCCGCCGACGAGCGCACCGGCGCGGTCGATCTCGGCGGCGGCAACGAGGCCTTCGCCTGGCACCTCGACGCGTCGTCGCGCGAGACGCACGACTACGAGATCGCCGGCCCGGCGGTCGTCGGTGACCCGGACAGCCCCTCGGACGAGCTGCCGAACAGCGCCGTCGAGAACACGACGCTGACCGCGGGCGTGTCGGCGCTGTTCGACAACGGTTACCTCGGCGTCTCGGCTCGCGGCTTCGACAGCGAGTACGGCATCCAGGAGATCGAGCTCGAGCCGGTGGTCGTCCCCCTCCTCGGAGAAGAGGAGGAAGAGGGCGGCGTACGGATCGACATGCAGCAGCGCCGGTTCGATCTGCGCGGCGAGTTCGACTTCGAGTCGACGCACGTGGATCGGCTGAAGTTCAGTCTCGGCGTCACCGACTACGAGCACACCGAGTTCGAGGGCGGCGAGGCGGGGACGATGTTCTTCGCCGACACCGTCGAGTCGCGCCTCGAGCTGTCGCACCACCAGCGCTCGACCTCTCCCGGCGTCGTCGGCGTGCAGTACCGCAACCGCGACGCGGAGGCCGAGGGCCAGGAGGCGTTCGTCCCCGAGAACGAGACGGATACACTGGCTCTGTTCGCCCTGCAGGAGTTCGAGGCGGGACCGATCGGTCTCGAGCTGGGCGGGCGGCTGGAGACGAACGACCTCTCGACCGGCTCGATCTCCCAGGAACTGCTCGATCGCATCGCGGCCAACCCGAACTGCACGACTCCCGCGGACCGCGATTTCAACAACCTGTCCGCGTCCGCCGGTGCGGTGTGGCTCTCGGACAACGGGTTCGCGATCGGCGCGTCGCTGTCGCACGCGGTCCGCGCACCGGGTGCAGAAGAGCTGTATTCCTGCGGCCCACATCTGGCGACGCAGTCGTTCGAGGTCGGCAACACCGAGCTCGACGAGGAAACGGGCCTCGAGCTCAACGTCAGCCTGCGCAAGCGCACCGGCCGGCTCACGGGCGAGATCGTGCTCTTCGCCAACCGCTTCGACGACTACATCTTCGAGGAGTTCACCGGCCGCCTCCTCACGGAGGAAGGCGTTCTGTACGATCCGGTGCTGACGCCGGATCCGGAGTTCGTCCTGCCGGAATACCGCTTCACCCAGGAGGACGCCGAGTTCTACGGCGCCGAGTTCACGCTGCTGTTCGACCTGCTCTCGAACGAGCGGCAGCACCTCGATCTCGAGCTGACCGGAGACGTCGTGCGTGCCGAGCTGCGCGACAGCGGCGACTACCTGCCGCGCATCCCGGCCTCGCGCGTCGGTATCGGACTGCAGTACCGCGCCGATCGCTGGTACGGCTCGGCCTCGGTTCGTTACACCGCGGAGCAGGATCGCCTTGCGCCGTCCGAGACGATCACCAGCCCGCTGGTCGAGGGACTGGAACTGCTCGGCGGGCCGACTGACGACTACACCATGGTTGCTGCGACCGCGGGCTACCGCTTCGTCAAGTCGGGGATGCTGCACGACTTCTCGCTGCGCGGATCGAACCTGACCGACGAGGAGGCGCGCGTTCACACCTCGCGACTGAAGAACGTCGCTCCGCTGCCGGGCGCAGACATCAGCTTCGCCTACCGCCTCGTCTTCTAATCGATGAAGGGGTCAGGCTGTGCATCGTGCATGACGATCATCGCCAGGCACCCAGAATCGCTCCCATCACCGTGAACGCCACCGTGAGATACCCGCCGTTGACGAGGATGTAGCTCAGCGGCCGCCGCTCGAACAACGCCACGACCGCGAGACCCGCCGCGGCCCAGCCGAGACCGCCGGCAGCTCCCGCCGCGATGCCGAAGCCGATCGTCGTGTCCGGCCCGCTGAGGAAGCCGGCCAGATTACCGGACATGATCAGGCACAGCACGAAGGCGGCGCCGAAGATCACCGCCGGCGATCCCTTCTTCAGGTCGTCTTCCGTGAATCCGTTGGCCTTCATCCAGACGCCGCCGAGGAATGCCGGCGAGTACCAGACCCCGCCGATGAGGAAGTTGGCCAGCGCCGCGACCAGGACCGCCCATACGTTGATACCGAGTTCACCCATTTCGACCTCCAGGGAGATGGTTTCTTGCCGTGTGCGGAGGGAGAATACGGCACGGCACCGGCGAGGATCTTGGATAAAACGGAACTACTCGACGGGCAGGTAGTTCTCGAGGCCGCGGTAGGCCGAAACGTAGCCGGTGGGAGAAAGTCCCGAGAAGTCACGGAAATCGCGCACCAGGTGCGACTGATCGTAGTACCCGTGTTGCAGGGCCAGGTCGGCCCAGTCGGGCTCGGGCGGAGTCCCGCCTCGATAGTCCGTGCCGTAGTCCGGCCCCGCGGGCGCGGTCTGCCGGGTCACGTCACGCAGCACTTCCTGGAAGCGGCGGATGCGGCCGTAGTGCTTGGGCGGCAGCCCGACCCAGCGCCGAAAGAGCCCCGTGAGATAGCGCTGGCTGTAGCCGACCTCGTCGACGAGATCGGAGATGCGAATCCCTGCCGGCGCGAACAGACGCTGCGTGACGTACTCGACCGCGGCGTGGGACTCGAGGCGCCCCGTCGCTCGTTCCAGCAGCCACTTCTCGACGGCCGCCATTTTGTCCGGATGCGTCTCGGCGGACAGTACGCGATCCCGCAGGGACGCGGTCGCGCGCCCGAGCACGTCGTCGAGCGGATCGACCGTGTCGGTGATGCCGTCGACCGAGAAGCCGAGAAACGGATAGGCACCGCCGGGGCGAAAGCGGATGACGACCATCGAAGAGCCGGGTGCGGCCTCGATCAGGATCCAGCCGCGGCGCATGCCGGAGATCCAGGCGTTGCGGAAGCTGCGCTGTTCGGTGAGGTCGTGGTTGAACATCCGTTTGGGTGTGTCGGTCAGGTCGATGACGATCTCGACCGCCCCGTCGGGAAGCAGCTTCTCCATGCGGTGCGTGGGCTGATAGTCGGCGTAGTACGTGACCAGCTCGACGAATCGGTCCAGCGGCGGGCCGCAGCGATGAAGGTGGAGAATCACTCCCGGGATTGTACGTCGAGATCGGTGGCAGGGCCGTTTCAGGTCTTCGCGCGGACGATGACCTCGGACACGAGCTGTGCCAGCGCGTCCACGCCGAACGGCTTGGCCAGCCGGCCGCTGAAGCCGAACTCTCTGTAGTTGGCCATGACGGGGTCGTGGCTGTAGCCGCTGATCACGATCGCACGCACCTCGGTGTCCATCTCGATCAGTCGCGCGATGGTCTCGCGGCCACCCATCCCGCCGCGCACGGTCAGGTCGAGGATCACCAGATCGTACGGTCTTCGATCCCGGATCGCCTCGCGATACAGCTCGAGCGCCCTCTCGCCGTGCTCGGCTCCGTCGACCGAGTAGCCGAGGTCCTCCAGCGAACGATCGAGCACGTCGCGCACGTCGTCCTCGTCGTCCATCAACAGGATGCGCCCCGTGCCCCTGACGAGGTCGGGCGGCGGTGTGACGGGCGTCACCTCGCGCGCGTCGGACTCCGGCAGCATGACGCGGAAGGTCGAGCCGAGGCCCGGCGTCGACTCGACGGTCAGCATGCCGTCGTGGCGATTCACGATCGAGTATGCCGTCGCCAGGCCGAGTCCGCTGCCGCGCGACTTGGTCGAGAAGTACGGATCGAAGATCCGGGTGAGATGTTCCTTGGAGATCCCCTCACCTTGATCGTGGATTGCAAACTCGACGTAGCGGCCGGACTCGAGACCCGGCGGTGACGCCTCGAGGTTGCGCCCGGTGACCTTGATCGTGCCGCCCTTCGGCATGGCCTGCGACGCGTTGAGCAACAGGTTGCTGACCACCTGGTTGATCTGGCTCGTGTCGATATCGACGATCCACAGGTCGCAGAGCCCCTCGAACTCACAGCGCGTGTTGCTGCCGCTGAGCACGAACCCTGCCGAGGCGCGGATCAACTCGGCAAGTGTCGCCGCCTGGCGCACGGGTTCGCCGCCGCGTGAGAAGGTCAACAACTGACCCGTCAGCGCTCGCGCCTGCGTCAGCGCCGTCTCGGCGGTGTCCAGGCTGCGCCGGCTGCGCGGCGTCACGGCGGGGTCGGACTTGACGAGAAACAAGCTGCCGAGGATCACCGTCATCAGATTGTTGAAATCGTGTGCGATGCCACCGGCCAGTGTGCCGAGCGATTCCAGCCGCTGGGCCCGCGTCAGCTCTTGCTCGATGTGGCGGTGCTCTTCGAGTTTCTGCTGCACCTCGAGCTTGAGTTTCTGCGAACACCGTACTTGCTGGAAGTAGAGCAGTCCGGCCAGCGAGAGGCCGAGAAGCATCGTGAGGCCGAGAACGACGAGCCGGCCTCGGGTCCAGAACGGGGCGAGCACGGTGATCGGCGACGACGAGACGATGTCGCTCCACATGCCGTGCGCGTTGGCGGCCTGCAGGTGGAAACGATAGCGCCCCGGTGCGAGGTCGGCGTAGCGCACCTCTCCGTCGGTCGAGGCAGCGGGCGATCCCCACTCGGTGTCGTGTCCCTCGAGCCGCGCACGGATCTGAACCCGGCTCTCGTCGAGAAACGACACCGCGCGAAATCGGAAAGACAGGTCGTTGTCTTCGTGGGAGAACTCGACTCGATCCGAAGACGTCCCGACTCCGTTGGCGGACGCGACCGAGAGCAGCTCCACGATCGGCGGCACGGATACGCGACGGTCGTATTCGGCCCGGTAGATCGACAGGCCGTTGTCGGTTCCGATCCAGACGAGTCCCTCCGAGTCCACGATTCCCGCGGCCCGGTTCGTCTCGGGTCCCGCGAGTCCGTCCTCGACCGTGAAGCGCTCGATGGAGTTGCCGTGGCGCAGAACGATGCCGTTGTCGGTTCCGACCCACAGCATCGACCGACCCTCGGCCGCCAGGAAGTAGACCGGCCGGTCGATCGGTGGGTCGGCCTCGACCAGGTGATGTCCGCGGACGCGATACAGGCCTGCGCCGGTGCCGAGAACGACGCCGCCGTCGCGGTGCTCGAGCACCGAATAGACGTTGTCGATCTCGACGTTGCCCTCGCCGTGCCAGTGGCTCCAGCGACCGTGCTGCAGACGCCAGAGTCCCGCGCCGGACGTTGCCAGGTACAGGGAATCGCCGATCGGGGTCACGCGGCGGATCCGAGCCTCGGGCAGCTCGGCCGGCGTCTCCAGCAACTCGAACCGATCGCCGCGCAGACCGTGGACCCCCTGTATGGAAACGGTCCAGACGACCCCGTCGTCGTCGACGGCCACCGACCAGATCGAGTCCGGCAGGTCGTAGCGCCAGTCGACGCGGCCCAGATCGTCGATTCGCGCCAGCCCGCGCCCCTCGACGGCGGCCCAGATGCTGCCGTGAGGATCCTCCGCCAGTTCCAGGACGCGCATGCGGCGGTCGGGTTCGCCGAGTTTCAACGCGAGCATCTCGTCGCCGAAACGCGTGATGCCGTGGGGATGCCCCAGCACGACCTCGCCCGAGGCTCGCTCGAGGACGGCCGTGACCTCGTCCTCGAACAGGCCGTGTTCCTTGCGGTACGTCGAAAACCGGAAGCTGATCAGCTTGGAGACGCCACGTGGCGTCGCGATCCAGGCGTTGGCCTCGCGGTCCACGAACAGGTTCGTGACGCCGGACGAGACCAGCCCGTTGCGTTGCCCGAGCCGCTCGATCCCCGACCTGGGGTCGAAGCGCCAGATCGCGGTCCAGTCGCCGAAGTAGATGCCTCCCGTGCCGTCGGGCTCGACGATCGATCGGTTGTAGGCGCTCTTCCTGATCTCCGAACTCTCGTGCAGCAACTCGAAGCGGTCCTCGTGCAGCCGGCCGATCCAGTCCTCTCCGACCAACCAGATGGCGTCGTCTTCCGCATCCGCGGCGAGGCCACGCAGGGCGCGCTCGACCGCGGACACGGGACGCATGGCCGACTCGGCGCCGTCGAGGTCCAGGGCCCACAGACCCGACTTCGTCCCGGCGAACAACCGCGAGTCGTAGACCAGCAGGCACACCACCTTCTCATGGCCGGCGGTGACCTGCCGCCAACGGCCCCCGACGCGGAAGTGAATCGCGCCGTCGCTCGATCCCAGGGCCTGGACGTCCTGACTGCCGTGCACACCCGTCGCGAGCGCGTAGACCGTGGAACCGGTCGCCAGCTCCGGCGGTCCATCGATCGTGCTCCAACTCGAGCCGTCGAAACGACTCAGCGTGCCGCCGAAAGTCTCCGCTACCGCCCACAGGTGGTTTCGGTGATCCCACTGCTGATGGTCGCCGAGTGCACGCGGCACGTCGAGGCCGATGTCCTGTGTCCACCAGCTCGTGCCGTCGTAGGTCGCCACGCCCGCGACGGTGGCGAAACGCATGCGTCCCGAATCGTCCTGCGCCACCGCGAAGACCTGCGAGCTGGGCAGCCCCGAGGCCTCGGTGTAGTTGTCGACCAGGTATTGCTGGGCCTGGACCAGCCCTGACGAGACGGCGATCAACGCCGCAATAAAGACGATACGCCCTCTATTGAGCGAAGTGCACAATCCCATGCCCCCCCGAGAATCGCGGCCGCGATCTTACCATCACTGTCGGGGGGCGAGCCTACCCGGCTGGTGCCCGAATCGGAATCGGAGGACAGGATCCTAACGGGCGCGCGGGACCACGATCCAGAGGATCAGGTAGACGATGATGCCCGGAAATGCGACCGAGATCACCGAGACGAGCACGTAGAGCAGCCGCACCCACGTGGGGCTCCAGTCCAGCCACTCGGCGAGGCCGCCGCAGACGCCGGCGAGGATTCGATTCTCGTTGGAGAGATGTAAAGCCACCGCAAATCCAGATTAGCACGGACGATCAAGCAGTTCGTCGCCCGCAGCGGTAACCTTTCGCTGATGACGACACAAGGTGTTTACGAGGAACGGATGCTGCGGGTTCTGGCGCACGTCCAGCGGCACCTCGACGAGGCGCTGTCGCCGAACGACCTGGCGCGTGTCGCCTGCTTCTCGCCGCATCACTTCCATCGCATCTTCCGCGGAATGCTCGGCGAGTCGGTGATGGGCCACATCCGTCGTCTGCGGCTCGAGCGCGCGGCGTGGCAGCTGAAGGTCGGAGACCGGCCGGTGACGCGCGTCGCGTTCGACGTCGGCTACGAGGCACACGAGGCGTTCACTCGTGCGTTCGGCGCGATGTTCGGTCTCTCGCCCAGCGCGTTTCGCGAGCGCCATCGTAAGCTGGACTATCCGGCGTCCCCGTCGGGCGTGCACTTCGATCCCGACGGGTCGGCGCCGAGGCTGGAGGAACGAGAGATGACTGCGTTCGACGACAACGTCCGCATCGTCGACGAACCGGCCCGTCGTGCGGTCTTCCTGCGTCACGTCGGTCCGTACGACGAGGTCGGCGAGACGTGGGATCGACTGATGACGTGGGCCGGGCCGCGTGGCCTGATCGGCGCCGGAACGCAGATGCTCGGGCTGTGTCACGACGACCCCGAGATCACACCTGCCGACAAGGTGCGCTACGACTCGTGCCTCGTGGTCGCCGGCGCCGTCGAGGTCGAGGGGCCGTTCGGCCTCGTCGATATCCCCGGCGGGGAGTATGCCGTGTACCGCCACGTCGGCCCGTACAGCGACCTCGGTCGATCGTACATCGAGTTGCTCGGTCGCTGGTTGCCGGCCAGCGGACGCGCCGCGGTCGACGTGGCGTGCGTCGAGCGCTACTGGAACGACCCCGAGAACACGCCCCCGCAAGAGCTGGAGACCGATCTGTGCGTGTTGCTCGAACCGCGCTGAAGGAGAATCGATCATGCCCACCGCCGAGAAGCTCGACCTGTTCAAGTTGCATCGCGACCAGTACGTGGCGCGCAAGAAGCCCGTGCTGGTCGACATTCCCGAGGTGAACTATCTCGTCGCACAGGGCCGGGGTGAGCCCGGCGGCGAGCAGTTCCAGACGCGCGTGGCCGCGCTGTACGCTGCGGCCTACACGCTGAAGTTCACCAGCAAGGCGGAGGGACGCGACTTCGTCGTCTCGAAGCTCGAGGGGCTCTGCTGGACCGGCAAGAGCTCGAGCGACTTCGGCGAGGTCCCGAAGAGCGAGTGGAACTGGAAGCTGATGATCCGTCGCCCCGACTTCATCGGTGCGAAGCAACTCGAGACGGCGGTCGCCGCCATCCGCGACAAGGGCAAGACGCCGGAGATCGAGGCGGTCACGCTGGACGGCATGTCCGAGGGGCGCTGCGTGCAGATGTTGCACGTCGGTCCGTACGAGCGAGAGGGCGAGACGCGGGCCGTCATGCTGGCTTTCGCCGAGGAGCAGGGGTTGGCGCCCGGCGGCCTGCACCACGAGATCTACCTGTCCGATCCGCGTCGCGTGGAGCCCGCGCGTCTGAAGACGATCCTGCGGCAGCCCGTGCGCTGACGGGACGTGATTCCGACGGCTAGGGACAGGCCATCGGGGCCAGATCGACCGAACTGTCCCGAGTGGCAGCCTGGCCCACCCCGCTTGAGTCCCATGTACCGGGTCCGGCGCAGTTGCGTGGCCGGACGAGAAGCCAGACGGACTCCCCGGGAAGCAACTGCGAGTTCTCGACAAACAGCGTCCCTGCAACGTCGTCCAGCCCACACGCGAGTTCTGAGGCGGCGTAGTCGCCTCCGTTGGCCCGCAGGTCGACCAGGTTTCCACGTACGGCATCGTAGGACGATGCGCCGGACACGGGGTTCCACGATGCGCGCGTCTCGTCCGAGACCCGGTCGATAAGCAAGAGTGAGACGGCTACCGGAACCGCGATACCGTCGTCGATGACTCCGCTGCAGTCGTTGTCTCGACCGTCGCATATCTCTGCACCGGCGGGTGACACGTCAGGCCGCGTGTCGTCGCAATCGACGATCGCGCCGCCCGGGCACATCGCGGCCGCCGGAGATCCGTAGCCGTCGTCGTCTCCATCGATGCAGAAATCGCAGAGGTCGCCTACGCCGTCCGCGTCCAGGTCGAGCTGATCGGCGTTTTGCAACGCCGGGCAGTTGTCGCACGCGTCTCCGACGCCGTCGGAGTCCGCATCTTCCTGTCCGGGGTTGTTCGTGGTGGCACAGTTATCCAACGCATCGCCGATCGCATCGCCGTCGTCGTCGAGGTCGCAGGCGTTGCCCATTCCGTCCGCGTCGTGGTCCAGCTGCTGCGGATTGAACAAACCGGCGCAGTTATCGACGTCGCCGCAGGCGCCGTCTCCGTCGCCGTCGTTGAGGACATCGTCCGAGCACGGATCGACGTTACCGCACAGGCCGTCCCCGTCGTTGTCGTTGGAGGCATCATACGGGCAGGGGTCCGAGCTGTCGCACAGGCCGTCGCCGTCCGTGTCGTTTGCCGCGTCGGTCGAGCACGGGTCGCACACGTCGCCGATCCCGTCCAGGTCGACGTCCGCGTTGTTCGCGTTTGCGAACTCCGGGCACAGGTCCACGTCGTTGGCATAGCCGTCACCGTCGATGTCATCGTCACACACGTCGGGGTCGCCGTCGCCGTCCCGATCGTTGTTGGTCGTGGAGTACGCCGCGGGACAGGGGTCAACGCTGTCCTCGATCGTGTCGCCGTCCAGATCGGCGTACGCCGCGAAAAAATCGTCGTGACTTCCGTCTCCATTGCGATCCACCTCGGCGACGAAGGCGAGCAGTGTCGGCGAGGTCATCACGATACGCACACGGTCCCCCGGTTGGAGCGACATGTCGGGGAAGCTGACGCCCTCGACGGGACCGATGTCATCGATGAGCGCCAGCGAGAGGCGCGGCGGGTCGGCCCAGGGTTCTCCGAGGTGCAGCGTCCACCACTCGTCTGTCGGCGCGTAGATCCTGCGGCTGGTCGGCGCGGTGCGGGCCTCGGCGGCGTGATCTCCGTACTGGCGGGTGCCGCCTGCGTCCCATCCGGTCCAGTCGCCGGTCGCGTCCTCGATACGGAATGCGTCGAACTGACCTCGAACGACGTACTCCAGCTGTCCGGAGCCCTGGGTCATCGCGGCGAAGCCGCCCGCGACCTGCTGGACCGCGTTGCACTGAGCCTCGCCACACGGGTCGCAGTCGTAATCGCTGCCGTCGCATCCCGTGGTTGTGTCGCTGTTGACTCGCCAGCATTCGGTGTCCTCGGCACCACCGAGGATCCTGAGGACCTTACACTGGATTGCGTCGTCCTTGGGCAGATCGCCGTGCTCTACATCGGTGGTCCGGAAGTAGGTCATGCCGTCGACGGCCCGGGCGCTCTTCGCGGGTACGGTTCCGTCGCCGTTCTTCGGCTCCGTCAGCGGTTCGAAGGTGGTCACGTTCTCGAAGCGCACGTCGCCGGTCTGAGTATTGGTGAAGACGGCATGGCCGCAACCGCCCTCGAGTTCGTATTCTTCGGTCGTCTTCAGGCCGATGCTGTAGATCTGGAACTCACGCTCCGCGCCCAACACCGAAGGCGCCACGACGCCGGTAAGGAACTGCAGACCCGCCTGTCGCAGATGCGTGTCGAATCGCGGTTGATCGTCGAGTCCGCATCCGAAGAAACCCTTGGTGTCGATCGTCGTGGGGAACGACTGATTCAGATTCAGGATACTCGAGCCGTACTTGACGAACGGGAAGTTGGGCAGGAGGTGGTACAGCCCCGGGATCGTGCGCGAGACATCATGTACGAGCGAGTTCGGGAAACAGACATCGACTCCATCGTCGCCCGACAGTGGCACCTTGTTGAGGAACTCGCCGTCCATCACCGGCAGCAGTGTATTCAGCGACCCCGCGTACGGGGTTCCCATCGAGACGAAGCGGTGGATCGAGTCGTCGGCGGTCGATGTGTTGCGCAACGCCCACGCGCGGAAGATCAGGCCTCCCATGCTGTGGGCAACGATGTCCACGGTTCCGTCCGGGGAGACCGCAGCCAGTTGCTCGATGGCCGTACCGAGATCCTCCAGCGTATCGCTCTCACGGGCCAGGTAGTGGCTCCAATCGTAGGGGAACGTGTAGACGCTGCAGACCGAGCGCGAGTCGAGAATCGTGCCCGCCACGTTGCTCCCGATCTCGCACGCTTCGTCCGTTGTTCCGTCGCCGTGATTGGCAAACGCCATCAGGCGCCGCTCGAGAGAGCCGTAGAAATCGAGCCTTCCCGGTCGGTTGGGCCCGAGCGGCGGACAGCTCACATCGTCGTCGACATCGAAGACCGCGCCCGCGTCTCGAGTGAACGCGGGGAACCAGTTAGTCAGACCTCCTGCCGGCTCGTGGAAGCGCATGTCGTCGAAGCACTGGTTCGTTCCGTTGAACCACAAGAACGGCTTCTCGACCCCCGAGTCGCAGTTCGAGAAGCGGGCATCGATCCGACTGCCCATGATTCCAGGCAACACGAGTACGGGTCGCGCGTCCAGCGAGAACTCGACATCGAAGCCGTCGTTGCCCGAATCCGTGTCGGGGAACGCGGGAGCGTCGGCAAGATAGACCCACGCATGAAACGTGCCCCGCTTGAGCAGGTAGGACAAGTCGCGGTCGTAGTGCGCGACCTCGACCGTCTCGGACTGCCCTGGCTGCAGGTCGTGAACGAAGTCGAAGAACTCCGGAAAGCCGAACTGGTTCAGGCACTCTCCCGGATTGTCGCAGTCCGCGGTGATGTCGACGTTGACCCGAATCGTGTCCACAGGGTCGGAGCCGTTGTTCGTGACCGTGGCCGTCACGTAGAGCTCTTCGCCGAACATCGGCTCGGCAGTGCTCGGAAACGGCTCGCGCGCCACGATAGCCGCGGTGATCGCGACATCGGGGTCGAAGTTCTGACAGTCGGGGTCGTCGTAGTCCGTCAGATCGTCGCAGTCGTTGTCCACGCCGTCGTTGCACACTTCGGGGTTGCCCGGGAAAGCCAGTGGCTGGTCGTCGTTGCAGTCATCGATCCCCAGAGGACAGGCATCCACGGGGCCTGAAGCCTGCATGTCGGCGTCGCAGTAGCCGTCCATGTCGTCGTCACAACCCTCGTCGATTGAACCGTTGCCGTCGTCGTCGAAGTCGTTGCATGCTTCGACGCCGGTCGTTCCGCAGTTGTCGACGAACACGCCTGCGACAACGGCGTTGAGGTTGTCGCAACCGGCGGAGGTCAACGGCCACGTGGAGACGGACATGCGAATCAAGTTGCCGGAGGGGTTCGGCGTCAGGTCGGCGATCTGGAATGTCAGATAGCGTCCGTCGTTGAAGCTGTCGATCGAGCCGGTGGGACCCTGATCGCCGTTGACGCGCAGGTCGAAGACCAGATCTTCGCAGCGTGCCGACTCCATCGTGAAGTAGTACGTGACCTCCAGAGAACCGCCTTGTTCGACCCACAGATCGACGACCAGCGGATCCGATTGCCAGGATTCGTTGTTCCAGGTTGCCCAGCGTCGCTCGCCACGACACGGGTCCCATTGCTCGCTTCCCGCGTTGTGGCTCGACGTGTGGAAGCCAAACGCAGGCGCCGGTGGATCGTCCGCGTAGACTGCCCAGTCCACGGAACTCGTCACTGGATCCGGGTCGAACAGCGAGCCGCCGAAACAGTGGTTGGAGTCGTACAGTTGCGGATTGGAGCTGAACGGTCCGGGGCCGACAGGCTCTTGGACTACATCAAACTGTGGCGTTGGCAGCAGATAGAAACAGCTGCCGTACGCGCCACGCCAGTCGCCTCCCGTGGCATCGTCGATAGTGGGGCCGGTGACGATCGGGCCGCAGCCCTCATCGACCGTCCCGTGCCCCGGGTCGCCCGCGCACTGATTGTCTTCGAGGTCGCACAACTCCGGCGCACCGGGGTAGGTCCCGGCATGTGTGTCGTCACAGTCGTCCGGTGTGCCCGATGGACACCCGGCGTTGCCCAGCGTTCCAGTGCCGAATCCGTCTCCGTCGAGATCCGTGCAGTCGTCACACGCGTCGCCGACGCCGTCGAGGTCGCCGTCCTCCTGGTTGACGTTGGGGACCGTGGGGCAATTGTCGTCGTCGTCAAAAATGGTATCGCCGTCGGTGTCGTAGACGCCCAGTGTCAAGAACTCCGCTCGCCAGTTTGGTCCACCAAACACGATGAACAGGCAGAGGACGCCCAGCGTCACCTGGGCCAGCGGTTTGGTACCGGTCGAGCGGCTAAGCATCGCTTTCCTCTCCTCTCCGAGACAGCTGGACGACGAATCCGAGCAACAAAAACACGACAACGACGGCCCACAGTCGCGATAGTGTCAGCTCGACGAGGCTGGCGGTTGCGAATCCGGCCAAGGCAGCAAGAACCCCCGCGCACAGCGCGCGTGTCTGGCCGGTCGCCCGCCGCAAGACGGTCACCGCAGCTCCGATCGCGGCCGTCAGCAGCCAGGTGAATGCAGCGAGGCCGAGGAGGCCCCGCTCGAGCAGGAGCTCCAGATAGAGGTTGTGGGCCCAACGAAAATCGCTGTACAGCGCGAACGTGTGTGGGCCCGTCCCGAGCACGGGTGCCTCGCCAAACATGGGAAGCGCCGCGCTCCACAGCTGGAGCCGGCCGTTACCCGCCCAGTACTCGGCAGATTTGCTCGCGAGGGGGAAGCCGAGCATTCCGTCGGCTGCGATCACCGCTACAGCCAGCAGCGTCAGCAAACCGAGCGCCTTGCGCGTGCCATTGCGGTTCAGCAGCAGGACGAGGATGGTGAGGCCGACGGCCAGCGTGACCAGCGCCGTACGGCTCTGCGCGACGACGGCGGTCAGGACGGTTCCGGCGAGCGACACTCCCGCCAGCACTCTCGTGGCGGTCCCGGCGGATCGCATCGAGAACAGACAGGCCGAGAACGGAGCCAGCACCGCCAGCATCGTCGTGTCATTGGGGACGATCAACAGCGGTGTTCCGGCGTCGAGCGGCAAGGTGCTGCTGGTCAGCCCGCCGCGGAGCAAGACGTGAATAGAGACGGTGCCGGCGAGACCGAGAACGATCGCGGACAACGCGATGCACGTGATTCGCAGACCGCGAACACCGAAAGACGGAGCGGAAATCAGGAACAGTAGTAGTAACCCGGGGAGCAGAGACGGGATCAGTCGTAGGCTCCTGGAGACGTCGATCGACGTCGCCGTCGACAGCGCGGTGGCTGCCAGAAACAGACCGAGAGGTCGCCACGGGATCGCTGCGTAGAGTGTCCTTCGGTCGCGTGCGCAAACGATCGCGGCGAGTGCGAGTGCGACCAGCGGTGCCTCTCCGGTTCCGGGGAGCGCGATACCCGCCAGGTAGACGATCACGGCCGAGACGGCGATCACGCCGGACAGACCACCACGCGCGACGATACGATTGTCCCGGGTCTTCGAAACGACCGCTGCGTGGGACGCCTCCGACAAATACACGCATTCCCCCGTGCGACCGCCGGCCCACCGGCCGGGAGTCGTTGACGGGATTCTACGCCGAGTTCGGCTGTCGTCGATCAGACAATTGCGCTCTATTCGGTCCAGAGGGCGCGGCGATCGAGGCCGACGGTCTTGATCAGCGCGTAGACCGACATGCCCTCGGCCAGCCCGAGGTCGGCGACGGAGGCGCGCGTGAGGCGGGCGCGGATGCGGTGTTCCCGCAAACGCAGGAAGACCTCGGCGAACGCGGTGTCGGGCTCGGGCACGATCTGCGCGATCGTGGCGGGGAGGATGTTGCGGATGCTGATTCCCTCGGGCCGCTGCGTGGCGACGGCAACGTCGCGCGCACGGATGCGCAGGCGCACGATCTCGCCCGGATCGAGGTGCTCGACGAGCGGCAGCGTCACGGTCTCGCCGTCGATCTCGACGCGGGTCAGGTCGAACTGCCGGTCGTGCTCGGCGACGCGCGCGTCGATCAACGCGCCGGCCTCGAAGCGGCCGGTGATCGGTTGCAGGTCGAGTCGCTCGAAGATCTCCGCCGCGGGACCGTGGGCCTGTACGCGGCCTTCCGTCAACACGACGACGCGGTCGGCGAGGCGTCCGACCTCCTCGACCGAGTGGCTGACGTAGATCGTCGGGATGTCGAAGCGGCCGTGAAGCTGCTCGAGGTAGGGCAGGATCTCGGCCTTGCGCTCGTGGTCCAGTGCTGCGAGCGGCTCGTCGAGCAGCAGCAGCTTCGGCCGCGTCAACAGCGTTCGGCCGAGGGCGACGCGTTGCCGCTCTCCGCCCGAGAGCGCGTCGACGCCGCGGCCGAGCAGCGGCGCGAGATCGAGGGCGTTGACGATCTCGTCGCGTCCGAAGCCCGTGTCGCGCTCGCGGCTTCTCTTCTCCGCGAAGTCGAGATTGCCGGCCACGTCGAGGTGGGCGAACAGTCTCGCGTCCTGGAACATCAACCCGACGGGGCGTTGATGGGGCACGAGCTCGACCCTGGCGTCGGAGTCGAACCAGACATCTTGGCCCATGGCAATCCGCCCGCGGGACGGTGTCTCGAAGCCGGCGATCGCGCGCAGCAACGTGCTCTTGCCGCTGCCGCTGGGGCCGAACAGCACCGTCACCGAGCCCAGGTCGATCTGTTCGTCGACGGTAAGCTCGAAACCGGCGAACGAGAGCTGCGCTCGGATGGACAGTCGGTCAGCGCACATGGACCGGGAACCTCCGGTTGAACGTGTACACCACCAGCAGCACACAGAAGCTGAAGACGATCAGCCCGGCCGACAACGCGTGCGCCTCGGCGTAGCGCAGCGTCTCGACATGTTCGTAGATCGCGATCGAGATCACGCGCGTCTTGCCCGGGATGTTGCCGCCGACCATCAGCACCACACCGAACTCGCCGATCGTGTGCGCGAACGTCAGCACCGCGGCCGTCAGGAAACCACGCTTCGATAGCGGCACGGCGACACGGAAGAACGTGTCGAGCGGCGAGGCGCGCAGGCTGGCCGCCGCCTCGAGCGGTTTGCCGCCGACCGCCTCGAACGCGCCCTGCAGCGGCTGCACCATGAACGGCAGCGAGTAGAACACCGAGGCGACGACGAGCCCGCTGAACGAGAAGGTCAGCGCGTCGCCCGTGACCGTGACCCACAGCCTGCCCAGCGGCGACTCGGGGCTGAGCAGCACCAGCAGGTAGAAGCCGAGCACCGTCGGCGGCAGCACCAGCGGCAGCGCCGTGATCGCCTCGATCGCGGGCCGGACGCGCGAGCGGGTCGTGGCGAGCCACCAGGCCAGCGGGGTGCCCAACACCAGCAGGACCGCCGTCGTCACCAGCGCGAGTTGCAGCGTCAGCCACAGCGGACCGAGGTCGGGCACGCTCACTCCACCCCGTAGCCGGCGGCCACGATCGCTCGCCGCGCATCCGCGCTCTTCAGAAAGTCGAGAAACGCCCGGGCGGCCGGGTTGTCGGCGGCGCGCTTCAGCAACACCGCGTCCTGCCGAATCGGCTGATACAGATCGGACGGTACGTCCCACCGGCTGCCGGGTGAACCGTTGCGTGCGCTGAGCACGAGGGACAACGCCAGTAGTCCGAATTCCGCGTTGCCCGTCGCCACCATCGCGTGGGCCTGTCCGGCGTCCTCGCCCCTCACGATCCGGCCGACGAACTCGTCCCACAACCCGAGCGCGGTGAGCGCGTCGCGCGCGGCCGCGCCGTAGGGTGCGAGGTCCGGGTTGGCGATCGCCAGGCGCCGGAACTCACCGGCCCGCAACAACTTCTCGCCGTCCGCGCCGACCCGGTCCGGCCGCGGACTCCACAGCGTCAGCCGCCCCAGAGCGTAGGTAAAGCGCGAGCCCTCGACGGCCCGCCCCTCCTCGATCATCAACCTGGGACGTAGGGCGTCGGCGGCCAGCACGACGTCGAACGGGGCGCCGTGGCGCACCTGGGCGTAGAGCTTTCCGGTCGATCCGGTGGTCAGCGTCACGCGGTGGCCGCTGGCCCGCTCGAAATCGACCTCCAGCTTCTCCGCAACCTGAGCGAAATTGGCCGCAACGGCAACCAGAACTTCGCCGGCGGATGCCGTCGCGGCCACGACGAGGCACAGCGCCAGCACCACGACCCAGGTTGATGACGACCGCACCCAGGTTGGTTTCGGGCGCCCGACCCAGGTTGAGGAAGCTCGTTCGTGGCCGGTCTCGGAGGTCGGCGACGAACTTTCAATTGTCCAAATAATGCTGGTCGACATTCGAGAACACCCAGAATGTTCCCATTGAGACAGAATTTCCGGTTGCCTGCAAACCAATTCCCCAGGAAACTTCCTCAAGAGTTTCGCCCGCCGATTCCGGCGGGCAAATCGGGGGTTCCATGCTGCACGCCGATCGATCGTCGTTGAATTCCGCAATCTCGCCATCGCTTCTCCGCCGGACGGTGCTTTTCATGGCGCTCGTCGCGGCGCTCGCGGTAGCCCCGGCCCAGGCTCAGGTGGTCTGCTTCACCACGGGCCCGGGAGCGACGGGCAACTGCTACGAGACGGTGGGCGACGGGCTGGTGTCGTGGGGCGACCGGACGACGTCGACGATCCTGGTCCGCGGCGCGGTCGACCTGGCCGCGGCGCGCACGTTCAACGACGCGACGGGACACCTGGTGACGATCGGCTCGGGGGAGGAGCAGGCGTTCCTGGCGGCCAACATGTGGCCGATCCCGCCGCAAGGGACTTACGATCCGCCGATCTCGTTCGGGCCTCCGTACCCCGATCCGAACGCGTTCCTGATCGTCAACTCGCCGCCTGTGGCGGCCGCGGAAGAGTACCGCGGGATCGCGGCGGCGTTTCCGCCCTACGGCGACGTCTTGACCGGCGACGTGGTGCTGATCGATGACGGGGTCGGGGTGGCGACGAACGGCTGCGAGCCGCTGACGCCGGCCAGCGAGGTGGTGGTCAGCGGCAACATCGCCCTGATCGACCGGGGCTCGTGCCCGTTCGTGACGAAGGTGCTGAACGCGCAAACGGCGGGCGCGACGGGCGTGATCATCGCCAACAACATCGATCAGTCGCCGGGTCTGTTCCTGTCGATGGTGCCGCCGGCGGGTTTCGACGTGTCGCAGCTCGAGATTCCCGCGATGATCATGCGCAGGGAGGAGTCGGACCCGGTCCGCGACCTGCTTCCGTGGAACGTGACGATCGACTTCACGCAGTTCAGCCGGCACTACATCGGTGGGTTCTGCGCGGACGACGACTGCTCGGACGACGAGCTGACGTTCTCGTGGGTGACGGGCGAGCCGGTGACCTACACCGAGTGGTGTCCGGACAGCCCGGACGGGACCGTGTTCGACGACAGCACCTCGCAGGTGCTGCACTTCCTGGATCCGAGCTTCTGCTGGGGCGACGAGATCAACTTCTCGCTCTACAATACCTACGTGGTGGAGTACGAGTGCGGGACGACGGACACGGACCTCGACGACCTGCCCGATCTGTGTGATGACGACGACGACGACGACACGGTGCCCGACGTCGACGACAACTGCCCGCTGACCCCCAACCCCGATCAGGCGAACAACGACGGCGACAGTCAGGGCGACGCGTGTGACCCGGACGACGACAACGACGGCGTGCCGGACGGCGACGACAACTGCCCGTTCGCGGCCAACCCGGGCCAGGAAAACAATGACGGGGACGCGCAGGGCGACGCGTGCGACCCGGACGACGACAACGACGGCGTGCTGGACGTCGACGACAACTGCCCGTTCACGGCCAACCCGGACCAGGCGAACGCGGACGGCGATCCGTTCGGCAACGCGTGCGATCTGGACGACGACAACGATGGCCTGAAGGACGCGGACGACGCGTGCCCCACGGGCTCGAACGTGGGCCCGGACACGGACATGGACGGCTGCCGCGACGCGGGAGAGGACGCGGACGACGACAACGATACGTGTCTCGACGTGGACGACCGCAACCCGCTGGTACCGAGCGTGGACGAGGACAACGACGGGGTGCCGGAGGACTGCGACACCTGCCCCGGACAGACCGACGACCAGTCGGACGCGGACGGCGACCGCGTGGGCGACGCGTGTGACAACTGCCCCGACGACGCCAATCCGCAGCAGAGCGACGCCAACGACGACGGCACGGGCGACGCGTGCGAGGACGGCCCGTTCTTCTCGGTCCACACACCGCAGACGGTGGCCAACCCGGTGCTGGTGCTCAATCCGCGCCAGCCGTACGGCGTCGATCACGACACGGGCGGCTTCTTCGCCCACGGCCCGCTGATGCTGCCGTATCGCAACAACCTCGACGCTCTCGACGTGGATGGCGACACCGTCTACTTCTCGGTCAAGGTGCCGGGGATGCGGCGCAACCCGGACGGCAGCGTGATCCTCATGTACCCCGGGATCGCCTACCAGCGCGACACGGTGGGCAACGTCACGGTGCACACGAACTTCCCGCAGCTCGGGATGAACCTGCAGAACATCGATGGGCTCGACGTGCTGGACGACGGCAGCGTGGTGTTCACGGTTTCGACGCCGCAGTATCTGTTCTTCCAGGGTTTGCAGATCCTGCACCCGGCCAACGCGTACCGCTACATTCCCAACCCGCCGCAGGTGGTCGATTACTTCAACGGCGGCGCGCTTGGCCTGGGGGCGATCGACGCGCTGGACGTGCTGCGCGACGGCAGCGTGGTGTTCTCGACGCTGACGACGGTCTACGTCTACAACAACGGCACGCCGACGATCGTGCCGCAGCAGGACGCGTTCCGCTACGACCCGGCGACGCAGACGATCGCCCGCTACTTCCCCGAAGGCGCCAACCAGCTCGCGTCGCTCGACGCGTTCAGCGTCGGCGATCAGCCGGAGTTCCCGGCACCCGAGCTGACGACGACGGCCTCGGCCACGCCGGTCAGCTGCTTCAACGGCAACGACGGGACGGCGACGGCGACGCCCGCGGGCGGCACGCCGCCCTACCTCTATCAGTGGAGCGACGGTCAGACGACGCAGACGGCGACGGGCCTGGCTCCGGGACCGTACACGGTGACGGTGACCGACCAGACCGGGCAGACGGCGACCTCGACCGCGACGGTCGGCGACGCCCCGGAGCTGACGCTCGACACGTCGGCGACGGGTGTCAGCTGCAACGGCGGCACGGACGGCACGGCGACCGCGACCGCATCGGGCGGCGAGGGTCCGTACATGTACGTCTGGGAAGACGGTCAGATGACGGCGACGGCGACCAACCTGGCCCCGGGGCCGCACAGCGTGACGGTGAAGGACGCGCACGGCTGCGCGAAGACGGCAACGGTCGTGGTGCCCGAGCCGACTCCGGTGGCGGCAACGAGCACGACGACTCCGGTGTCGTGCGCCGGCGGGTCGGACGGCACGGCGACGGTGAATACGACGGGCGGCACGCCGCCTTACACCTACGCGTGGAACGACGGCCAGACGACGCAGACGGCGACGGGCCTGCCGGCGGGAAGCTACGCCGTCATGGTCACCGACGCCAACGGCTGCTCGGTGACGATCGGCGTGACGGTCGACGAGTCGATGCCGCTGGTGCTCGAGCTGGTCAGCGAGCCGCCGTTCTGTCCGGCCGGCGGTGACGGCACGGCGACGGCGTTGGTCGGTGGCGGCACGCCGCCCTACAGCTACCTGTGGAACGACGGTCAGACGACGCAGACGGCGCTGGTGCCGATGGGTACGTACAGCGTGACGGTGACGGATGCGGCCGGCTGCACCCTCGACGGCCAGATCGACGTGTCCGACCCCGAGCCGATCGTGCTGGGCCTCGATGTGACCAACGCCAGTTGCCCGGGCTTCACCGACGGCGCG
The DNA here is from genome assembly GCA_024226515.1 of bacterium. Lineage (GTDB taxonomy): Bacteria > Acidobacteriota > Polarisedimenticolia > Polarisedimenticolales > Polarisedimenticolaceae > JAAELQ01. The sequence continues at coordinate 37,819 of JAAELQ010000173.1, forward strand.
ATCGACCTCACGCCGTCGGGCGGCGAGGAGGGCTACGCCTTCCTGTGGAGCAACGGGGCGACGACCGAGGACCTCTCCGGTCTCGGCGCGGGGACCTACTCCGTGCTGGTCAACGACGGCAACGCCTGCACCGAGACGGACTCGGCGACCGTGACCGACCTCGACGTGACCGATCTCGTGGCTTCCTGCCTCGGTAGTGCGGTGATCCTGGTGCTGGACAACGTCGGCAACGGGTCGATCACTTCGCCCGATGTCGACAACGGCTCGTCGGATGCATGCGGGCCGGTGACTCTCGCGGCCTCTCCGAACGCCTTCACCTGTGCCGACATCGGCGCCAATACGGTGACCCTCACGGCGACCGACGAGGCGGGCAACACCGATACCTGCCCGGCCCAGGTGGACGTTGTCGACGGAACGCCGCCGCAGGCTGTGTGCAAGGACATTACCTTACAGCTTTGCGGGACCGATCCGGCGACGATCACGGCCGCGGACATCGACGACGGCAGTACCGACGAGTGCAGTTTGGCCAGCCTGACGGCATCGCAGACTACGTTCACGACGGCGGGACAGTTCCCGGTCGTCCTCACGGCCACGGATGCGTCCGGCAACTCGTCCACCTGCATCGCGACCGTGACGGTCGTGCCTTCGCCCACGGTGTCGGCCACGGTGGACAATGACGTCTCCTGCAATGGAGCGAGCGACGGACAGGCAACGGTGATCACTTCCGGCGGTTCGGGAACGTTCGCGTACGCCTGGAGCGACGGCCAGACGCTGCACACTGCGACCGGCCTCGCGGGCGCAACCTACAGCGTGACCGTGACGGACCAGGTCGCCTCCTGCTCGCTCACGACGACGGTGACCGTCGCGGAGCCGCCTGTGCTGACCGCGGCGGCGGTCGCCACCGACGCATCGTGCTCCGGCAACACCGACGGCTCGGTCGACCTGACGGTGAGCGGAGGGACACCGCCGTACAGTTACGCCTGGAGCAACGGCGCGACGACCCAGGATCTCTCGGGGCTCACCGCCGGCACGTACACGGTCACCGTCACCGATGCCAACGGTTGTACTGCGTCCGCGGCGGCAACCGTGTCCACCGATCCGGCCGTCGCCATCGTTCCGGCTCTCGCCGTCGCCGACGAGACGACATGCGGCAGCGGGGACGGGGACGCTTCCGTTATCTCTGTTCTGGACGGGAACGGCGTCGACATCGCGACGGACGTGAGCTTCTTGTGGAGCACCGGAGCTACGACGAGCGGGATCTCCGGCTTGTCCGCGGGCGACTACAGCGTGTCGGTTACCCGCACGTCCACCGGCTGCAGCACGCTGGCGCAAGCCACGGTCAGCTGCAGCCCGGGGCTCGCGGGAGACTTCGACGGCGACCAGGACCTGGACTGCGACGACGTGAACGCGCTGACCGCCGCGATCAACAACCTCGACTTGTCGTTCGACCTGAACGGGGACGGCGTGCCCGAATCGGCGGACCTCGACCTGTGGCTCGCGCTCGCCGGCGCACAGAACGCGAGCGCGACGGGGGGTAATCCGTACCTGCCCGGCGACGCCAACCTCGACGGCTGCGTCGACGGCGTGGATTTCACCATCTGGAACGCCAACAAGTTCACGTCCAACGAAGCCTGGTGTTCCGGCAACTTCAGCGCCGACGGCGATATCGACGGCTCGGACTTCCTCATCTGGGACGCCAACAAGTTCACCTGTTCGAACGATTGAGGACCGCTACGGGGTCAGACCGTGCATCGTGCATTGTGCGACAATGCACAGTCTGACCCCGAATGATGAAGACGACCTCGACGGCGCGTACGGTTCTGGTGTTCCTGGGCGTTCTCGGCCTGGTGGTCGTGCTGTCGTACGCCTACAACAAGTACCTCGAGTCGACCGCGCCCGCGGTCGAGACGCCGCTGGCGCTGTCCGAGACGGTGCGGGACGGAATCGCGGCGCTGCGTGAGGAGCGCTACGGCGACGCGCGCCGGCTGCTCGAGTCGGTCGCCGCCGACGATCCGGAGTACGTCGTCGCGCGGCACGGCCTCTCGGCGACCCTGTTCGCGCAGGGCGAGCATGAGCGGTCGGTCGAGGTCGCGCGAGCGCTGACCGACGAACGCCCGCAGGACGCCGAGACCTGGATCGCGCTGGGCTGGGCGCAGCATCGCATGGGCGACCACACGTCGGCCGAGGGTGTGACGCTGCAGGCGCTGCAGCTCGACGCCGAGCACAAGGCCGCGCACTACAACCTGGCGCTGTTCCGCCTGGCCCAGGGCCGGTTGCCCGAGGCGATCGACGGCTACTACAAGGAGATGGAGCGTAACAAGGACGTGCCCGCCTTCAGTCGCGCGCGGCAGGACCTGCGCCGGCTGCACGACGCGCGGGCGGACCTACCGGGCGTGCACTACGCGCTGGCCTTCTTCGCCAAGACCGCGTTGAGCCGCCAGGAGGAGATCGTCGAGCTGCAGCACTTTCTCGACCTCGACACGACGGGCCCGGTCGCCGACCAGGCCCGCGTTCGACTCGAGGAGGCGCGCGCCGCCCTCAATCCGGACGGTTGAGCGCCGCCCGAACCGTCTTCTCCAACCCCTTACCGTGCGAGTTGACGGCGATCACCTTGCCGTCGGGCCCGACCACGACGTTGAACGGGATCTCCTTCACGCCGAAATCGCGCACCAGATCGGAGTCCCAGCTCAGACCGTCTTGCACGTGGCTGCCGGGCAGCTCGCGCTGGGCGATCCATTCGCGCAGGTCGTCCGGCGCGACGTCGTCGGGCCAGTCGAGGTTGACGCCCAGCACGACGACGTCCTCGCCGTGCTTGCGGTCGATCTTCTGCAGCGTCGGGAACTCCTTGACGCACGGCTGGCACCAGGTGGCCCAGAAGTCGATGACGGTGACCTTGCCGCGCAGGGCCTCGAGGTCGATCGTCTTGCCCTCGAGGTCGGTGACGCGGAACTCGGGCAGGCCGCCGACCTGCAGCGCGAGCTGACCCAGTCCGTCGCGCACGTCGGCCCACGTCGCGGAATCCGCATGGGCCGAGGCCAGCGCGCCGTAACGCGCCGAGGCCGCCTGCATCCCGCCGCTCTCGAGATCGGTGCGGATCAGGCCGACCATCGCGGCGGCCGCCACGGTCGAGTCGCCATGAGTCGAGACGATCTCTTCCAGCGACTCCTGGAGGCGCTTCAGCGTCTCGGGCTTCAGCGCTCCGTCAAAGCGTCGCATGTTCAGCACCAGGGCCCGGGCCATCAACGCCTCGGGTCTGCGCTCGCTCTCCGGGAAGCGGTCGAGCAGTAGTTTCGAGGCGCGCTCGAGGTGCGCCGTCGCGCCGCGCGGCAGCGCCTCCCAGCGGCCGAGTGGGCCGTCCGCGTAGAGCAGCACCAGGTACTCGACGGCGGGGCCGATGTCGTCCGCGTCGCCACAGCTCTGTACGTAGGTCTCCAGGCGCGACGCCGAGGCGCGCTCGAGCAACCGCGTCCACTGATCGGTCAGGTGCGGGCCGAGCGCCGGAGACAGCTCCTCGATGCGTGCGACGGCGACCGCGTGCTGCTGCAGCACCTGCTGCAGGTCGTCCGGCGCGGTCGTGTTGACGAACGCGTCCCACGCGGGCCAGTTGCGCTCCTGTTCTTGCATCGCGGGGACGGCGTCGACCAGGTCGAGGTAGCCGATCGGCCGGCCGATCTTGGTCCAGGCCTCCGAGCGCTCGAGGCGCAGCAGCTCGCGAAAGCCGCGCAGCACCGCCTGCTCGAGATGCTCGACGGCCGCCTTCTTCTCGCCGCGTTGTGCGGCGAGAGTCGCCAGCGACAGGTGCGGCTGGTAGTTGCCCGGGAAGACGCCGGTCTGTGCGCGGTACATGCGCTCGGCGTTGACGAGGTCGCCCTCGCGCTGCAGCGCCTTGCCGCGCTCGCCGAGCGCGACGTAGCGCTCGATGTCTTCCGCACTGAGATCCGGAAGCAACCCGAGGATCGGAAGGTGATCCTGATGCTCTCTCAGGGTCTGTTCTACCTGGTCGCCCTTACGAGACTGAGCGCGGCCCAACGCGCCGCAACCGCCGGGGCCTCAGCCGCCGTGCAGGTTCTGGACGAACAGGCCGATCGACAGTCCGAGCGCAAGCATACAGATCAAGCGACGCATGGAGCCCTCCTCCTCGACGAGTCTACGTACCCGAAGATACGTGCGAGCCTAACCAAATGTTTGCCGGAAGCTCAAGCAAAAACAAGAAGATGAGGATTTCCGGTCGGGAACCCCCGGATTTCAGTCGACGACGATCCGCGCGGGTCCCTCGACGACCTCTCCGATCTCGGCGGCCCGGTGGCCCGTGTCGAGCAGCGCCTGCAGCAAATCGGCGGCCCGCTCGGCCGGCGTCGCCAGCAGCAGGCCGCCGGAGGTCTGCGGGTCGAACAGCAGCTCCTGCTGCACGGCGTCGAGGCCGTGCCGGTCCTCGAGCCTCCCGTCGAGATTGCTGCGGTTCCCCTTCGTCGTGCCGGTGGACTGTCCGCCGCGGACGACCTCCGCGAACGCGTCGTAGGTCGGGACCGCGTCGATGTCGATCCTCAGCGCCACAGCCGACGATCGCGCGATGCCCCACGCGTGACCGGCGAGGCCGAAACCGGTGACGTCGGTGCCCCCGCGCACGCCGTGCTCGAGGGCCAGCCGCGAGGCGACGTCGTTCAGCCGCTCCATCTCGACCAGGCCCGGCTCGAGTCCGGCTGCGTCGAGCCTGTCCTTCTTGTATGCGTTGATCAGCACGCCGGTGCCGACCGGTTTGGTCAGAATCAGCTTCTGGCCGGGCGTCGCGCCGGCGTTCGTGATCAGCCGCTCGGGGTCCGCCTCGCCGATCACGGCCAGGCCGAACTTCAGTTCCTTGTCGGCGACCGTGTGACCGCCGAGCAGCACCGCCCCGGCGTCGAGGATCGCCCGCGCGCCGCCCTCGAGGATGCCGCTCAGGGCTTCCCGGGGCACTTCCTTGGGAAAGCAGCACAGGTTCAGGGCGAACAGCGGCTTACCGCCCATGGCCCACACGTCGGAGATCGAGTTGGCAGCCGCCACCCGTCCGAAGCGCTGCGGGTCGTCGCAGACCGGGGTGATGAAGTCGACCGTCGCGACGAGCGAGCTGTCCTTGAAGCGCAGCACTCCCGCGTCGTCGCCGGTGTCGGCGCCGACCAGCACACTCGCGTCCGCGCCGGCGAGTGCCGCCACCGGGGCCACGATCTCGCGCAGGTCCTCCGGACCCGTCTTGCCCGCTCAGCCGCCGGACGCGGCGCAGCCGGTGAGACGGAAATCCTTGTCGTGCCAGCCCATGCGGGCATCTTACTACCGCGATGAACCCGGCCGGGGCGTGCGCCGTAAAACCGAGGTCAAGGTATCGGACCTAGGGCTGTTTAGAAAAAACTCGTCCCGGATCCGGGAAGTCCGTTGGGTTTCCCGTTCGCGCCGGGACCCCCGTCATCAACCTGGGTTAGAATCGAATCAACCACGGACACGGAGGGAGATATTGATGAGAGCCAAGTATCTGGTCGCGCTGGTGTGCCTGTGCGTTGTCATCACCACGGTCGCGGCGGCCTCGCCGCTCGCGCCACGAACCGAGACCGCCGACGTGGCGAAGCCGGGCCGCACGCCCGCGCGTCAGCCGGACGGCATCGTCGGACCGCCGATCGAACCGCCGCGCGGGGGCATGATCAACAAGGTCGTGGCGCTGGTGGATCAGCCGATCGAGATGGGCGACGATCAGCCCGTCTGGGAGTCCGCGCCGTTCGACACGTCGCAGTACGCCACGATCGGCATTCGCGTGTCCGGCCTGATGGAGTCGGGCCGGGTCACCTGCTCGGTCGCCTGGCGTTTCACGTCGGATGACGAGTTTCTGGGGTCGACCCCGAGCGCGTCGATCGGGTTCAACCAGCTGTTCGACGACGGAGGAGGCACGACAGCCGTCCGCACGGCGTCCAAGGGAGAGGAAGACCCGGGGCGCGGCGACCCGACGCTTCCCGGCCCGATCTTCTTCCCGGTGCCGACCGCGTCCGTGACCGACGTCTACGGTCTGTCGGCCAAGGTCGTCTGTAGTTCCTCGCGGCTGCCCGGAAACGACCCGGATCCTCTGCACTACGCCACGGGGCTGCTCGAAGACGTCAAGGTGCTGCTGCGTCGCGACGCGCGAGGTGCGCGATGAGACGCTCGCGCCTCGCAGCCCTGGGGTTCGTCGTCTGCGTCGCAGTTGCCGCGCCGGTGGTCGCGGGCGGTCCGACGCCCCTGGTCAACGACGTCCTCGATCTGCTGGACGATCCCGTGCTGCTGGACATCGAGGTCGAGCCGAACTACTGGGAATCGCGCGTGTTCGACACGTCGGCCTACTCGCGGATCGTCCTGCGCGTATCCGGCGAGTCCGAGGACGGTGGCATCGTCTGCGACGTCGCGTGGCAGTACACCCCGGAAGACAAGGTCCAGGCGGGGTCGCCCACAGCGGGCGTCGCCGGGTCGCCCGCCGCGCCCCGACGGGGACTCCGCTTCGTCGCCCCGTTCGCCTTCGGCCCGGTCGGAGGGCTGCAGGCGCGCGTGATCTGTCGCGCGTCCACCTTGCTGGACTTCGGTCGCATCGATCCCGATCCGGTGCCCGCGTCGGGGACGCTGACCGACGTGAAGGTGCTGCTCCGAGAAGAATGAGAAAAGGCCCGTCCGGGCGAGCAGCTCGGACGGGCCTCCGAGTCTTCTCGGAAGCGAATCAGTCCGGCTGCTTGACGAAGCGCATGTACGGCTTCGGCGCGCGCCAGCCGTCGGGATACTTGGCCTTGGCGTCCTCGTCCGATACGGCCGGGACGATGATCACCTCGTCCCCGCTCTTCCAGTTGACCGGCGTCGCGACCTTGTGCTTCGCGGTGAGCTGCATCGAGTCCAGCACGCGCAGCAGCTCGTCGAAGTTGCGCCCCGTCGTCATCGGATAGGTCAGCGTCAGCTTGATCTTCTTGTCCGGGCCGACGATGAACACCGAGCGCACGGTCGCGTTGTCCGCCGCGCTGCGCGCCTTGGCCTCGCCGGTCGCGTTCGGGTGCAGCATGTCGAACAGCTTGGCCACCGACATGTCGCTGTCGCCGATCATCGGGTAGTTCGGGTTGTGCCCCGTCGCCTCGACGATGTCCTTCTTCCAGGCGTGATGGTCCTCGACCGAGTCGATGCTCAGGCCCATGATCTTGCAATTGCGCTTGTCGAACTCCGGTTGCAGCCCGGCCATGTAGCCCAGCTCGGTCGTGCAGACCGGCGTGAAGTCCTTCGGATGAGAGAAGAGAATGGCCCACCCGTTACCGATCCACTGGTGGAAATCGATCCGACCCTCGGTCGTCTCGGCCGTGAAATCAGGAACCTCGTCACCGATGCGCAGCGACATGCTTTACCTCCGTTTGTGAGCGTGTTTCCGTGCGAAAAGCCACATTTTATCAGAGCCTCACGGCCACGCACGACATCTATTTCTTGCGCCGGTGCAGTTCCACCGGGGCGTGATCGCGCTTGCGCTCCCACCAGTTCTGGTACAGGTCCACGCTGAACATCAACACCAGCATGAAGATCACGATCCACTGCGGGACGTAGGGGAACTCCGACGCGTTGACCCGCAGATGGGCCACGTGACCGCCCTCGAGAAACAGCACGAAGCCGATCAGCAGCAGGACGAACAGGCCGAGGATCTCGAAGTCCGGGTTCTCGCTGATGAAGCGCGAGATGCGCGAGGCGAAGGCCAGCATCAGGACGACCGAGATCACCACGGAACCGACCATCACGGCCAGGATGTCCGTCATGCCCACGACGGTCAGGATCGAGTCCACCGAGAACAGCAAGTTCATCGTGACGATCACGGTGACGACCTGGGCGAAACGGTCGGCGGACTTCAATTGCTGCTCGACGCCCACGGCCTTGACGCGCAGCTCCTTGATGCCCTTCCACACGAGGAACAGCCCGCCGACGATCAGCAGGATCGACTTGCCGTTGACGGCGCCGGAGACGTGGATGTCGCCCGGCAGCACACGGTCGAACTGCCAGAACACCTCGGTGGCGAAGCGCAAGACGTAGCTGACCACCGCCAGCAACAGGATGCGGAACAGCATGGCCAGTATCAGGCCGACCTGCACCGCGCGGTGGCGCTTTTCCGGCGTGGGCAGCTTGTTGGCGATGATCGTGACGATGATCAGGTTGTCGGCGCCCAGCGCGACCTGCACCAGGGTCACCGAGAACAACGCGATCCAGAACGCGGGGTCGAGGAACAGCTCCACCATCCCAGGTCTCCTATATGAGATGCGGTGAGGCTAGTAAACCGCACGGTTGCTTACAAGCGCTTCCAAGCGACGCCCGGTTCCGGTAGCCTTATCGCATGAGAAGGGGCTTGCGGACGGCGGCCGTCCTGTGCCTCGCGGCAGGACTCGTCAACGCCCAGGAACCGCGGCGGAGCGATGTCGAGGAGCGCGTGCGCGTCGACCTCGTGCAGATCGAGGTCACGGCGTGGCCCGAGTCCGGTGACCCTGCCGAATGCCGCGACCTGACCGCGGACGACTTCGAGCTGCGCGTCGGTGGCCGCGCGCGGGAGATCTACGCCCTCGACCGGGTGAGTACGATCGAGACGACGATCGAGGGCATCCCGGCAGAACCCGCCACCGAGCCGCCGGACGAGGACGCCGAGCCGCCACTGACGATGGTGCTGTTCTTCGACCTGTGGCACCTCAACCTGTTTCACCGGGCCTTCACCTGCCCGATGACCAAGCCGCTGGCGTTCGAGCAGGCGCGCAGGATGGTGCGCGAGTCGTTCCATCCCGGCGATCGTTTGCTGCTGGTGACATTCGCCGGGTGGCCGGTCGTGCACCACGGCTGGATCCGAGACCCGGACGAGGCGCTGGCGGCGCTCGACCGGCTGGAGGTCAACCCCGCCGTGCTCTCCGTGCGCAGGATGCACTCGCACGAGAACGCGTTGATCGACGGGATCAAGAGCCTGTACCTCGCGCTCGGCCGCTACCCGGGGCGCAAGGAGGTGCTGTACCTGGCGGACGATCTCGCCTTCGGCGACCTCGGCACGAGGTTTCTGGAGATCGCAGCGCGCGCACAGGCCAACGGCATCTCGACGCACGCCGTTGATTTGCTCGACGCTTGCCGCTCGATACCGGGACCGCCCTGCACCAAAGGTTACGGCGGACTCGGCTGCACGCCCTGGGCCCGTCCGCTGGGCATCGGCTACCTCGCGACGCACGGTGGGGGGCGTGTTTTCGCCGACGACGACATCGCCGAGATCGTTCGCGAGGTGCGGCGGATGCAGGGTTGCCGCTACCTGCTCGCGTTCCGCAAGAAGAGCAACGACAAGAAGCGCCGCGATCCCAAGATGCACATCCGACTGACGCGGAAGGGGCTGAGCCTGCTCGCCCCGACCAGCTTCCAGCTACCTGGGCGCGCGCCGCAGGAGCGCGACGAGCAAGACGCGCTGTTCCTGCTGCCGCACTTCGGCCACGGATTGGTGGTCGACGCCGGGCTCTGGCCGCTGCGTCCCAACGGCAAGAAGAACGGCTGGCGCGCCGTGATGTTGATGCGGTTGCAGCGCGTTCCGAGGGACGAGTGGCCCGCCGACGCAAGCGAAATCGTCGTCGACGCCGCGGTGCACAGAGGCGGCAAGATCTACGGCGAGGTCCGCAAGATCGTCGACGGCGCCGACTTCGAGGCGCTGCGTGACGGCGCCGGCAGCAAGCTGCTGGTCGTCCCGCTCGACGACATCAGGCCCGGCGAGACGACGCTCGTCGCGCGGGCCTGGACCGGGGAGGACGAGGTCGCGGCCAACGTACGCATGACATACGAGGTCCCCGAGCCTCCCGTGTCGGGCGAGGCGCGGCCGTGGTTTCTGGTCGACGGCGTGGCGCGCGTCGGTGCGGAGATCACGCTGCTGCCGGCGCTGGACGGCGTGCTGCAGCGCGGGAACGAGGGGATGATCCTGGGTTACGGCTGCCCGACCGACCCCGAGCAGTTCGGCGGCGGGAAGCTCGTCTCGTTCGACGGCGAGCGCATGGAGCACGTGGCGATCGACTGGCTCGAGGATCGCGAGGACACGACGGACGACTCGTGCGGTTGGCTCGTGGGCCGCATCGACCCGGAGATCGCCGCCGGACTCTGGCGCTTCGAGCCTCCGCCCGCGCTGACCGCGGACGACGAGGCCGGGGCGTGGCTCGAGTTCCGCATCGCGGGCGACTAGCTCTCGCGTTTCTTCTTTTTCTTCTTCTTCTTTTTCTTCTTGGGAGTCTGCTCGGTCGCCGCGGCGGATCCCTCGCGAGGCGGGATCAACGGCACCCGCCACTCGCCCTTCTCGCCGAGTCGATCCAGCACGACGTCGGTCATGCGCAGCACGATCGCGGTGACCGTCTTGCCCGTTGCGTCCGGGCCGCCGGGGTTGTCGCCCGACGTTCCCAGCACGGCGCTGCCCCACCAGATGTTGGCCGGCCTCGACCCCGGATCGGCCGTTCTCAGCATCGTGTTGAACTCACGGGGCCCACCGGTGGCCTGACCCGGGTAGTTGAGCGAGTTCATCTTCGGCGGCATGTTGCCGCGCGCGATGACGTCCTTGCTGGGCACGAGCTGGACCTCGAGGAAGTGCGTGTGCGCGATTTCCCAGTCGTGCGTGCCGAAGATGACGCGAAGACAGTAGCGGGCATCTTCGGGCTCTCGCACCGCGTAGCCGCGCTGGACCAGGCCCTCCTTGACCCGGCGCTCGAGCATCTCGGACATCTTGGGACTGTCCTTGTCGGGCGGGATGTCGACGCAGAAGGCCGTCCCGGGACTGTACTCGTCGCGCATCTGGTACAGCCGTTCGGTCGTGACGAACACCGACGGCTCGTTCGACTGGGCAAGCGGCACCGTCGCCCACCCGAGAATGAGCAAAGCCGCGACACAAAGTCGGATGCGGAATCCCTGGATCACGCCCCTGAGCTTACTTCGAATCCCACGGCGAAGCGCCACTTCCGTGAAACCGCTCGTTTCGGTAACCTTGGCCGAATGACGGATCGGCCCACCATGAGTCATGCGGAACGCTACAGAAGCGGCGGATTCCTGATCCACCCGGCCGCGGTGTTGCCGCCGGACGTCGTCGACGCGGCCGTCAGAGGGATGGAAGCCGTTCGCCGCGGAGAGTACGACCGCGGGCAGCCTCCCGAGCGATCGCCGTGGAACCCGGGTGATCCGACGGACACGCTGTGCAAGATCGAGCAGCCGCAGCGCGCCAGCCGGGGGATCTTCGACCTCGTCCGCCGGCGCCGGATCGGCGAGCTGGCCGCCGAGGCGACGGGGGCCGACTGGGTCCAGGTCTGGTGGGTTCAGCTACTGATCAAGCCGGTCGGCGTCGAGACGGAGCGGACGCGCGTCAACGTCGGTTGGCATCAGGACCGGCACTACTGGGGATGCTGGGAGGAGGGCAGCGAGCTGTTCACGGCCTGGGTCGCGCTGTCCGACGTTGCGGAAGACTGCGGCCCACTGCGCTTCGTGCCGGGCTCGCACCGCTGGGGGGCGATCGAAGGCGGCGACTTCTTCCGCGGCGACCTCGACGCGACGCGGAGCGCGTTGTCGCTGCCGCGGGGCGCGGAGTGGGCCGAAGAGCCCGCCGTGATGTCGGCGGGAGGGCTGAGCCTGCACGACAGCTACACGATCCACGGCAGCGGCGAGAACCGATCGGACCGCCCGCGCCGCAGTCTTGCCTTGCATCTGCGCACGCGGAACAGCCGCCCGGTCGGCGACCTGCGCCGGGATCTGGCCCGATACATCGACGACGAGTCGATGTGTCCCGTGATCCACGGGGCCTAGTTGTATGGAGAGACCGATAGTTCACGCTCGTCGCGATCCGCCTGCGCACGTGCATCCTGATGCGGATCGATTCGCCGTGCAGAACCGACGAATACGGTTGGAGGCCTCGGCCAATCGGCGTATAAGGACGAGTGGCTCGCTACCATCGAGGCGGGGGAAACGCGTGGTTCGCTGGATCTTGATTGCGGTCGCCATCGGGCTCTTCGGAGTCTCGGGCAGCTTCGCGCAGACGATTCCCCTGGACCAGGATTGCACCGTCACGGTCGGCAACCAGACCGCACAAGTATTAGCGGATGGAAAGTTCCGTGTACGCAACATCGCGATCTTCCGAACGCGGGACACGGGGATCGCGCCGCAGCTCTACCGTCTGCGTGCGACCTGCCTGCGCGGCGGCGCGCTGGTCACGGGTCAGTCCGACTTCTTCACGCTCGAACCCGGTGAGACGATCGGCATCAGCGAGGTGACCGAGGGCGTGTTGTCGCCGATCCCCGTGGGGCTCTCGGCATCCGCGCCCGACAGCATCATCACGCTCGACGAGACCATCCAGCTCAGCATCAGCGCGACGTTCGATGACGCCTCGACCGAAGACCGCACGCTGCGCTCGACCGGAACCACGTATCTCACTTCCAACCCGAATCTGCTCACCGTATCGCAGGATGGACTGGTTACCGGCACCAACGAACCCGGCATGCCGCAGACCGGAACGATCTTCGTCCTCAACGAGGGCAACGTCGCTTCGATCGAGTTCACATCGACCGGTCCGAACGACCCGGATGCGGACGGCATCCCCACCGAATGGGAGCTGTTGTTCGGGCTCGACCCGAAGAACCCCGCGGACGCCGCGACCGATCCGGACGCCGACGGACTGACGATGCTCGACGAATACCTGCTCGGCACGCTGCCCAACAACGCCGACACCGACGGCGACGGATACCGCGACGGCAACGAGATCGCCGGCGGCAGCGATCCGTTGGACCCGTTGAGTCTGTTCGTGTCCGATGCGGTTTCGGTGCTTTCGATCCAGAACACCGTCTACCCCGGCGATCTGACGGGGCTGGCGGTCTCCTCCGAGGTCACGCTGTTCAACGCGGGCTTCCTGGATCCCGGACTCGCCGTCAGCGCCGAGGTCACCCTGTTCAACAGCGGCCTCCCCGATCCGGGACTGGTCGTCAGCGCAACCGTCAGCGTGTCGAACGCGACCTCGCCCGAGGCCGCCGCCGGAGAGACCTTCAGCCGCGCCGTCACCGTCGAGAACACGGCGCCGCCGCCACCCAGCAAACCGCCTTTGTCGGGAGAAGAACCATGAGACAAGACCCGAACGCCCTGCAACGCGTGCTCGTGATCGTCGCCCTCGCGATGGTCGCAACGAGTTCCGCGTGGGCACAACCGTTCGTCAGCGGCAGCGACGAGTCGGACGGTGCGTTGAACCTGACGATCGCGCAACATGGCGCATCGTTCGATTTCGACCCGGCGTCGTTCGCGCCGCCGCTCGATACCGACGGTGACAACATCTACCACTTCACGACGATCTCGGTCGAGGCGGGGATGACGGTGCGCTTCTCCTCCGACATCCTGGGATCGCTTCCGGTGCAGTGGCTCGCAACGGGCAACGTCCAGATCGACGGAACGCTCGACTTCACCGGCGACGCCGGGCACGACTGGAACGACCTGCGCGTGCCCACCGTGGCGGGCGCCGGCGGATTCAACGGCGGTGTCAGCTCGACGGCGACCACGGGCTGGTCGCCCGGTCTCGGCCCCGGAGCTTCCGATTTTCCCGGCGGAGGGGCGGCCCATGCGAGCGGCGGCGCGGGATGGGGATCGACCTACGGCAACGCGTTCCTGCTTCCGTTGATCGGTGGTTCGGGCGGAAGCGGCGCCAACGACGGCAACGATGCCGCGGGCGGCGGCGCGGGCGGTGGCGCCCTGCTGATCGCCGGCTCGGGCAACATCACCGTCGACGGCGCGATCGACACCGACGGGGGCTGCCCCGGCAACAGCCGCTTCGGGCAGTCGGATGAGACCGGCGGTGGCGGTAGCAGCGGAGCGATCCGCCTGATCGCGAACTCGATCGACGGTACGGGCAACCTGTTCGCCCGGCAGGTCAACTGCCCCGAAGGACGCGACCCACGCCGCGGCCGGATTCGGCTGGAGTCCTACGCGACGAACTTCACGGGCTCCGACCCGACCGCCAGCCTCGGACTTCCGGGCAACGTCTTCCCACCGGCGACCGCCCCGACGATCCGCATCACCGCGGTCGACGGCGTGCCGGTTCCCGCGAACCCGACCGGTATCTTCCCGCCCGCCGACGTATCGATCAACGACCCTGTGGCGGTGACGATCGACATCGAGGCCGCCTACATTCCGCTGTTCACCACGGTCGCGGTGAGGTTGCTCCGCGAGGACGGCAGCTTCCAGACCGTCACCTCGACCCCGTTGAACGGCGTGCTCGAGACGTCGACCGCGACGGCGAGCGTCGTCTTCCCGCCCGGGTTCACCTCGATCTTGCTGGAGGCCAACTGGACGCCCTGATGCCGTCCGGATAACGCACCTATGCGTCGATCGCTCCTCATCTTCTGGTTGTTCGTCCTCGGTGGCACCGTGGTCGTCGCCGAGACGATTCTGCCGCCGGAAGAGCCTACCGGGCTTCTCGCCACGAAGTCGGGGGACGACATCGTTCTGTCCTGGAGTCCGGTGTCGGTCGACCTCGTCGGGCTCCCCAAGACCGTGGCGAGCTATCGCGTCTACGCGGGGAGCACACCCGCCTATGCTCCCGACAAGGCCGGAGGGACGAACCGCATCGGCCAGCCCGCCGTGCCGACGCTGACGCATACGAACGCCTTCATCGACGGGCAGACCTACTACTACCTGGTGTCGGCCGTGGACACGAACGGCGTCGAGGGCAACACGCAGGAGGCCAACATCAACGCGCCGGGGATCGAGACCGTCGCGCAAGCCGCAGGCGACGCCGTGCTCACCTGGCGCGGCGCGGACCCGCCCGAGGAGGTGTCGGGGTATCGCGTTTACTGGACGAGCGTCTCGCTCGACTACCAGAACCTGGTCACGCTGGGCGACGTGGCCACCGCGTCCGTGACGCTTCCCGATCTGAACCAGGACTACTTCCTGACGTTGTTCGGCGCAGACCTCGAGAACAACCTCACGCCGTTCACGCAGGAGGTCGAGGTCGACGTGCAGAGCGCGGGCGGCACGCCGCCGAGCATCAGCGCCACGATCGATCCGCCCGCGGGTCCGACCGGCTGGTACAACTCGCCCATCACGGTCACCTTCGACTGCACGCCGCTCGTTCCGGGCGTGGTATGTCCGCCGCCGTTGATGGTCGACACCGACGGCGCGAGCCAGCCGATCAGCGGCACCGCGGACGACGGCCTGGGTAACGTCGCCACCGTGAGCTTCCTGGCCAACGTGGACCAGACCGACGTGGTCTTCACTCCGGTCCTCACTCCCGGGCCGAACGGGTTCAACTGGAACAACTCGGATGTAACGCTCAGCTTCATCTGCACCGACGGCACCTCGGGCGTAACGCTGTGCCCCGAGCCGCGGACCATCCGCGACGAGGGAGCCAACCAGCTGTTCTACTCCGGAACCGACGACGTCGCGCACAACGCGTCGGACGCGTTCTCGCTGGTCAGCATCGACAAGACGCTGCCGGGCGTGATGACGACCTTGATCCCACCGGCCAACGCGGCCGGCTGGCACGCGGGCGACGTCGACGTCTCGTGGGTCTGCACGGACACGCTGTCCGGTGTCGCGGTTTGCCCGGCGGCGGCGCAGGTCACCGCCGAGGGGGCCGGACAGATCGTCGGCGGGGACGTCGACGATTTCGCGGGCAATGTCGTGGACGCCCGCGTAACGATCAACCTGGACAAGACACCACCCGTCGTCCTGGGCACGACGCCGCCGAACGACGGCCGCGTGGCCGGCAGCAACGTCACGCTGATGGGCACGGTGGACGACCTGTCGGGGCTCGCGACGGTGATGTGCGACGGAGTGCCCGGCACCGCGGCGGGCCCGAGCTTCAGCTGCGACCTGACCCTCGCCCCCGGCGACAATCCCGTCGACGTCGATCTGGTCGATCTCGCCGGCAATCCCGTCTCGCACCAGGTGACGCTACGTCAGACCAACGTCTTCCTGCCGACGATCACGATCGACAGCCCCGCGCCCGAGCTGGTGACGCAGGGTGACGACGTCGCGGTCTCGGGGACCTACACGGATGCGGTGTCGGTGACGGTCAATGGCATCGCCGCGTCGTTGAACGCCGGAATGTACGACGCGACCGTGCCGATCACCGAAGGCACGACGACCATCGTCGCCACGGCCGAGAACTCCGACGACGAGACGGCGTCCGCCACCGTGATCGTGCGCCGGGACACCGACCCGCCCGTGGTGGTGATCGAGACGCCGCAGGACGGCGACGCGCTGGCGGCCGCACAGGTGGCCGTCGCGGGGACGGTCAATGACATCATTCCAGGGGCCACCGTCAATGCGGACGACGTGACGGTCACGGTCAACGGGCAGCCGGCCCAGGTGAACAACCGCACCTTCTTCCTGCCCACGCTCTCCCTCGTGGAGGGCATGAACAACATCCAGGTCGTCGCGCTCGACTCCGCGGGCAACTTGGGCACGACCGAGATCGATGTCGAACGACTGGCGAGCGCATTCGGTATCCGTGTGATCATCGTGTCGGGCGACGCGCAGTCCCAGCCGGTCTACGAGACGCTGGCGTCGCCGCTGCGGGTGCGCGTCGAGAGCTCGGCCGGCGTGCCGATGCCGAACCGGCTCGTGACGTTCGAGGTCAGCCGCGGCGACGGCCTGCTGAGCGACCCCGGCGACGAGCGGCAGAGAGTGTCGCTGTTGACCGACGGGTCCGGCGAGGCCGAGGCCGACCTGACGCTCGGCAGTCGTACCGGCATGGGCTTCCATCGCGTGCGGGTGACGACCCCCGGCGCCCTGGCGTCGGTCGAGTTCTGCGCGACGGGCACGGTCACCGCTCCCGCGGCCATCTCGGCCGTGCTGCCGCTGCCGGCCCAGGGCTCGGTGGGCGATCCGCTTCCGCGACCGCTCAGGGTCATCGTCACCGACAGCGGCGGCAACACGATCGTCAACGTGCCGGTCGACTTCACCGTGGCCTCCGGCGGCGGCCTCGTCGGCGGGCAGTCGACGGTGCAGGTGCTGACCAACCCGGACGGCATGGCGGAGACGACGTTCGCCCTGGGCACCGAGATCGGGCTGGCGAACCACGTCGTCGAGGCGACCTACGCGGGCAACAGCGGACTACCCGCGACGTTCGCGGTCTCGGGCGTGGCGCTCGGCGAGGTGGTCGACACCACCGTGTCGGGAACGGTGCAGGACAGCGCGACGAAGCCGATCGTCGGCGCGAGAGCGATCATCGTCGGCACCGCGCTCGAGGCGTTCACCGGAGCCGACGGGTCGTTCACGATCGCCGGGGTCGAGCCGGGCGGACTGATCGTCAAGATCGAGGGCTCCGCGGCGAACGACGCGCCGAACAGCATCTTCTTCCCCGACATCGCGTTTGCCATCGATGCCCTTCCCGGTGTCGCCAACACGCTCGATCAGCCGGTTGTATTGCCGTTCCTCGACATGGCAGGGGCCAAGATGGTCGGGGGGCCGACCGACGAGATCCTCGAGATGCAGGACGTTCCCGGATTCGCCGTCAAGGTGTTCGCCAACAGCGTGATCCTGCACGACGGCAACCCGGGGCAGATCCTGATGACCAGCAGTCAGGTCAAGTTCGACAAGGTGCCGATGGCGCCGCCACAGGGATCGACGCCGATGATCGTCGGCACGCTGCAGCCGGGCGGCATTCGCTTCGATCCGCCCGCGCAGGTGATCTACCCCAACGCGGAGGGGTTTGCTCCCGGCGACGTTGCGGATATCTTCGCCTTCCACCACGACATCGGCGAGTTCGTCAACCTCGGCCCCGGCACGGTCTCCGCGGACGGCTCGGTCGTCGCGAGCGACCCGGGCTTCGGCATCGTCGAGTCCGGCTGGCACTGTCTGCTGCGCATGCCGGGGGCCGCCGGCGACTGCGAGGACTGCCGCCTGATGGCGTCCGGTCCGGACAAGGTGTGCCTGGGTGCATCACCGGACTACTCGGCCGGCCCCGGCTCGAACATCAACTGGAGCGCCAGCGGCGGCGGGCCGACGAACCCCAACGGCTCCGGTTCCAGCTTCAGTCCGGGTCCGTTCACGCAGGAAGGCAACAGTCTCATCACGGCGACGAGGACCTGCGAGGACGGGACGTTCCTGGTCGACTTCGTCGCGACCGACATCATCGCCAGCGGGCCGATGACGACCGACACCACCGTCCAGGACTTCTTCATTCCCGAGATCGACCTGGTACTGGCCAAGGCGCCGAAGTTCGAGGCCAACTGGAATCGCATCTGCGACGAGCAGGAGAAGTGTTGCCCGCTCACCGGCGAGCTCGGCTGCACGCTGGATTGCAATGGCGGCGTGGAAGGAATGGGCAGCGCCACCGGCGTTCCGGTTCCTATTCTGGGTAATGCGGCAACGTTGATCAATCGAGTGATCTGCAAGAAGATCTTCAAGCGCTACGCCTGGGTGAAGAAGGTCATCACCTGCGAGCTCGAGCTGAAGATCGGTTATGACTCGTGGGAGATCACGAGCGGCAGTCTCTCCTACTTCCGCAACGACTGCACCAACGAAGAGATGTGGACGGGTACGGCGCAGATCGATGCCCAGAACGTGAACCTCTCGGCGGTGGGGTCGGTCTCCGTTCTGGGCTTCGGCGTTGCCGTCAACCTGGGGGGTGGCGCGAATCTGGATGCACAGATCTTCGTCGCCGACAATCGCGGTCTCGTCCTGGCGATGCCGTCGGGTATTTTCCTCCAGGGCGTGATCGATCTGCCGTTCTTCGACCCGTTCACGCTCCCGGTCCCGATCCCGAACATCCTCCAGGGTCAGACTATTCCGCACCCGTTCACGCTGCCCACGCCGACGCTCGACTGCGCCTCACCCTGAGCGGGAACTCACCCGGACTTCGCGATCAGTTTGCGCATCGCCTCGTTGTCCGGATCGATCAGCTTCGCGATCCGTTCGGTCGAGACCTCGGCGACGATGATCTGGCCCACCTCGTCGTTGACCTCGCGGAAGATGCCGTGCGTCTTCATCTTCGAGGTCTGATAGCGGTTGTCCTCGGTCGGGCTGACGTAGTGCACCGTCTCGGCCTTGTAACGATGCACCATGAACAGGTGGACCAGCGTCATCAGCCGCTTCTGGCGCATCGCCTCGTCGAACGTGTTCTGGTCGCGCACCGAGAGGATCACGCGATCGCGCCGGTCGCGGATCCTGGCGAAGATGACGTTGGCCACCTTCTCGTTTGCAGCGCCGAAGATGGCCAGCTCCAGCAGCTCGGCTCCGGCGCGGTGTGGGCGCAGCTCGACGCGCAGCGCCGGTAGGCCGTAGTGCTCGCACCACAGGTGCAGCCACTCCTCGAGCACGCGCGGTGGTATCTCGGTCTGCACGAGATGCTGGTGCTGCGTCGAGTCCTTGCCCATGGCCTTCGTCGTCGCGGTGCGTCCGGACGAGGCGGCCAGCGCGCCGTCCAGGCGCGGCCCGCCGACGAGCGACTGCGGCGTCTTGTACGGCGACTCGACGAGACGGATCTTCCGCTGCAGCCGCGCCAGCGCCAGCATACCGTCCTGCTGCAACGCGGTGGCGAACTCCTCGCCGGCGACGCCGTCGATCTGGTGCCCGCCGTACGTGATGAAGTTGAACACGAAGCCGAGCTTGCCGAGATCCTCGGGGAAGCGGCGCATCTCGTCCTCGGTCATCCCGGTCGTGTCCCAGTTGAACGACGGCGACAGGTTGTAGGCCAGCATCTTGTCCGGGAAGACGGCGTGAATCGCCTCGGCGAACTGGCGCGCGTCGTCGAGCTTGGCGGTCTTCGTCTCCATCCACAGCAGGTCGCAGAACGGAGCGGCCGCCAGCGAGCGAGCGATGGCGCACGGGATACCGCCGCGGATCTGGTAGTAGCCCTCGGGCGTTGTGGCCAGCTCGCAGTCCCAGTCCATGTCGAGCCCCAGCCCCTTGGCTTTCTCCATCGCGCGATGCAGCGAGGCCTGTTTGGCGAAGGTCTTCCACTCGTCGACGCTGATGTCGAACCGCACGCCCTCGCTCTCGCCGAACTCGAGCGCCTCGGTCACCGCATCGCCGAACGTGATCAGGCCCGCCTCGGTCTCCCAGGCCTGCACCAGCCGGGTCGCCGTCTCGTCCAGGACCGTGTCGACCGTCGCATTGCCCGACTTGTAGGCGTCGACCTGTTCGCGAATCGGTGCGAGCAGCTCGGCATGCTCGATCCAGGCGCCGGCGGACTCGTACTCTTCATCCGACAGTGCGTACAGCAGGTGGCCGTTGAGCTCCTCGACACCCGACTCGTGCAGCGTCTTCAGCAGCGCGAGGAAGCAAGACTTGTACGACGGTACGTGGGTGTTGGTGGCGCCGAGGATGAACGGGTGGTCGCGCTCGTCGCCGCGACCGTCGAGCAGCGTCGCCGCCTCGGCGTCCGTGCGGGCGACGATGAGGCCCCCGACCTGCATCACGTCCAGCTGGAAGCGCGCCGCGTTGAGGCGCTTGATCTGCTCGTCGACGGCGACGAGCACCTTGCCCCCCTGGTGGCCGCACTTCTTCGTGCCCGGCCGCTGGTCCTCGATGTGATAACCCGGCACGCCGATCTCGACGAAGCGCCGGATCAGGTTGCGCACGTGGGGGTCGCCGCCGTGCCCGGTGTCGGCGTCGGCGATGATGAACGGGCGGTAATCGTACTGTTTCGTCTTGTTCTGCTGTTCGGCCGGCATGCGCGAGCGCAGGTACTGCTGGTTGCGGTCCGCCGTCAGCAGCGCGCGGACGAGCACGGCGGCCTCGTCCGGCACCTGGCTCAGCGGGTAGCTGGCCAGGTCGGGCCCCGGATCCTCGGTCGCCGAGCCCTTGGCCGAGGTGGCCCAGCCGCCGAGGTAGATGCCCTCGATTCCCATGCGCTTCATCGCCACCGCCTGACCCGGTGAGTAGGGGCCGAACGTGGTGATGCTCTTCTTCTGCTCGAACAGCTCCCGCAGCCGGGCGTGGAAGCCCTGAGCGGCCTCGCGCGCGACGACCGGGTCGTTGCGGATCGTCCCTCGCTGCTCCACGACCTGACGCGCCGCGTAAAGCCGGCGGATCCCCGCGAAACGCGGGGTCTCGAACCAACGTTGGGTCTCTTTGATTTCCTGCTCGAATGGGGTCATCGCGCGGTCCTCTCCTCCCACCGGTGCGGCACCCGGCAAAGGCATTTTAGGGTCGCGCGACCCCCAATTGCACCCCCGTCCGGCGGCGAATTGGGACCTTTCTCGGTCTCCGAGGCTGGCCGGAGAAGTGAACGATTACTATCCTTTTGCTTCCCGTATCCCGGCCAGACATGCCGCTCTAGGAGAGCCGCCATGAAGCAGCGTATCGAGAAGGTCGCCGTCCTGGGCTCGGGCGTGATGGGTAGCGCCATCGCGGCCCACTTCGCCAACGCCGGAATCCCGTCGCTGGTGCTCGACATCGTGCCCCGCGAGCCGAACGCCGCGGAGCAGGCGCGCGGTCTGGGCCTGGACGACCGCCGGGTCCGCGACCGCATCGCGCGGGACAGCGTCAAGACGATGTCGAAGTCGAAGCCGTCGCCCCTGTTTTCCTCGGAGAGGCTGTCGCTGATCGAGGTCGGCAACCTCGAGGACGACCTGGAGCGGCTGCGCGAGGTCGACTGGATCGTCGAGGCGGTTCGGGAGGACCTGGAAATCAAGAGCAAGCTGTTCGCCAAGGTCGCTCCGCACGTGGCCGACCACGCGGTGCTGACCAGCAACACCTCCGGTCTGCCGCTGCACGCCATGGCCGAGGCGCTGCCCGAGACGCTGCGCTCGCGCTTCTTCGGGACGCACTTCTTCAACCCGCCGCGCTACATGAAGTTGCTGGAGGTGATCCCCACGAAGGACACGTCCGAGGAGCAGCTGGCCCGCATCTCGCGTTTTTCCACCGACCGGCTCGGGAAGGGCGTCGTGCCGGCCAAGGACACGCCGAACTTCATCTCCAATCGCATCGGCGCGCACTCGCTGATCCGCACCCTGCACCTGCTGGGCGAGGGCGGGTTCACGATCGAGGAGGTCGACGCCGTCACCGGCCCGGCGATGGGTCGGCCGAAGACCGCCACCTTCCGCCTGGCGGATCTCGTGGGCCTGGACACGCTGCTGTTCGTCTCGGCGACCGTCCCCAAGGTCGCGCCGCACGACGAGGAGAAGGATCGCTTCGTGGTCCCGGACTTCTTCACGAAGATGGTGCAGAAGGGACTGCACGGGCGGAAGAGCGGCGCGGGCTTCTACAAGAAGGTGTCGAAGCCCGAGAAGAAGATCGTGACGCTGGACCTCGACACGATCGAGTACCGCGATCCGGTCAAGCCCGACATGCCCGAGCTGCGGGACGTCAAGAAGATCGACGTCGTCGAGGACCGCGTGCGCGC
>JAAELQ010000174.1 GCA_024226515.1 bacterium
ATCACGTCGGTGGTAGGCTTTGTCTCAGACATGGGTGGTGTACTCCTGAAGGGTTAGGCTTCTTCAAGGTACGCCACCTTTTTCACGTCGTCACCATCCACAACTTTCGGTTATAGCTCCCGGCCGTTCGCTGCATGCGGGAGGAACATCGCTCGAACGCACATTCGCCGGCCGATGGAAACGGCGATCGAGACCCTGCGCTTCTTCTGCGGTGAAAGGGCATCGGAAGGCAGCGTGGACGACGCACTGCTGGCCATGCTCGGAACGGCGTCGGACGAGAGAAGGTGGTTGGCGGCATCCCTGCACAAGACGATCAGGCTCCAGCTCGACCCGCCGATCGACATGCGAGCGTTGTCCGCCATGACCACACCGCAATGGCTGGAGCATCCCGGGAGAACCACGACTGGCCTGCCGATATCATGAGCCCGGTTGCCCCGGTAGCTCAGCCGGATAGAGCAGCGGTCTTCTAAACCGCAGGTCGGAGGTTCGAGTCCTCCCCGGGGCGTTACCCAAACCCTCTTCGTGCTATCGCGAGGCGTACTGGTCCACCGAGTTCAGGAGCCAATTTGAGACCGGCAGTATCCGTCGCCGAGCGCGATTTCGAGGAGATGAGATGGACTGCGAGTGTCCGATCGCGCGAGATAGCAACGAATCCACAATAAGCGCGCAATCGTTCCCGCAGGCCACTCGTGCCAGCTGCTCTTGATCCGGACTCACTCACGCCGCTCGGCGCAGCTCGACGATGGGCAAGTGCTTCCTGCCTTCCAGGAAACAAATGGCAAGAGTGAATCTGCTTCCGGGCGCGCCGTTGATCTCGGCCGGCGGCGATGCGCATCCACTACGTTGCGGCCAGAGGGGCCGCGGTTCGAGGCGTGGAATCGCGTTGGCCGGACGCATGCCCTCGTGCACTTCTCGCGGAGTTCGTCCCCCGAGGGCCTGGCTCGGCCTGTGTTCATTGAACCACGTGACGTAGAGAGTGAGTTCGCGTCGCATGGCGTCGAGCGCGATTGGAACGAGAATCCGTCGCGTGCACTCGCTCTTCATCGAGCGTATGAACCGCTCGATCACGGCAATGCTCCCGTACTTCTTCACGGCCCCGAAACGCGGCCGGATACGACGTCGCGTGCACCAGTCCTTGAACGAGTCACACCAGAACTGCGTTCCCTTGTCGGAAATCACGTACTTGGGCGCAACCCCGCCGTTACGAATCGCTCGATTCAGGAAACGCTGGACCTCCGCCGAGGTTGGCTGCTTCGGAAAGACCGCGAAGCCCAGGGCGGCGCGTGAGAAGTGATCGATTACGACCGCGACCCACCAGCAGAATGGCCAGGACTGCGGCCAGGCATGCGGCAACCACGGGACACAGAAGCCTCCCCACGTCGGGACGGTCGTGAGATCGACATGCCAGACTTGACCGGGGCGCTTCGCGGTCACCACCTGAGTCGGGACGACGTCAACTTCGAGCAAGGCTTCTGCTTGGTTCTCCGGCGGCTGATCTTCCTTGAGCATTCGGCCCACCGTTGTGGCCCCGAGATGCAGCCCGGCGCGGGCGAGGACCTGGGCGATCCGGAGCTTGCCCATGCTCGGAAGAAGCACGCCCAGCTGCTGCACCAGGTAACGGACGAAGTCGGGGAACCTGTTCACCGGCTCTGCGGTCTGAATCAGCGAGCGATCACCTTCTTCGTCCGCGCGACTCATCCATGAGCGCAGCGTCTGTTCATTGATCAGGAAGGCTCGCGCAGATTGCTCGCACGACCAGCCGCGGGCGGCCTTGAGCTGGAGGATCCGCATGCGCTGAACGGGCGCGTAGTAGGGGCGCCTTCGCGAAGGCAGGCGGCGCCAGCGAGCTTCCTTGATACCCAGCTCTTCCTTGAGCAGCGCGATCTCGGTCAGGGCGCGATCAAGCTCAGTCTCCAGGCTACTCCGTGCGCTCTTGCTCGATGAGTTCCGGCCATATGCGAGATTCAAGGCGGTGGCGGCGAGCGACACGGTCCGGACTACGGCTGACCTTGCGTGTTTCGTCCATCCCTTGGGCAACGGCACATCGTCTTCAGAGCGAGCAGATGCCATGGCGCGGCTCCGCGGAAGTCGGTTACAGACCGAGAGCGGTAGCCATCATAACATCTGCACTTGCCTGAATTCGCCGGCCGACTACACCAAGTGGAACAGCGCGTGTTTGCTCAATGCGGAAACAGAGCGCGTTGTGCACGCCGCATTTCCGCCTGAAGTCGTTCTTCCGGCACCGGTGTCTCCATGATGATGGGGACATGAGCAGGGATCAGATGTGCGACACGAGAGAAGGCCCACTCCGCGACCTGATTCAACGGCTCGTGAACGCTTGCGCTGTTCACGTCACTAACGTGCATCTGCTTGAGTCGGTGGCCGTGCGTCGTGAGAATCGCGCGTGCTTCGAACATCGTTGGGTCGACTTGGCGCGCATGACCGATATCGAAGCACAACGATGCGTCCGGCAGGTGGTCATAGATCTCTGTCAGCTCAGCGGCAGTGCGACCAATAGGCTTGCGTTTGTCCATGTTCTCGATACAGACGAGGCTGCCGTGGTCGCGCCAAAGTGACCAATCCTGCACCGCGTCCGGGTGCAGAACGACGGGCCAGTCCCTGCGAAAGACCGCCTCCAGCAGCCCGACTGCCTGGACTTCGCTCAGCTCTACGAATCGGCTCGGCGCGTGAACGGAGACGTAGGAGAACTGTGACAGATCCAGATCGTCCAGGCCATCGACGAGCGCTTGCAGTTCGTAATCGCGTAGTGCCGACAGCTCGACCGCGATCGTGCGATTGCCGCGCAGCATTTGCAAGCCAAGGCGGAAGTCCCCCAGCGCCAGTGTTCCTGTTGAAAACCCAATCGGTGTCATCAGAAGATACCGTACTTCGTTGTGAACTCCGCGAGCCGCGCGTGATCCCGGAGGAACAGTGAGGTCAGCGCGTCTTGAAACCGGTGGCTCTGCTCTCGCGCCTCTGCAAAGACCGGATCGTTGTAGGCATCTTGCGGGGCAAGTTCCTCCAGATGCGTTCGTTTATCGTCGTCGTTGAGCATCCGAAGAAACCAGCCGTACGCATCGAGTAGCGTGGCACTCGTTTCCGTGGCCCCATAGTGAAGCAGAGCATGGGCGACTATCTGAAGCGGAGGAAGTTGGCAGAAGCTGACGAGCTCATCGAGCATTGAGTCGACCGCCTCCTGCGCCGTGCGATCGCCAGTTGAGGGGCGAGCATCCGTTGACAGGTAACCAGACGCGCACATGAGCAATCCGGAGGCGAAGATCAGCTTGCGGGACATTCGCAGCTTGATGTTTCTGAGCGCCCATTTGTGTCCCGCCTGTTCCCATCCCTTGTACGCAAAGTCGACGCACATGGTTCGCCAGAAGCGAACGATGTCGTTGAGGAGGAATCTCGGAACTCGCGACGTGACGCCGTCGGGGCTCATGAGATTCGTGTCATCGAGAAGGTATCGGTACAAGACGTTGCGCGTGACGCGATCGCAAGCGCTGATCTGCTCGCTCCCCCTCTGCTCTGGAGTGAGGTCGAGTCGGGCGGACTCGAGCAAGAGCAGCACGCGCTGTGTCGTATTGATATTGGTGTCCGATTGGCCACCGATCAGATGAATGATGTCGTGGCTGAATGCGAGGTTGCCGAATGTGCCGGTGACTCCGGGTGCCGGAAAGCCGTTCTCACTGAGCCGTTTCGCGATGCCTTGGGCGGTCTGCCTATGTTCCGGCGCTGCCTGGCCGTCGATGAGCAGGGTCCAGTCGACATCGCTCTTCGAAGTCCACTCGCCCCGGGCCAGTGAACCGAACACGACCACGTCAGCGTCGGTGGATGTCGGGCGGTCGCCGTTTGGAGCCAGTAGTTGAACCAGGGCATCGACTTGTTCGCTGGTCTGGCGCCGCGCGGCCTCGATCTCTGGGCAGTCGTGTCCGAGAGAGTCATACAGCTGTCGCAAGTAGTCGGTAGTCAGATCCGTTCCTCCGGTGTTTGCTGTGCTCTCTGGCCATAATATCATGCTGCGATGACGAACGACGATCCGAGTGTGCGAGGGATGATCACTCGATCTCGCCGAATGATGCTGTGATCAGCTTCATCAAGTTGCGCTTCCGTCGGTGCTTGTCGATGGTCGCCTCCAGGAGCTTGCGGAAGGACTCCGGCTGGCCTCCGCGTGACATGAGTGCCTCTACGCGAACGAGCAGTTCGGTTGCTCCGCGATATCCTCGCTTGTCCTTGCAACCGATGCGCTGCTCGATCAGATACTCGTACACGGCAGCGGCATCGAGCGGATGCTGGTCTTCTCTGAGGCGGGCAAGCTGCGTCCAGAGTGTCTCCGAGCAACCGTAGTCGCGAGCAGCCTGCCAGGCGTCTTCGGGGCATTCCTCCGCGAGGAGAATGGCGACCAGTGACGAGCCGTCTGCACGGTGGTGTTCGGAGGGATGGCCGGCATCACTCCCCGAGACCGGTCTGAGAATACTCCGCAGATGCGCAATCGCTCGTGCTCGGAAGTCAGGCCATTGCTTCGACGGCACCACGGCCTGAAGCTGTCGGTAGGTCTCCTGATTCGGATTGGGCTCGTAGGTCGCCCAAGCCAGGTCCATGGCCTGCTCCTGGTGGCCGGAGGCGTGGTGGAGTTCGATGGTCAGACGGACCAGGCGGTCATCGCGATTGTCCGAAAACGCACAGAGGCCTCGCTCGGCCCACGTGATCGCGTCATCAAGCCGGCCGGATTCTCGGAGCTCGGCGGCGATCTGGTGAAACCGGTAGGAAGAAGAGAGGTCACGGCCGAGCACCCTCACCAGCTCGTCCACATCGCCGGTGAGGCGAGCAAGGTCCTCCATGACAGCAGCGGTACGGAACCGTCGAGAATCGAATTCACACCGGTCTCCCGGCGCGAGCGGACTGATCTCGCGCCACACGTCTTCGGCGAGACGACGATACTCGGCGATCCCCACGTCTCCGAGAACATCGGCGTACGTGAGAACGGCATGGAAGAAGGTGTCCCACTCCGTCGTCATCTCCCACGTGAAGAGACGGAGCGCAAGCTCGATGGGATCGGCCCGAGCCGAACGGCACGCCTCGAGATGGAGCGCTGCCGCTCGTTCCATCACGGGCTGCATCGTGCCGGCCGAGTCGTCCATATTTCCAAGGACGTGCTCGCATCCACGGAGGAGGTGTTCTGTCAGAGCGATGACGTCGCCGTCGCGCCCGTCCTTGAGCAGCGTGCCGAGCCGGTCGACGAGGTCGTCGATCCGACCCGAGAAGTCAAACGACTCGCGGTAGGACACGAACGTGTGGGGGCGTATGACGCGATCGATCATGCTCCGGAACCCGGAGGCGTCCGGAGCCGTCGGTGTGCAGACGGCCTCGAGTTGGAGAGTGTCGAGCAGCCGATCACAGAACATCGCGTGATCAGCCAGCAACTCGACGAGCCGAGTCTTGGGAAGAGACGACAGAAACGGTCTGGCGTCGCCCTTGCCATCGAGTGCGTTTGTGGATCCGCGTGACCTGCTGCTCATGGGCACCCCTGTCTCGCTCGGCGCCACGGTAGAATATCAGGATGAGGGCCTTCCATGTCTCGGAAGCCGAATGACCGTGGGTGTTGAGAGCACGAGGAGCGAACGGGTGATGGACGCGCAACGCGAACAATGCGCCCGGTGCCTGAAAGCAGTACCGCCGTACAGCGGCGTTCATCAGTCAGACGGCAAGGGGAACGACCTCGGGTTCGTCTGCGGCAGGTGCTGGACCGAGATTCTCTCGAAACACAGCGGTGAGCATCTCGACTTCCTCGAGCTGGAGCCGGTCGTGGTGTCAGATGCCAGAGGCGCGGAGCACGAGTTTCACTTCCGCTACAACCCGATTCCGTGCGGCGTTCAGGCCTTCGAGCTCGAGGACGGTGTTCCCGGCGGATACCAGTTCGCGGTTCTTGCCGAGGATGACGAGTCGAGTGACGCCATGGTCGCCCGCCTCATGACGAAGATGCGTCGAGGCTTGAAACGGCGCCACGTCGAATCGGGCGGTATCCACGACAAGACTGTTCGCGGCCGGATCGAATGGGACGAAGAGCAGGGTGGCCGAATCCCCCGGGTTGTCGTTGATGGGATCTCGCTCTCCTGGGATGATCTCGGTGAGATGCTGATGTCGTTCGAAGGATGGCAGTTTCGGTTGGAGATCGCTGATCCGGCGGATGAGGTGTAGGGCCGGTGGGATGTCGCGCGTCGAAGGAAGGTCGAGGAGTGCGCCCCAAACTGCGCCCTCAACCGGCGAAATCGGGGTCCGCGCACACGAAGCGCGCCCTGAGCAGTCGTCATATAGTCGGCAAGCAGTCGGCAACCAGTCGTATCTCGGCCGGGGATCGCTCCCAAAAGCGGCCTTCCTGATAGCGCCAAGGCTGCGCACCTGCGGTCTTCTAAACCGCAGGTCGGAGGTTCGAGTCCTCCCCGGGGCGTTCGCTACGCTCACACCCCGCGCAGCGCCGCCATCGCGAGGCGGGTCTTCGGGGCCCGGTTCAACGGTTCAACGTCGTGATCGGCCAGCACCGGATCGGGCGGTGGTGGGATTTGTCTGTCACACGAGTGCTAGATCGGGCGCCTCTCTCCGTAGTGGGGGTGAACTGTCTCCATCTCGAAGCACCTCTCGGAGCAGGGGGCGATCGGTATCGCGCCTGGGATCGTGGTCAGCGCGCCTGGTGAGGATCGTGGGGGCCGGCCACCAAATGGGTATCAAGGAGTGACGCCAATGCGTAGCGCACTGTGCCTCTCGGTCTTCCTCCTGCTGGCCGCCTGCGCGCCGGTCAACACGATCGCCCCCGTCGCGGCGCTCAACGAGAGGAACGCCGCTGCGCTCAAGAAGAACACGGAAGAACTGTTGGCAGTCG
The DNA here is from genome assembly GCA_024226515.1 of bacterium. Taxonomy (GTDB): domain Bacteria; phylum Acidobacteriota; class Polarisedimenticolia; order Polarisedimenticolales; family Polarisedimenticolaceae; genus JAAELQ01. The sequence continues at coordinate 6,878 of JAAELQ010000174.1, forward strand.
CGGAGATGGCCCTCCGCGTTCGCGTCGAGATTGAGTTGATCGCTCACTACCAGAGAGTGAGCGTCCGCGCCGTGGGTAACTTCCCGCCTCCTCCACCCACGCTCGCCGCGGCGCAGGGGCACTATGACACCAAGGCCGCTGCGCTGCGAACCTCTGTCGCCAACATCAGCGGCGAACCCAAGAACGCACAGATCGGGAGGCTCCACGACACGCACCCGATCGCTGCCTCCGTGGCTTTCGGCAACATGACCTCGGCTGATGCGGCGGCGCTTGCCATGAGCTTCGCGGCGATTCGAAGGGATACGTCGTTGTCCGCGGCCGAGAAGAACACGTACTACCGAACGTACCTGGAAGAGCTGCCGTCATCGCAGGCCATCGAGCAGGCTGCGGCGGACGTGCTCGCGGCCTTCGAGAAGATGAAGCTCGTCATTACCCAGCAACTCGCCAACTCGTCGAACATGGCTCATGCCTTCTCCAGCGCCGCCAGCGCCAACGCCAGCCCGAGCCAGTTCATTGCGGGCATCACGGGTGACGACGAAGTGCTCGGCGCGCTCGCAACGATCGTGAAGAGCCGGACGAAGGACCCGGATCGGCTGAAGGCGGCCGACGAGTTGCTTGCCTCCCTGAAGAAGACGAAAAAAGACTAGCCCGGAGGATCTCATGCCCAGTATCACTGATGCCAAGGCCAAGCGGTTTCTTGCGAGCCTCGAAGGAGAGTCGAAGGAGATCGTCGAGACGCTGCTGGCCACCATGGCGATGCAGTCCGAGGCCATCGATGACTTGCTCTGGAAGCTCGAGATCTACGAGGGCGGGGTCGAACTGCGCCGCCGTGTGCTCGCCGGGGCGTCGCTCGCGAAGCTGGCGGCCAAGCTGAGCGACGTCGACGTCAGCAGCCCCTCACTCGAGGAGGTCTCGACGGAGATCACGAAGATGCAGAATGCGATCGCGTCCGCGGCGGACGCGCAGCGGATCTTCACGACCATCCTCAAGTTCGGGATGAAGGTCGCGCCGCTGGTGCTCTAGCGAACAGCGTGCGCTCTGTTCGCCGACCGGTGACAGAAGGGTGTCACCGTCATCGAGGTAGAGCGCGACACGAGGACCACCTACCGGCCTGACCCGCCGATCTCAACGGTGATCCCGGTCACCCATTCGGAGCCTCGCGATCCTCCGTAGCTCGTCAAGATCCTCGTCGTCGTCTGGCTGTTCATCGGCGGTCCGAGCATGAATCTCCTCGACTCCGCGCAATGCGACCGGGACCTCGAGCGACAGCCGATTCACGATCCGGCTGGCTGCCGACTTGGCCTTGGGATCGACGCTGATGATCAAGCCCAACTCATCGTCCACGAGACCAACGCCCACGCCCATCAGCCAGACGCGACCGGTGGCGATCTCGAGGAACCGTTTCTTTGCGCGTGCGACTTCTCTGTGGCTGGCCATCGTCTTGTCACATGATACCGCCGGGGGCCAGCATCTTCCGCCAGTTCCGCGACCAACTCAACCAAGTGGAGGAACGTCATGAACCTATCGTCCATACAGGGCCTCAAGGCCGAACTCAGCTCCGGCCCTGCCCTTCCAGTCGCCGCGGCAAGATCGATCGGCGCCCGCCGATTCACTCGCTCGGTTTCCGCGCGTCTGCAAGATGCGCACGTCCGCGAGCCCGAGAGCACGCAAGTCGCCTTGGGCATCGCGAAGGGGAAGCGGAAGGGTGACTTCCGGTTGTCCGCCCGCGTGCAGATCGGTCGAGGAGCGAAGGCGCTGGTCGACACCATCGTCCGTCGGGCCAAGGGTGAATGCGATGTCCGAATCGTGCCGCGGATCGAGAAGCGCCAAGCGCCGATCTCGTTCTTCCAGGGTCGTCGCCGCCCGCTCGAGTGCGGTCTCTCGGTGGGCGTGATCGTCCCCGGGATTCGCCACGCGGGCACGTTGGGCTGCATCGTCGAAGACGCGAGAGCCTATTACGTGCTGAGCAACAACCATGTGCTGGCCGACGTCAATCAATCCGAGCCCGGGGATCTCGTGGTGCAGCCCGGCAACCTCGATCGAGCCGCGAGCGCGAGCACGCTGATTGGCGTGCTGGATCGCTACGTCCCGATCTCGTTCAGGCGAAGCAATATCGTCGATTGCGCTGTGGCCGAGTTGTTCCCGGACATCGAGTTCTGGCTTGGTTGGACCGAGGCCATCCAAGGCCGAATCCGCGGCGTTCACTCGGTGACGATCGATGATCTCGGCCGAACGGTCCGGAAGGCAGGCCGGACGACGGGAGTGACCGAGGGTACGATCACGTCCGTCGAGGTCGACCGACTACGTGTCAACATGGGTACACGCCAGCGGCCGAAGATCGCGCAGTTCAGCGACCAGATCGAGGTCATCGGCAAGAACGGGACGACGTTCAGCACGAGCGGAGATTCCGGTTCGCTCATCGTCGACTCGAATGACCGGGCAGTCGCCCTGCTCTTCGCAGGCGGTGCGGACGACAACGGCGTCGACATCACGTACGCGAATCGCATCGACCCGGTGCTGCAGAATCTCGGCGTCTCGCTTACGGTCTAGCGAGGCCGTTGAAACTGTGGAGGTCTGCTGCACGTGGCGAGGGTGTGGTCGGCCGAGTCACGGCGCTCAGGCCGCCGCGCTCGCGTTCGGCGGCGCCGACTCGAGAGCGTGGCAACACGCAACGAGACGATCGACGCGCTCTTCGACCGTCTCCTTGGGAGCGTTCGACTCGAGTGCGGTGATGAGGGCGACGGCAGCGATCGTCAGAGGGATGAAACCATAGCCGGGCCCGCACGCCTTGAGCTGGTAGCAGAGCTCCCGCAGCCGGCCGACATCTAGCTCGTGGTGTCGTTCGATCTGGCTGGCCCAGCGCTGCGTGTGCTGGATGAACGTCTGTACGAGCGGCTTCATGCCCGGGGTATTCTCCATCGTGCTGCGCATCGGTGTCTTCAGCTTCTCGTTGTCCAGTCCCACGCGCAGTTCGGTCAGCAGGTAGTCGACCGAGTACGGTCTGGCGACAACGGTGGTGGCACCTGCTTCGCGCGCACGCATGATCGCTTGAGGCGTCGCCTCAGCGGACACGAGCACGATCGGTCCCTTGTACCGCATCTCCCGAAGGCGGCTGATCATCCGGAGGTCGTCCTGATGCACGAGCCCGACTCCGACGATCACCATGTCGATCCCTTCGCGTTGCACGGCATCGAGCGTCGCGCCCCTTGTGGCCGTTGTCTGGAGGGCAAGACCAAGGCCCGCGAGGTCGCGTTCGATCAGCAAGCGTCCCGGTTCACTCATCTCCGAGACGAGCACGCGGCCTCGGAGGCTCTCGTCGGCATCGATCGCTTGGCCAGCCTCCACTTCGTCGCTGATCCCGGTGCCCAGTACCAAGTGGAGATCGAGTTCCTTCTTGAACTGAATGCCGATCTGATGCCAGGGAGCCGAGATGAGCCGGCAGTGACGCGTCGTGCCGGCGAGCGCCTTCGTGTCCCCGTCCGTCAGACGCAGCAGAACGAGGCACGACGCGTTCGGGTGGACGTAGCCGCTGTGAAGAACGCTCATCCCACCGCGCGAGAGATCATGACCGTAGACGAGGTAGTGCGTCGTACCGCCGCCAGGGTGCTCGATGCTGACGGGGATGCCCGCCACCTCATAGTCGTAGCGCACGCTCGCGCGTCGTGAGTCGGGGCGGGAGTCAGAGTTGTTCAGCGTCTCGATGAGCCGACGACGCTGCTCGCCACTGAGTTCGATCGCACGTTCGAGCCTGGCCTTTGACATGATCTCTTCGAGATGGCAAGGGGCTGCTTCCGGCCCGATAATGCGAGAGGCGTGGGAGCGACGTCTATCCACGCTCATCGAAATGACGTGCTCAAAGCTTGAACATGATGACAGGTAAATGTCATCTCGATCACAGGGGGCATGGCGTGGACGTCCCAGAACACCCAGCGTGTACGCCATCGTCAAGCCTGATAACGTGGTCCCAGTGATCGTGGCACGCGCCGCCTCCTCCGCGCACTTCGTGCCCGATAGCACGATGCCCGCGAGCGGTGTCAGCTATATGGCACTCCTGGGCTCAGCCGGCAGAGACGGTTACCATGACGAAATAAGCCCTTCCGGGCACGAGGGCGCGAATGGTGGACGCTATGCACGAGCATGATGACGCGACCGTTACGCTACCGGTCGATGTCGCAGCCGCGGACGTGCGGTCACTGCTGCCCTTTGCAACGGTGCTGGATCTCGCTGGAGCGACCACGGACGAGGAAGTCGCGGCGGTAATCGCCGAGGACGCCAAGGCGCTGATCGCCCAGGGGTTGCGCGTTGATGTGGGGCGGTACGCCAGCGTCCTGGACGCCGAGCCGGCACGAGAGGCCGCTGTTGCGGCCCATGCGGACTCGCTTGCGACGCTCGATGGCGTGGCCCCTGGACAAGCGCAGCAGCGGGCGCAAGCCGCGGTGCTTCTGGCTCGACGTAGTTCTCCGGTGGCGACGAGCGGCGCGGTGGGCCAGAGAGGCCGTCGCTCTCGCGGATTCACGACGACCGTAGCAACACCGATCGTCTTGGTCATCATGTTTCTGTTCGGTGGTGGTTTCAGCGTCGGAACGCTGTACTGGCTCGGCGTCATGGCCACCGCGAAGGAGGTGCACCTGCAGGAGAAGCTCAATCGACTGGACGCCGAGGAGTTGGCGCGACAGCAAAGCGAACTGGCGGCAGCGAAGGACGCGTTCTCCGATGATGTTGTCGCGGAGATCGACGCGATCCTCATCGAGGCAGGAGTGGATATCGAGAATGCGCACATCGCGGACGGGTTGGAGACGATTCTCGCACTTGAACGGATCGCAGAGGCAGCGGTTTCGCATGATGCCGCCTTGCCGGACCGCGTGAGTGACGCCAAGCTTGATGATGTCGTGATGCCGACGCTCCGTCTTCTCTATCGTGTGGAGGAGCTTGGCGGGGAAGAGGCAATGCAGCGCGTGCATTCGCTCCTCGCCGAGCTTGAAGCGTCGCGCCATGAGAAGACTCAGACGAAACAATAAGGAGGGATGTCCATGCCCACCGTTCTTGGCGAACGCCTGAAGCGCATTCGAGACAAGGCGAAGAAGATCCGAGACATCAGCAACGCGGTTGGCGACGGGAACGAAGCGTCGTCGCAACAGAAGGCCGATGTTGAGGAAGCCCTCGAGGCGATGGGTGACGATCTCACCGACCTCCACGATCCGAACGCTGAGCCGTCGCTGGATCCCCCGAGCGCGGGGACTCCGCAGAACCCGGCGATTCCATCAAGCCGCCTACAGACTTGCGAGGACGCATTGCAGTCGGCTGAGGAGGCATACACCGTGCAGACGACAGGATCGACTCCCAACTATGACTACATCGGCGATCGCACGCGCACGCTCGAAGCGTCATTTGTCCCGGCCGTGCGTGAGGACTTCGGCTTGGTGTGACGGTGACGACGGGTAGTAAAGCATACGAGGACGAAGCCGCGAACAGCGGGGCGGCGATTCGAGGTCGAGTCACGCGAGCGATTCGCATCGTGGGTCTGATCCAGTCCGGCCAGGCGCGGAGCGTGGGCTCTCTTGCCGATCAACTGGGGGTGAGCAGACGCACGGTCTTTCGTGACATTCGTACGTTGCGCGATGCAGGCGTGCCGATCGAGAGCGAGCTGGGTAAGGGCTATGCAGTGACCGATGGGACGCAGGTGCCGGGGCTCCACCTGTCCAAGGACGAAGCCAGTGCCCTTGTAAGTCTCGTCGAGTTAGCGAGTCAAACGAACGACCACGCACCAGAACTCAAGGCCGCCATCACTGCCTTGCGCCGCGCGATTACCCAGTTGCCGGCGGACGAGCGCGAGGAGTATCGGAGGCGATTGCGGTGTGTCCACACGGGCGACGTCGGTCATTCGACGGCCCCGCAGGACGGGCCGAGATAGCGTCCTGACCATCCGGGGCGTCATGAGGACGTAGACGAGTTCACCCCGCTCGTGGGTGGGTCGGCGCTTGAGCGTTGGGAGCAAGCAAGAGCGGCGGCAACCCGGAGGATGCCGCCGACCCCTACGCCCAGGTCAGCAGCAGCACCGCGACCTGACGCCGGCCGTCGGGGAAGTCCACGTAGATGTGACCGAAGTCCGCCTCCTGACGCTGGCCCGGTTCATGGTCCAGCGGGATGAACGTCGGACGCGCCCGGCGCCGACGCTTGCCGATGTACCGGCGCACCGCGTCATACCCGCCCCGGTAGCCCTCCTCCGCCACCAGACGCCGGAAGACCTGCATCGCCGTGTGCCGCTGCTTCGGTGGGGCACTCTCGTCGTCGGTCAGGATCTGATCGATGACCCCGTGGAAGGCCCCGAGCTTCGGGCAATGCGACCGCCCGCGGACATACGGCTTCGGCTCCGGCTCGGCCAGAACCTGCCGAACCTTCCGCCTGGAATGCCGGAACGTCCGGGCGATCTCCCGGATGCTCATCCCGTCGCGATGGGCTCTGCGGAGCCTTCCGTACTCGTCCACCGTCAGCATCCTTGCCTCCCGTCGAGCTGGCCCCCCCTCGCGGGGGGCCAGTCTCAGGAGGCGGCTGCGGTGGGTCCATTTTCGGCGCCGATCAGGGGCCGGGGGTGGGTCCCTTTTGGGCGCCGATTACCAGCTGCGCAGCACCGCGGTCAACTGAGCTGGAGGGTGCGTCAATCCCGCCGGGCGAGAATGCCCCGACGCAACCTCCCGGGGCGCATCATCCCCAGTCCGCGATCAGCGCCAGAATGTCGCCGAATCCAACGTCGCCGCTGACGTCGAGGTCGGCCGCGCACACCGCCGGCGGCGGCGGGCACTCGCCCCAGGCGGAGATGAGCAGAAGCATGTCCGCGAACCCGACGGACCCGTCGTGGTTGAGATCGGCGAGGCGCGGAGCGGGGGGAATGACGGCGAAGCCGGCGGGCAGGTACTCGGAGAACTCGGCCACCGTCTCGATGAACACCCCGGTCGCGCCGTCGTAGTGAAGCACACCGCGCGGCAGGCCATTGGTGTTGAGGATGTACAGATCGTCGTCGGCGCCGAAGACCAGTTGCATCGGAGTGCCGAGCCCGCCGGCGCCCTCGGCGACGAACGTGTCGATGAACTCGCCGCTGACCGGGTCGAACCGATCGACGCGGTGATCCGAGTACCGTCCGAGGTACAGCACACCGTCCCGGAGGGCCATGCCGGCGTCGCCCAACGTGCACTGGAATCCGGCATCGCATTCCGTGGCGATCCAGTCGATGAACGCACCGGACGCGTCGAAGCGCGCCGCGCCGACCTGTCCGAACGACGTCGCGAAGATCGTCCCGCCGGGACCGAGCACCATCGTGCGTGCCCCGTCCAGGCCTCCGTGTTCCTCTTCGGGCGTGGCCGGGTCATCGGCGACGAGCACGTCCACGAGGTCGCCGGTGACCGGATCGTGCCGCGTGATGAAGCCCGACCCCGTCGAGAAGCCGTTCCGGTTGAGGACGTAGAGGAGCCCGCCGGGGCCGAAGGCGATGTCCGCGGGGAAGCTCAGGCCGTCGGCGTCGTCGATGAAGCGATCGATCATGATCCCGTTGCGGGCGTCGAACCGCCAGACGCCGGAGTTCGTGCCGTCGAAGCCGACGAGGTATCCCGTCATGTCCGGCGAGATCTCCACCGCGTTCACCCACGGCACGCCCGATGGGATCGCGGTGACCACGGTGTCGTCAGCGGCGCGAATGCCGCTGAGGTTGAGCGTATCCGCGACCCAGAAGTCGCCGCGGTCGAGCAGCGTGCATTCGTCGGGGATGCCGTTGCCGTCCGCGTCGGCGCTCGTGCCCGCGACGATGTCGAGCCCGTCGGCGATCCCGTTGTCGTTGCAGTCGCCGCAGTTGCCGCCGCACTCGATGACGGTGTCGATCCACGCGAGGTACGCGTTCACCACGATGCCGCCGGAGGAGCCGCCGAAGAACGTCGGCGACCCGCTGCAACTCGAGACGAAGGTGTTCACGCCCCACAGGTGCAGCGTGCCGTCGACGTCCACGAGCGACGGGCCGCCCGAGTCGCCGGGTGCCACCGATGTCTCGACGTTGTTGCCGAGCGAGCCGCCGCCGAAGCAGTTGATCAGACCGTTGGGATCGTCGAAGTCGGCGCGGAACACCTCGAGGGCTGTGCCCTCTTCGTCGTTGCCGAAGAACTGCTCGGCCGCGTTCATACCGGTGCGCTTCACGAACGCATTGTTGCCGACGTAGACCCCGCTCACGCCGTCGCCGGAGTTGCCGTAGCCCACCATCGTGACCGGCTCGCCCTGGACGAGCGGTTGACGAAAGGGCGGGTAGAGCAGGATGTCGGCGGGCAGGTCCTCGGCGAGGGTGATGATCGCGAGGTCGTCGTTCGTGGACGGGTTGCTAAAGCCGGTGTAGTCCGGGTGCAGGTGCACGGCGGCGACGCCGATCTGCGTCACGCCGTGACTCTGGTTGCCGTCGGCGTTGAAGTAGATCGTCACCGACGTGCCGACGTCGTTCAGGCCGTCGTCGTCCCAGTCGAAGCAGTGTCCCGCGGTCAGGATGTGACGCGGGCTGATCGGCGCCCCGGAGCAGGAGCCGGTGCCCGTCGGGCCCTGCAGGATGAGGCTGCACACGCCGCGGAACGGCGAGGTTGGCACGTTCGCGTCCACCCGGTGGCCCGGCGCGTCGTCGGGCAGACCGGCCGGATCGCCGGCCATGATCACGGGCTGCGGATCGACGATGATCGCGGGGTCGCTCGCCGCCGGCGTCAACTGCGCGTCGAGGCGCTGAACCTGGTCGGCGCGCCACGGCTTCGGGGCGCGGGTGGCGGGTCGCGTGTCGAGATCCACGCCTCCCGGCGAGGCGGCGGGAGTCGCAAGCAGGCTCAGCGTGGCGATGATCGAGGCTCGGAGGGTCATGTGTTCTGTCCTCTTGGTTGGAGTCGTGTCCGTGGTCATCCGCATTTGCCTGTGTCCTGGCGGTGCCGTTCCGACTCCCCGTACGGGAACCGGCCGGAGGTTCTGACGGAATCTCGGAAAACCGACCCACGACGTCGGTTCCCGCGTCCACAATGGCGGAGGGCCATGGAGACCTACACCACCCGCGCATCGCTGCTCGCCCGGCTCGCCGTCGACGGCGACGACCTCGCCTGGCAGGAGTTCCACCTCCAGTACGCCGGGCTGATCCGGCGGGTGGCGCTGCGCCGCCGGCTCCAGGCCGCCGACTGCGACGACATCGTGCAGGACGTCCTCATCCGGCTCGCTCGGGCCATGCCCGGCTTCGAGTACGACAAGGGGAAGGGGAAATTCCGCGGCTACCTGAAGATGGTGATCCTCAGCGCGATCTCCGACAGATTCCGTCAGAAGAAGGGGCCGGACGCCGTATTGAGGGTGGACCACGAAACGGCCCCGGTCGCCGATCCCGCCGACGCGGATGACGTCTGGGAGGAGGAGTGGCGCACCTATCACGTCGAGAAGGCGATGCGTGTGATCGAAGCCGAGTTCAACGAGAAGGACCGCCTCGCGTTCGAGCAGTACGCGACGAGCGGGCGTGGCGTGCAGGAGACGGCGCGGTCGCTCGACATGTCCGTGGATCGCGTCTACGCGGCGAAGTCGCGCATCCTGAAGCGACTCACGGAGCTCGTCGCGCAGCAGATCGAGGAGGAGGGGTGAGCTGGTTCGAGGACGAGCAGTCGCTCATGGCGGCGCTCCATCGGCGCGCCGGGGGCGAGCCGCGCGGCGCGCCCGCGTTCGCGGGGTACGAGGACGTGCACGAGCTGGCGCGGGGCGGGCAGGGGATCGTCTACTCCGCCATGACCGCCGGCAACGGGCGCCGCGTCGCGATCAAGGTGCTGCGCGAAGACTCGTTCACCGGTGACGTGCAGGGCCTCCGCTTCGAGCGCGAGATCGAGATCGCCTCGCGCCTCGAGCACCCCAACGTCGTTTCAGCCTGCGCGAGCGGCACGACCAACGACGGACGGCGCTACCTCGTGATGGACTACGTGCGCGGTCTGCCCCTCGATGAGCACGTCGCTTCCGGGGGTGCGCTCTCCGAGCGCCCCGTCGCCGAGCTTCTCCGCCTGTTCGTCACCATCTGCGATGCCGTGCACCACGCCCACATGCGCGGGCTCATCCACCGCGATCTCAAGCCGAGCAACATCCGCGTCGACGACGACGGCGAGCCGCACGTGCTCGACTTCGGGTTGGCCCTGTCGCTCGACGCCGACATGACCGCCAGTCGCCGCGCGACGCTGAGCGGCCAGTTCGTCGGGTCGCTCGCGTGGGCGAGCCCCGAGCAGATCCAGGGCGACGCTGCCGCCGTGGACATTCGCAGTGACGTGTACAGCCTCGGCGTCATCCTCTACCAGATGCTCACGGGGCACATGCCCTACGAGACCGAAGGGTCGCTGCGCGAGATCGTGGACGGCATCACGCGCCGCCCGCCGACTCCGCCGTCGCGCGGACGGGAGTTGCCGGAGGAGGTGGAGACGATCGTCCTGCGCTGCCTCGCCAAGTCGCCGCAGCGCCGCTACCAGAGCGTCGCCGACGTCGCTCGCGACGTCCGCCGCCACCTCGCGGGTGAGCCGATCGAGGCGAAACGCGACAGCGCGTGGTTCCGTATGCAGCGTACGGCCCGACGCTACCGGTATGCCGCGGTCGCGTCCGCCGCCGTCGCGGTGGTGCTCGTGGCCCTGACGGTCACCGCGGCCGCGCTGTACGTGCAGGCATCGCGGGCGGAGGCGCTCGCGCGGCAACGGCTCGACCAGGCGAACCGACAGGCCGACCGCGCCCACAACGTCGTTCGCTTCCTCGAGCGCACGCTTGCCGCGTTCGATCCGATCGAGGCGGGCCGCGGCGAGCCGACGGTGCGGCGGGCGCTCGACCGGGCCGTTGAGCGCATGGGGCGCGAGCTCGCCAACGAGCCGGACGTGCAGGCCGTCGTGGCGAACACGCTCGCCCAGTCGTACTTCCATCTCGGCGCCCACGACGAGGCCGATCGGCTGCTCGGGCCGGCGATCGAGGCGCTCCGGCGCCAGCTCGCGGCGGATCTCGCCGCCGCGGAGCGCACGCGCGTGCGCCGAACTCTCGTGGACGCCCTGCACACGCGGGCCATGGTCCACCACGGGATGTGGCGCCTCGACGAGGCGGAGGCGTACTTTACCGAGGCGCTCGCCGTGCTCGGCAACGAGGCGGGGCCGCGGGACGCGCTGGCGGTGCGCATCGCCATCGACTTCGCGACGCTCTCCGGAGCGCAGGGACACTACGACCGGGCCGAGGAAACGCTCCTCGGCGCCATCGAGCGGGCGCGGCGTCTGGGAGTGAGCCCGAACGGCATCCTGGGGGTTGCGCTCGACCGCCTCGCGCGCATCACGCAGGAGCGACAGCGTTTCGGCGACGCCGAGACTCTCTACCGCAAGGCCCTCGCCGAGCTCACCGGCGCGTTCGGTGACGATGGCCTGCAGACCGCTGACTGTCTCCAGGGTCTCGGCTCCCTGTACGTCGAGGCGAACCGCCCGAACGAGGCGATCGAGCCCAGCACGCAGGCGCTCGCGATCTACACGAAGATGCTCGGCCGGGAGCACGACCGCTGCTCACACGTGCTGCGGAGCCTGGGAGCGGCGCACATGCAGCGGGGCGAGTTCGACGTCGCGGAGCCGTACTTTCGCGAGGCGCTGAGCGTGGCGGAGGCCGTGTCGGGCGCCGACAACCCGTACCTTGCGCTCTACTGGGAGCGGCTGGGTCAGGTGCTCTACCAGATGCGTCGGTACGAGGAGTCCGAGCCGGCGTCGCGACGCGCCGTGGAGCTCTACGAGCGGCGGCACGATCCGGGACACCCGGAGACCGAGACCGCCAGCGCCCGGCTCGCGTGCGTGCTGCTTGCGATGGGGCGGCCCGAGGAAGGGCGACCCATGATCGATCGCGCCGTCGAGTCGCTGGAGCGCGCCCTCGGCACATCACATCAACGCACGCTGGTCGCTCGCCGCTGCCAGGCGAGGTTCGACGCGGCGGGACGGTAGCCGGGCGGCGTGGTTCTTGAATCGTTCTGAATTTCGCGATCATTGATGTCGGAAAGATCGCGATCCATGGGGCGGGTCTGATCTACGGGACTCGTCGCCGGGCGGGGCGGGCAGGCACCCGCTGTCTTCCACGTTGATGATCTTCGGCCAGCGCCGTTCCGCGTTGACGCTGATGCGGGCGGGGGTTGCCAGAGAGAGGTCGATTCGACTCGATTCGATTCGACGAGCGCAGGTCGCGCGGCGATCGGCCGCGCGGCCCGCGCGGGTCATCAACGGGGGATGACCATCCGGGGTGTCATGACCGCTGGACATCCTCGCCGTCATCGGATCGTGGGGCGTCTGCCCGTAGATCCGCCGAGCGGCGAAAAGGGGGTGGCTTACGGGTGGACGGACCATGCGGGGCTCACCACGCTTGGGGGAGGAGACCGCGATGGCACCACGACGAGTCCACGGAAGACGGATGACATGCCCGTTCCTGGTTGCTTCTCTCTCGTGGCTCGTCGCCGGATCCGCGTTCGGTGCGTTGGAGCTTGGCAACGCGATCCTCGTCGAGGCCGACGGCGTCGCGATCGACGTGCCCGGCTACTCGGTGCCGTCGTTCGTCCACTGGAACGAGGACGGTCTGAAGGACCTGGTCGTGGGCGAGGGCAGCGGGTCCTACGACGCACGCGTGCGCGTCTATCTCAACGTCGGCGCCGAGCACCTGCCGCAGTTCGGCGGCTTCTTCCATGCGCAGTCGGACGGTGCCGATCTCATGCTGACCGGCAGCGGGTGCCTGGGGCTGTTTCCGCGCGTCGTGTACTGGGATGCCGACGATCGCAAGGACCTGCTCGTGGGCACGGCCCTGGGCAACGTCAGGATCTACCTCAACGTCGGCACGAACGACGAGCCGACGTTCGACGGCGGCGCTCTCCTCAGGGTCGGGCTGCCGGGGCTCAAGGCGTCGATCGACGTCGGGTCGCGGGCCACGCCGCACGTCGTGGACTACGACGATGACGGCCGGAGGGACCTCGTCGTCGGCGCGATGGACGGCCGGGTGTTTCTCTTCATCAACGAAGGGGCCGACACGTCGCCGGACTTCCACGCGATGACCTTCGCCACGGGGAGTGCGGGGACGCTGTACGTGCCGACCGGTCGATCCAGCCCGATCGTCGTCGATCTCGACGATGACGGACGGAAGGACTTGCTCGTGGGGAACACCAATGGGCAGTTGCTGTTCTACGTGAACGAGGGCACCAACGCGGCGCCGTTGTTCTCCGGTTTCGAGTACGTCGAGTCCAGCGGCGTGCCGATCGACCTTCCGGGTTTTGCGCGAAGCCGGCCGTTCCTCGGCGACTGGCCGGACGGCGCCCCGCACGACGTGCTGATCGGCGCCAGCGACGGTCGTGTCCGGCTCTACCGCGACATGTCGTGCCCGGCCGATCTCGACGGAAGCGGTGACGTGGGCTTCGGCGACGTCCTTCGCGTGATCGAAGTGTGGGGCGTGTGCGCACCCGGCTGCACGCGGGATCTCAACGGCAACGGCACCGTGGACTTCGCGGATCTTCTCGTGGTGATCGGGTCGTGGGGACCGTGTCCGTGATCGGTCCGTGATCGCACGCGCGCCGCCCGCTCACCGTCGCTGCGTCGGCCGTCCCACGTCGTCGTAGTAATCCTGGAACGACACCCCGATCCGCTCGGCCAGTTGGTCGTGGTTCCAGCTCACGATCAGCATCGTGACGATGATCGCGAGGAGAAGC
>JAAELQ010000175.1 GCA_024226515.1 bacterium
CCACGGCGGCGTCGCCGATCGCGCCCGTCGCGCTCATCTCGAAGTAGTAGCCGTTGCGGCGATCGAAGAACGGGTCGACCACGATGGCGACGAAGTCGTCGGGCCCGAAGCCGGCATCGCGTTTCATGACCCGGGCCACGACGCCGGCGGGGTCCGAGTCGTAGCAGCGCATGGCCACGTACAGGGCGTCGTCGTCGAAGAGCAACCGAAGTTCCGTGCGCTCGCTGGGAACGCCGCCCTCGACTGGCTCGGTCTGACGGAAGTCCTCGATCGGCTGGGCGTTCGCCCAGACGGCGTCGTCGAGCACGCCGTCGATGACCGGCGGTTCGTCGGTGCGGGTGAGCTGATGACGGGGCAGGCCGGCGTCCTGACCATGCGTCGGCGCCGCGCCGACCAGCGCCAGCACCACGGCAACCACGAGATGCGGCGACAGCACGGTCATGCGACGAGGACTATATCGGCTCGAAGGCTCCGCCTGCGTAGCGACCGGGTGCCGTGGTCTTGGCGCAGCCAGGGCCGCGCGCCATAGACGTCGCACGTGGTCTTGGCGCAGCCAAGGCTGCGCGCCGTGGACGCACGCACGCGGCCTTGCCTTTGGCAAGACCACGGCACCCTCTGTTAAACCCGTGAGCGGTCCCGGGTTTTCCGGGTCGGGCTCAGTTGCAGGCCGACGGGCCTACCGCCTCGAGAGCGGCGAACGGGTTCGGATCCGGGCACGGGCCGAGGTTGAGGAGCACCTCGCGGAGGTCGATCTGGTTGACGAACCCGCTGCCGTCCACGTCCGCCGGGCACGATGCCGGATCGGGCGGGCACGGGCCGTAGGAGACCATGACGAGCAGGAAGTCGAGGTTGTCCACGACCCCGTTGCCGTCCACGTCGGCGAGGCACTCGCAGTCGTCGGGGATGCCGTTGCCGTTGGCGTCGTTGATCGACAGGAAGCAGTCGGGCCCGATCATGTGCATGTGGTACGTGCCCGTGGTGAAGCCGCGGCCGGCGAGCCGGAAGAAGTACTCCCGCCCGCGCACGGCACGGAAATCCACGCCCCACTGGTTGATGTCGTTGCACATGATCTCGTGACCGCCGTCATCGGGGCAGCCGTCGTACACGCTGAGCAGCGGGTTCGTCGGAGCGCCGAAGATCGAGATGAACGCGCGGCCCGACCACGCCGGACGGTAGCGATACCAGACGTCGTTGACGCCCCAGAAGATCCCGCAGTTCGGGTCCGAGTCGGGCGTCGAGCCCGTCGAGTCCACGAGGTAGTCGAAGCCGGGGCAGGCGAACTGCGCGTCGGCGCAGACGTCGCTCGCTTCGGACGTCGCCGGGTCGCCGAGGATCTCCGTCTCGCACTCGTCGGGCACGCCGTTGCCGTTGCAGTCATCGACGGCGCCGACCTCGATCTCGCACGCGTCGGGGATGCCGTTGTCGTTGCAGTCGTCGCCGGGATCCAGCGCCGTGCTGATGAGACCGGAAACGGAGCCGGGCGCGCCGCCGGTGCCGAAGGTGTTGCCGGTGGTGAGGTCGTTGATCCCGTCGTTGTTCAGGTCGAAGCCGGCCACGTAGTTCGGGGCGGCGGGCGATCCGGGCTCGCCCACCCGGTACCCCTGCGGGTCGGAGAAGAGGTACCCGTCATCGCCGGCGGAGCCGAGGTTCACGAGCACCTGGACCGCCGGACCGAGCACGGGATCGATCACCGTCACCGCGAGGTCGACGTCACCATCGGCGTCGAGATCGACCGCCGTCACCGCGCTCGGTGAGTCGCCGACGTCGATGTTGCTCGCCTGGCTGAACTGGTCCTCGGGGTTCGGGGTCGGGCCGTTGTTGAAGACGAGCGAGATCGTCGCGCTGCCCATGTTCGCGGTCGCGATGTCGTCGAAGCCGTTGCTGTCGAAGTCGCCGATCGCGAGCGAGACCGGGTCGATGCCCACCGTGCGCGAGATCGAGTCCGCGTAGCTCCCGTCGGGCAGGCGACGCAGGATGACCACCTGCCCCGGCTGCGCGGGCCCCCCGCCCGTGACGCCACCGGCGATCACGATGTCCACGTCCTTGTCGTTGTCGAGGTCGATCGGGTCCAGCGCGGACGGCTGCGTGCCCACCGGCAACGGGGCACCGCCGATCGAGAAGCTGGCCGACCCGTCGTTCTCGAAGAACACGATGTCGTTGCTGCCGGCGTTGGCCACGACGAGGTCGGGAATGCCGTCGCCGTTGAAGAGGTCGGCGGCCGCGAGCGAGATCGGTTCGTTGAGGGCCGGATCGACGATGTCGTTGCCGGGCATGAACGTCGCCTGGAGATCGCCGGCGTTGATCAGGATGCTGATCGTGTCGTCACCCCGGTTGGCCACGGCCATGTCGGCGAAGGAGTCCGCGTCGAACCGCGCCACCACGAGATCGCTGGGCAACGCGCCGACCGAGATCGGCGGCTTGGGATCGAAGCCGAGCCAGTTGTCGTCGGCGTCCGCCCCGTTGTTGACGAACACCTGCACCTCGTCCATATCGGGCTCCACCACCGCCACATCGCGGCCGCCGGTCGTGCCGCCGTCGGCGTCGGCGGGATCGTTCAGCTCGCCGGCGCTGCCGCCGAGCGCGGCGCCGTCGGCCGCCGCCTCCATCGGCGTCTCGAAGAAGAGGCACGAGACCTCCTGGCAGGTGGTGAACAGCCCCTGCGGCACGCCGCCGGCAGCCACGCACCCCGCCGCGGTGTCCTCGATGCACATTCGATCGGGAAGGCAGCACGCCCCGACACAGCCGGACGGTCCGCAGGCCACGCCGCCACCCTGGAAGACGCCCTCACCGCTGGAGCACTCGTCCTCGGGGATGAAGTTGCACTCGATCCCAAAGCAGCAGGCCCCGACGGTGGAGCAGTCGACGGCCGCACAGTCGGTGGCGTCACCGAAGTAATACCCACCGGCTTCCGAACAGTTCCCCCCGAACTCGAACGAGCACGTGCCGCCGGGAAGACAGCACGCGCCGAACGGAATGCAGACGACCGAGCCCTCCTGGCAGAACGTGCCCTGGGCCTGGAACATGCCGCCGGAGCTTTCGCAGACCGACTGCAACTGGTCGTCGACGCAGGTGCCGTCGAACAGGCAGCACGGGCCGATCGGGTCGCAGTCGACGCTCTCGCAGGTGACGGTGTCACCCTGGTAGTCGCCGCCGGCCGCGAGGCAATCGGCGAACGTGACAACCGCGCACTCGAGGTTCGGGAAGCAGCACGCTCCGAACGGCTCGCAGAAGACCGGGCCGAAATTGCAGGCCGTTCCGTCCCCCTGGTAGATGCCGTTGAACTTGCTCTCGCAGATCGACTGCGTCACGGCCTCGACGCACGATCCGTCGCCGAGGCAGCACGCACCGACCGGATCGCCCTGCGGCGAGGCGATGGCGGACACGGCGATCGCCAGGCCGAGGGTCGTCAGCGCACAAAGAGACCGGCCCCACCACGTCTGCGTCGCGATATTCATCGGATCTACTCCCCGGGATCGCGTCGACGTCCCCGCCCACGGACGCCGCGCAATCCCCGCCCCAGCGTAGCAAGCAGGTTCGCCGCCGCGAACATCGAGCCTTCAAGAATCCCAGTTTGCGATGACCACCAGGATGTCCGCGAAGCCGACCTCGCCATCGGCGTTCAGGTCCGCCGGGCAGACACCGCACGATCCCCAGGCCCCGATGACCTGGAGCATGTCGGCGAAGCCCACCGCCCCGTCCTGGTTCAGGTCCGCGAGCCCGGGAGCGGCGACGGTGAGGATCTGGTCCACGGCGACGGCGGTCAGCACCGTGACCTGCCCCCGAGCCCACTCGATGCGGAGTTCGTCGATCACCGCGGCCCCGCCGAGCCCGAAGTGCAGGTCGAGGTCGCCGGTGCCGAGGTAGCTCGGCCGCCCGTTCTGGTAGCGGACGCGCTCCTGCCCGGCGGTCGTCGCCGTCACCCGGGTGCCGAAGCCGTTGGGAGCGAGCAGCGCGTTGCTGGACGTGTCGAGCCGCACCCGCAACCACGAGCCGCCCTTCGACACGTTCTCGAAGTACGCGTACGGGCCGGTGTTGGCGAAGGAGAGGATGTCGAGATCGCCGTCGTCGTCCGGGTCGAACAGCGCCACCGAGGTGCCGTTCTCGGCGTGCACGAACCCCGACGAGACCGCGATCTCGTCGAACGAGAGGGCGCCGTCGGTCCCGGTCGTCTTGTTGTGGTACAGCTTCGCCGGCTCGTTCTCCCACTGGCCGGAGTTCGGCCGCCCGTTGACCTCGACGAAATCCACCAGCCCGTCGTTGTCGAGATCGCCGCTGTCGGTGCCCCACCCCCAGCCGCCGTCGTTGCATCCGGCCGCCGCGGAGCCTTCGGCGTAGAGGTGGTCGGCGGTCGCGACGTAGAGCATGTTGCCGTTGTTGAAGCCGGGCCGCGGCTCCTTGGGCGGGGGATCCTCGTGGATCGACGTCACGTACCAGTCCAGACGCCCGTCGTTGTTGACGTCCGCGACCGTCCCGCCCATCCCGTGATCGTCGAGCCCGACCCCGGCGGCCCCGGAGTGCTCGGTGAACGTTCCGTCACCATCGTTGATGAAGTACCGGCTCGTGCTGAAGTCGGCGGAGAGCAGCAGCTCTGGCCAGAGATCGCCGTTCATGTCGACGAACGCCGGCTGGAAGCCCCACACGCCGGCCAGCGAGCCGAGCGCGTCGCTCGTCACGTCGGTGAACGTGCCGCCGTCGTTGCGGAAGAGCCGGTTGCCCTCCGCGGTGATGTGCCAGTGGGCGACGAACAGGTCGAGGTCGCCGTCGAGGTCGTAGTCGCCCCATGCCGACCCGTACCCGCCGCCCTGGCTCGCCGACGTCTGGTGCACGCCCGCCGTGGACGCGACGTTCGTGAACGACCCGTCGCCGTTGTTGCGATAGAGCCGGTGCTGGCCGGGGAACTGCGCGGTGTCCGGGTCGCCCCAGCTCGTCACGTAGATGTCCAGGTCGTCGTCGCCGTCGTAGTCCGCCACCGACGCGCCGACACCGCAGTGAAGCTCGGTGAGCCCCCAGTCGAGGGCCTCGTCGGTGAAGTTCCCGAAGCCGTCGTTGATGAACAGCTTGTCCGGGATGTTGCCGCCGCTGATCCAGAAGATGTCGACGTGGCCGTCGTCGTTGAAGTCCCCCAGCGCCTGGCCGCCGGACATCCACCACTGGAGGCCGATGTACCCCTCGTCGGCGACGTGCGTGGCGCCCAGGCCGACGGTTCCGGTCTGCTCGGCGAACGTGGGCTGCCCGCAAGCGGCGTGAGCGATCGCCAACGTCGCGGTCGCGGCGACGAGCACGCCATGTACCCCTCCCCGGAACGCGCGGCTCAGGCTTCCGATCCCCATGGCCGGTCCTCACCCCCCGATCGACGCCCGCATAGTACCGAGATTCACACCGAATCCAACAGCAAAAGTCCGGTTCGCGGCTCTCGGGACCACGCAGTTGGTCGACGGCGTCAAGGGAGCCGGCGAGACGGGCCTCGTGCTGTCCGCGAAGCACCTGATCCCCGGGATGCTCTCGGGCATGGTCCTCGCGGCCGTGCTCGCCGCGATCTGCTCGACCGCCGACAGCCAGCTCGTCGTCGCCGCCAGCGCCGGCGCCAACGACATCTACGCGCGGCTGATCAGCAAGTCGCGGCGCTCCGCGCACATGATCGTCAACCGCGCCGTCGTCTTCGGGCTCGGCTTGGCGGCGATGGCCCTCGTGTTCAACGAGCAGGTGCAGGTGTTCAAGTTCGTCCTCGACTTCGGCTGGGCGGTGCTGGGCGCGTCGTTCGGCCCGCAGTTGCTGCTGATCCTGCTCTGGAAGCGCGCGTCGTACGCCGGCTGCGTGGCCGGCATGTTCGCCGGCTTCGCGATGGCCCTCGCCTGGCCCCACGTCAACGACGGGAAGATCGGCGACATCGCGGTCTACAACCTGCCGCTGGCGTTCATGACCGCGCTGATCGTGAACGTGATCGTGAGCCTTGCGGTGCCCGGACGCCGCGCGGCGTGACGGTTCGTCTCAAGCGCACGGCCCCCACTGCCCGATCACCGCGAGCACGTCGCCGAAGCCGATGCCGCCGCTGCCATCGAGATCCTCCGGGCACCCCGGCGGGCACGGGCCCCAGGCGCCGATGATCGCGAGCACGTCGCCGAAGCCGACGTCGCCGGAGCCGTCGAGGTCGGCGCCGCACGCCGCGGGGTCCGCGACGAACTCGACCACCTCCACGAGTTGGCCGACCATGCAGAACGAGCCGAGGCCGCAGAGTTCGAAGGCGGTCAGGGAGCCGGTGACGCCATCCCCGTACATCTCCGGCGGACCGCAGACGGGCTCGTACGGTGTTCCGTCGTCGGCGAGGAACTGCCAGCAGCCGCCCTCGACGTCGATGAACCGCGTCTCGCCGTGCACCGTGAACGGATCCGGCACGAACTCGAGCACCTCGACGATCGCACCGACCTGGCAGAACGAGACGAGGTCCGGCCGCAGGCAGCCGGCCAGCGTGCCGGCGACGTCGTCGCAGTACATGTAATACGGACCGGAGATCGGCTGGTAGTGGTTGCCGGCGTCGTCCTCGAACTGCCAGCAGCCACCTTCGACGTCGATGTACCGCACGATGCCGTGCGTCTCGACGAGCCCGTACGGGCACGGCTCGCCCGCACCGGGCGTCGCATGCGCGCTGAGCGTCACCACGATCACCGTCAGGATCGCGACGACGACAATGATGTGTTGTCTGAGCATGGCGAAGCCTCCATAGCTACGACCACGCTAGCGCAACCGCCGCTTCGCTTGCCACGGGGAGAAGGCCCCGATGACGACACGGGGGCGCTGGATGGGCGTCCTGGGTCAAGCGATCCAGGCCGTCGTAGCCGTAGCGGAAGTCGCGGTTCACGCGACGGGCGGCCTCGGCTCGACGACGCAGCGAACTCCCTCGGGGCCATCTCCGGGGTCTGGTCGTTGCAGGCCAGTGGTCATTCTCCGTGCGGCTCCGAGAGAACATATCGCTGGTCGAGGGTGTCCAACACGGATTCGAGCGATGCCGATGCAAGTCCGAAGTTCGCCAGATCGATGTCTTCGCCCCGCATCTGCTCGATGAACTGCTGCATGTCGGATCGGATCGAGTCCGCCGGCAGTGCGTCGTACTCGGGGTCGACGATGGCGTAGAGGCGGAAGACGTCGTTTCTGTGCTTGCGGATGCCCTTGCGATCGATCCGCTGGCCCGCGGCGGTGCGTTCGGTGAGGTCGAGCCAGGCCTTCGCTTTCAGGGGGATGAGGTGCTCCGGGCGCACGATGGGCAGACCTTCGATCTCCGTCCTGCCGGCGTGGGCCCAACCGTAGTAGTCGCTGCCCAGCAGGATCGCGGACAAGCTCGAAACCTCGTCGTCGATCGGGACCGGGGTGAGGTGACCGGCGATCTCCGTGCCGAGTACGTCAGGGACACGCGAGAAGAGTTCCAGTATTGCCGGATACCCGTCGGCCTGTGGCTTGATGAAGCGGTAGAACCTCCGCTCGTCGGCAGGTGCTACCAGCGACTCGTACGCCCCGTCCTTTACGAACGACCAGAACGCCTCGCCGAATTCCGCATCAACGGTCTCCAGGCAAAGGACGATGTCGATGTCCTTGGTGGCTCGAAACTCAAGGCCGGCATCGGTCAGCGAGAGGTCGCACGCGGTACCGCCGATGATCACGTAGCGGTCGGCGAAGTCCGCGAAGTGCTCCCGGAATCGTTCGAGCCCCTTCACCACGGGATCTGTTGCATCAACTCATCGAGCGCCTGCTCGACACGCTCGTCGCCTGTCTTCTGGAGCGACAGGTAAAGGGAGAAGGGGTCGACGAGCCCCGGCACGTGGTACTCCCTCGGCTCGTACTTCCAGACCTCGATCTCGGCGGTGGCGGTCTCGCGGTCTTCCAGCTCCACGTCCGGATGGACTTCCCTGAACGACGACCATTGCTTGCGACCGATCGCAATCACAGGCTTCCGCGGCTCCGCGAGATTCGTGCAATGAGCGAGCGCATCCTGTCCGGCTCGCAGCCCAGCGGGCTCGCTGGTACCGATGTTGACGAAGTGCCGAGCCCTGACCGGATCGATGAGCCACGGCTGTGCGCGCTCCCATGTCTGTGGGCGTTGAGCCGAGAAGCGGAGTACTCGCTCGCGACCAATGGCGTCAGACTCCGCCAACTCGACCGATTCGAGTTCATCGAATGCTCTGCTCAGTGTCATGGTGGAGTACCCGAGCACTGGCGCGAGAGCCGCTGCTGTGGTCTCTCTTGCATCTTGATCGAGCAGCAGGAGAATCAGCACCGACTGTGTCGCGGGTCGGAATCGCTGCTTCGAGGGCGGAGGTGTTCGGAAGTACTCCCGCAGATCGAGCCCGAGCTCGGGCAGGTACATCTGGTTGCCCGGGATGATGAACGGCACACGCTGTTCGATCAGCCTCTTGCGGTTGTACGCCGTGACCTGTTCGCGCACGTACACGACCGGCGCGGTGCACTTCGCCCGCACCTGCTCGACGTGCTTCCTGATGATCGCGGGCGGCTCCTGCTCCGGGGTCTCGTCGAGCAGGAGGAGCAGATCCCGGCCCATCAGGTCCATCATGGCGAAGCGATACCGACCCGTCAGGAACGCCGGGAGTCGGGCCGAACCGTCCCACGCGGCCGCACGGACCGAGACCCCGAGTGTCTGGTGGAGGTACGCCAGGATCTCCTGCTCAAGGATGGGCAATCGCAGCCTCCAACATGAATCTGCACACTAACACTAGGTGTGTTATCGTGCAAATCAAATGTTCAGATTCATGGAAGCCGCGATATGTGCCAAACGACGTTCGTACCCGTACGTCGGCTCCACCGCCGGGGAAGTTCGGGACGTTCGGGGCCAGCGGATCGTGCTCGTCGAAGTCCTCGTCCACCCACATCTGCCGCACCATCCTGATCCGGACTGAGGTCTCTGCGCGAAGGTACAACCGGATGACGCGCGGCCGGAAAGCGAGGGCGGAAGTTCCACGCGAAGTGCATGTCCTTCACTTTCCGCTTCACTTTCATGAGGTCTCCGAACGCCGCGACAACGGTCGTTCACTGCCCGGATACCTCGTAACCGCACTCGGGACATCTACTCTGATTGCCGAGGAGTTGATGAGCGCATCGCCTGCATCGGTTGTTGCGGCTGCGAAGGCGACGGCAGTAGGCACGAACACTTGAGGATGTAGCACAAAAGACAAGGACGTGGCAAAGTCCATTCAAGACCAGCCCGACGATCATGGGCTTTGCTGGCCACTCCACGAGCTCGCTTCCGGTCAGATCAAGCAACCTTTGCCCAGGCACCCAGATACCAATTGAAGGCGGATCCGGCAGCTCCAATCCAAGTTGATATCTGATGCCCTCGACGCAGTGAAAGGGCCAGCCAGCTCGGACGATGACGATGCTGTGCGTACTCGGGAAGGCTGTTCCGCTGAGTGGTCCTTTGATTCCCGAAACGTCGATCTCGCTCCAACCAAACGCACTGCTGCGCGAAACCGTCAAACCTGAACTAAGCGAGCTTGGCCCTCCATACGTCACCCATAGTTGTCGCGCAACCTCCTCGTGGAAGTAAGCCTCTTCGGGAGGTGGAAAGGGCACACGTGTAGTCCAGAAGATACTCTCAACATAGCTACAGCATGCTCCCAGCGCGAACAAACCTGCTAATCGCGTGATTCGTATTCTCAAGCGGATACGTCTCCCGACATTCCTTGTTCCGGCTACTTCGGGTCGTCTATGGGATCCGTTTTTCCACGGGCTTGGCGACAGACTCTGTTCCTGACTCGCTGCACCACCTCCCGCTCCTCCGCAAGCACCCATCTGCACCCCCCAGTCTTGCAGGATTTGTTGGCTCTGTTGATGCACCCCAAGTGTGCTCTCAGGATCTTGCAATGCTCGCACTTGTCTCGCAGATCGTCGGGACTACCCGTCGCCGGGTCTGGACCCGGTCCATCTGGTTTGCCCTTGCAGCCAAACTGCGGCTGAGTCACGTGCCGGCGTTCGTGGCGAATGAGGCACTTGTCCGCGAGTGCCCGGCCACGGTCGTAGCCCTTTCTCCAGGGTTGGTCCTTAGCTCTCGGACCCGGCACAGGGTGACGTAATCCGACTGGCTTCCAGACGCAGATGATCCTCTTGCCGCCACAGCACATGACTTGCGCGTTTGCCGAGGGGTGTTTGAAGCGAGCGCAGCATTTGGTTTCCGGGCCCGATGGTGCAACGTTCCGAGGATCTGGATGAGGGGTGTATCCGCCGGGCCAAATGACAGGCGTTGGGGCCGGCGACACGACGGGCAACGGGCAGTTGGCAGGCGTGCCTTTGGCCGACTGGCACAAGCCGCTGGGGTCAAGCATGAGCGTCGGCTGCGAAGAAACAAACTGATATAGGTTTGCTCCGTCCAGGGATCCTGACGGATCCCGCTCCAACCACCTCCCCAACCCCGTCTCGTACCACCGGTGGCGCACGCAGTACGCCCCCGTCTCCCCGTTGAACACATACCCGTCCAACCCGATCGACCCGTCCGGGCCGTTCGGGTCGCTGAGCATCCCCAGCGCCAGCGCCGCTCGGCCGCCCTTCGCGTTCGTGTAGTCCCAGCGGTCCACCGCGCCGTTGCGGTCAAGGTCCGCGTCCACGTCGTACGCCGGCTCGGAGATGTCGATCGAGCCGTCGGACAACGGGCCGTACACGATCCCGTAGATGATCGCACGGTCGGCCGTGTCGTGGTCGCCGTCGCCGTCCACGTCCGCCTTCCAGTGGTGACGCGCGTGGCCGTACGGGTCGTAGCTCACCCGCTCAACGAGCCGCGACGAGTCGTCCACCACCGCCACCGTCGAGAACTGCACGTCCGTGAGGTGGTACCACGTCTCGTCGTACGCCGGGCTCGGCGCATGCGGGTCGTCGTCCTGACGGTGGCAGATCACGTCGTCGATGTACCGCACGCCCCACACGTGCTGCACGTGGCGGTCGATGTCCGCCGACTCCGGGTCCGGAACCGCGTCGAACGGAGCCTCGTCGTCCACACGCTCCTCCAGGAGCTGCCAGCTCGCCGAGTAGAACATCAGACGTCGCTCGTCCGGAGTGCGGTCCGCGTTCGTGTCCGCGGTTTTCATCACCCGCCAGTTCAGGCCATTGTACGCGTACTCCCCGCGCACGGACGTGTCGTACGCGACCCGGACGAGGCGGTTCCACGCGTCGTGGGTGTAGGTGACGTCCACCGTCGACGAGCCCATCAGCGATGACTGCTGCCGCACACGCATGTTGCCGGCGTGGTCGAAGGTGTGCTCGAGATCGTCCTGGCCGAGCAGCTCGTTCACGCCGTTGTGGGAGCG
>JAAELQ010000176.1 GCA_024226515.1 bacterium
GTTCCGGTTACTACGTATTCACGGGCCTGTCCCCGGATGACTATGTTGTGGAATTCGAACTGCCCGAAGAATACAGTTTTACAGGTCAGGATCAGGGAAGTGACGATTCTGAGGACAGCGATGCCGACACAACCACAGGCCGGACAGGAACCGTAACTCTTTCTGCCGGTGAAAACAATCTGACTGTCGATGCGGGAATGACAACCCAGCCGCTTGCCGCCCTGGGCGACTTTGTATGGTATGACGCGGATCAGGACGGAGTTCAGGGATCCGGGGAACAGGGCATTTCAGGTGTGACAGTGAAGCTGATAAACCCGGCTACGGGAGCGGTTCTCCGCACATCCGCCACAGACGGTTACGGTTATTACGGGTTCGGAAGCCTTGTGCCGGGCGACTACGCAGTGGAATTCGAACTGCTGTCAGGCTACAGTTTCACCGGTCAGAACCAGGGAAGTGACGATGCTGCGGACAGCGATGCTGACGTATCCACAGGCAGGACAGACACAGTCACTCTTTCTGCGGGTGAGAACAATCTGACAGTTGACGCAGGTATGTACAGTCCGACTCCGCCCGCATCTCTCGGTGACTTTGTATGGCTGGACAGCAACGAAAACGGAATTCAGGATACCGGGGAACCCGGCATATCCGATGTGACAGTGAATCTGCGTGATGCGGTCACAGACAAACTTATTTCA
>JAAELQ010000177.1 GCA_024226515.1 bacterium
AGGTCAACGTCTCGCCGACGTCGACCACCGTCTACACCGTGACCGCCACCACCAGCTGCGGCAGCGCCCAGGACTCGGTCGAGGTCACGGTCATCCCGGCGGGCTCGAACGGCCCGCAGGACGCGGCCTACGACGGCGGCCTCGGCGCGCCGGTCTGCACCATCGCCGGCAGCGAGTGCGACTCCCTGGCGCTGCTCGACGGCGTCGCCAGCTCCGAGTCCAACCAGCCCAACACCCTGGACGGCTGCGCCGACGGCACCTCCGGCACCTACCACAGCGACGAGTCGAACGACCGCATCGTGGTCTCGACCCTCGACGGCGGTAACTTCACCGAGGGCGACACGGTGCAGATCGACGCCACCGTGTGGGCCTGGAACACCGGTTCCTCGGACACGTTGGATCTCTACTACGCGGCCGACGCCAACAGCCCGTCGTGGACTCACGTGACCTCGATCGTGCCCTCGGGCGGCAGCGCCCAGACCCTGTCGGTGCAGTACACCTTGCCGGCGGGCAGCCTGCAGGCGATCCGCGCCAACTTCCGCTACACCGGCTCGGCCAGCCCGTGCTCGGGCGGCTCCTACGACGACGCCGACGACCTGGTGTTCGCGGTCGAGCCTCCGGGCGGCGGCTGCACCTCCGACCTGGACTGCCCCGACGACGGTGAGTTCTGCAACGGCGCCGAGAGCTGCAACATCGGTACCGGACAATGCGTGTCCGCCGGTGATCCGTGCGGTGACGACGGTGAGTTCTGTAACGGCGCGGAGAGTTGCGACGAGGGAGCCGACCAGTGCGTCTCCGCCGGCGACCCGTGCGGTGACGACGGTCAGTTCTGTACCGGCACCGAGAGCTGCGACGAGGGAGGCGACCAGTGCGTCTCCTCCGGCGATCCCTGTACGCCACCTGACGTC
>JAAELQ010000178.1 GCA_024226515.1 bacterium
GAAGAAGAGCAAAAAGGGAGAAGGGAAGCGAAGGAGAGGGAGGAAAAAGAGGAAGAAGAGAAAAGGAAAGAAAAGGAGGAAAAGGAGAAAGAGGAGAAAGAAAGAAGAGCGAAATGGGCAGAGATGGTCAAAACACTGCAAAAGAACGAGAAAAAGGGGAGCGACAAAATAGTGAAGAGGAGAAACAAGAAGAGAGAAAAGGAAGAGAAAGAAAGGAAAGAGAAGGAGCTAGAGGAAAAGGAGTGGAGGGCAAAAGCAGAAGAGGCAGAGCGGGAGAAGAAGAAAGAAAGGAGGAAAAGACAAGCAGGAAGAATAATAGGAGGAGCAATTGCATGTAGAAGGGTAGAAGGAGAAAAAAAGGAGAAGATCCACAAGAGAAAGGTAATGGATCAGGAAACGGAAGAAGGAAACGGTAAGGAAGAGAAGAGGAAAGAAGGAAGTACAGGAGGGAAAGGGAAAAGGAGAAGAGAAATAGAGGAAAGCGAGGAGATAAGGAGAATGGGAGGCAGAAGGAAAGTGTCAAGAAAAGAAGTCAGGAGCGGAAAAGGGGCTGGAGTAACATAACCCCGGTGGGGGGCACACCGCCCACGGGCGAGTGTGCCAATGCTGCCATGGGGCGCAAGCCCTGATGAAATGGCAGCATACCCCCTCGGGGGGTTGCTACTCCAACTCCAACTCCAACTCCAACTCCAAGGATATCAGACAGAAGGATATCAGATGGAAGGACATCAAGGATATCAGACGGAAGGACATCAGACGGAAGGACATCAGACGGAAGGATATCAGATGGAAGGAAATCAGATGGAAGGACATGAGATGGAAGGACATCAGATGGAAGGATATCAGATGGAAAGAAATCAGATGGAAGGACATGATATGGAAGGACATCAAATGGAAGGAAATCAGATGGAAGGAAATCAGATGGAAGGACATGAGATGGAAGGGAATCAGACGGAAGGACATCAGATGGAAGGACATCAGAC
>JAAELQ010000179.1 GCA_024226515.1 bacterium
CCCCAATTTGGTTGAGGAATCATGATTTAGGGTGATATTTCATGTCCGGAAATAATCATCATTTTTGATCGATTTTCATCGATTTTATGATTTTTTGATCAATTTTCATCATTTTTTTGATGATGTTTTTTCATCGATTTTGGGTGCTGTATTTTTCATCATTACTCCTCATTTTGGCTTAGGAATCATGATTTAGGGTGATGTTTTATGTTCGGAAATAATCATCATTTTTGATCGATTTTCATCGATTTTATAATTTTTATCATTTTTTCATCATTTTTTGCTATGTCTGTTTTTTCATCGATTTTCATCATTTTTTGGGTGCTGTTTTTGTTTACTTCCTCCCCAGGATCCCGATTTTGGGTGCTGTTTTTTGTTCTGTGTTTTTTGGTGTTTTTTCATCGATTTTCGATGATTTTCGATGTTTTTTGATGTTTTTTCATCGATTTTCATCATTTTTTTGATGATGCTTTTTCGATCGATTTTGGGTGATGCTTTTTTATCATTATCTCTAATAAATAGGTATTGGGATCATGATTTAGGGTGATGTTTTATGTTCGGAAATAATCATCATTTTTGATCGATTTTGGATGTTTTTTGATGTTTTTGATCGATTTTCATCATTTTTTTGATGATGCTTTTTCGATCGATTTTGGGTGATGCTTTTTATCATTATTTCTAATAAATAGGTATTGGGATCAGAATTTAGTTTGCAGTTTTTTGTTCTTAACTAATAATCATTTTCAATCTATTTATAAA
>JAAELQ010000180.1 GCA_024226515.1 bacterium
CACTGGCCTACCTGTGTCTCCGAATCGACGAAGATCTCCTTGGTCTCCACGGCGTAGGCCGCGTTGACCCGACCGTCGAAATTCAGGTCCGGCTCCTGCGCGAGGAAGTCGAGCTGCTGGTAGTCCCAATGGAGCTCACCGCCGGTGGGCAACCGCAGCTTCTTGATGCCGCCGGACAGGACGCCGGGCGACGAGTCGTTCGTGTTGTAACTCATCTCATAGTAGGACTCGTCCGGCAGGACCAGCCGCGCCAGCAGAGGCACGGTGATCAGAGCGAGGGGATCGGAGCCGTCGAGGCAATCGGGAGGTCCGTACTTCTGGCGCTCGATCTCGGTCGGCGTGTGGACCAGGGTGTAGGTCGCGGTCTCGTCGCCGAAGGCCGACAGCTCGACGCTCGTGACCACGCCGCCGGTGAAGTGGATCGTCTGGGTGCGGCCGTAGGAGTCCGTGATCGTCCACTCGTCAGCCACCGAGTAGTCGATCTCGACGTAGTGGTCGTGGGCGAAGACGTCGGTGATGCGCGTCACCCGCCAGTCCGGCTCATCCGGGATGGCGGAGAAGTCGTGGAACTCGTGGAACTCGTGGATCTCGCCGTCGGGAAACTCGATCCGGTGGCAATCGCTCGAGGCGCTGGAACAGACGTGGCGTCGCATCCGGTCCCTGGACACGGCGGAGCCCGGGATGTTCTGCCCCTCGGGTCTGCTCTGGAAACGGGCGCCCGGAGCTCGATCAGGCCCGAATGACGTTGGCCGCCGGCTGCCGGTAGACGCCGCGGGTATCGACGATCAGCGCCGCGTGCTCGGCGAGGGC
>JAAELQ010000181.1 GCA_024226515.1 bacterium
AGGCGGCGCTTCCATTTGCTGCTGAGCGATTCGAGGATCTTCGCGGCGTGGGCTTGTTGCTCCTCGGTGCCCTCGATCATGGCTCGTGCCTCCGCTCTCGCGGCGTCCAGTAGCTCGGGCGCTCTCAGGACGTCGGCGATGAACTGTAGATCCGTCAGGCCGTGCTGCTGCGTTCCGAAGACCATGCCGGGGCCGCGGATCTCGAGGTCTTTCTCGGCGATCAGGAAGCCGTCCGTCGTTTGCGCCATGACGGCGAGGCGCTCCCGGGCCTCCCTCCCGTGCTCCTCGTCTCCGACCATCAGGACGCAGTAGGAGCGTTCGGAGCCGCGGCCGACGCGGCCGCGGAGCTGGTGCAGCTGCGAGAGGCCGAAGCGCTCGGCGTGCTCGACGATCATCACCGTCGCGTTGGGGACGTCCACTCCGACCTCGATGACGGTCGTCGCCACGAGGACCTGGATCTCGCCGGCGACGAAGCGTTGCATGACGGCGTCCTTGTCGCGGCCCTTCATGCGGCCGTGGAGCATGCCGATCTCGAGGTCGGGCAGGACGTCCTTGCGCAGCTTGTCGGCGAACTCGGTCGCGGCCTTGAGGTCGCTCTTGGCGGTCTCCTCGACCAGTGGGACGACGACGTAGGCCTGGCGCCCCCTCCGCACCTGGTCGACGACGCCGCGGTAGACCTTGTCGCGCTCGTCCTCGCCGCGCACGACGGTGGTCACCGGAGTGCGACCCGGTGGGAGTTCGTCGATCACGGAGAGGTCGAGGTCGCCATACAGCGTGAGTGCCATCGTGCGCGGGATGGGCGTCGCGGTCATGACCAGGACGTCGGGTCGCAGGCCCTTGTCGACGAGGGCGGCGCGCTGCAGAACGCCGAAGCGGTGCTGCTCGTCGATGACGGCCAGTCCCAGCCGGTGGAACGCGACGCCCGACTCGAACAGGGCGTGCGTCCCGATCGCCAGCTTGGCCTCGCCGTTCGCGATCGCCCCCAGCGCGGCCCGTCGCTCGGCGGCACGCAGCGAGCCGGTCAGCAGCGCCGTGGGACAGTCGAGCCCGCTCCCCTGCAAGAGACGGTCGATGTTGCGCGCGTGCTGCTCGGCGAGGATCTCGGTCGGGACCATCAGCGCGCCCTGGTATCCGTTCTCGACCGCGACCAGCAGCGTCAGCAGAGCGACGGCGGTCTTACCCGAGCCGACGTCACCCTGCAGCAGGCGGTTCATCGGGTGCTCCGAGCGTAGGTCGGCGCCGATCTCCTTCAACACCTTCTGCTGTGCGTCGGTCAGCTTGAACGGCAGCACGCCGCCCAGCCGGCCGCGCAACGCGTCCGGCAGTTCGTAGGCGATGCCGCGCTTCTCGTGCTTGACGCCGTGGCGGCGCGAGGCGAGCGCGAGCTGCAAGAGAAAGATCTCCTCGAAGGCCAGCGTGCGCTGGGCCGGCGTATCCCGCTCGACCAGCTTGCGCGGCGTGACGTCGGCCGGCGGGAAGTGCACGTCGTGCAGCGCGTCCCAGCGATGGATCAGACCGCGGCGCTCGGCGATCGCGGGCGGCACCAGCGGGGCCAGCGAGTCGCGCTCCATTTCCTGCAGCGTCGCGTGGAAGATCCCGCGCAGGAAGCGCGACTGCAGGTCGCCCAGCTTGCGGTAGACCGGCACGATGCGGCCGGTGTGGACCCCCTCGGCGTCGTCGCCCTCGAGGTACTCGTAGTCCGGGTTCTCGAGTTGCACCGCCTCGTAGCGCCCGGCGACGGGCCGCCCGAACAGCACGACCCGCTTGCCGGCCTGGATCACGCGCTCGAGATACGGCTGGTTGTACCAGATGACCTTGAGCTTGCCCGTGGCGTCCTTGACGCGCGCCTCGAAGATGGTGAAGCCGCGCCGGCGCGTGCGGATCAGCCGGCTCGACTCGACCTCGACGTTCAGCGTGGTATCGGGACCGCCGGGCAACAGCTCGGCCACCCGCGCGAAGTTGCGCCGATCCTCGTAGCGCATCGGCAGGACGTAGAGCAGGTCCTCGACCGTGCGCAGACGGGACGCGGCCAGGCGCTCGGCGCGCCGGGGACCGATCCCGCTCAGGCATCGCAACTCGGTGTCGGCTCGAATCATCATCGTCACCCGGAGGCGCGGACGCCGTTTATGATAGCGGCATGCCGCCTCCTCCGCGTTCGATGCCCTCGCATCCGACGATCGACGTCGTGATCCCCGCCCATGACGAGGCCGGCTCCGTCGGCTCCGTCCTGGCCGACCTTCCGCGCGAGCGGCTGCGCGACGTTGTCGTCGTGGACAACGCCTCGACGGACGGGACGGCCGACGTCGCCCGCGCGGCGGGCGCCACGGTGGTAGCGGAGGCGCGGCGCGGATACGGCAGCGCGTGCCTCGCCGGACTGGCCCGCGTCGGCGCCGCGACTCCCCCGCCCGACGTCGTGGTGTTCCTCGACGCCGATTACAGCGACCACCCCGACGAGCTGCCGCGCGTCGTACAGCCGATCCTCGACGATCGCGCGGACGTGGTCGTGGGCTCGCGCGTGCTGGGCGACGCCGACCCCGGCGCGCTGCTGCTGCAGGCGCGCTTCGGCAACTGGCTGGCGGCGCGGCTGATCCGCGCGCTCTACGGGTTGCGCGTCAGCGACCTGGGGCCGTTCCGCGCCGTGCGCTGGGACGCGCTGCAGCGGCTGGGCATGGTCGACACGAATTTCGGCTGGACCGTCGAGATGCAGGTCAAGGCGGCGAAGCTGGGGTTGCGCTATGCGGAGGTGCCGGTGTCGTATCGCCGTCGCATCGGCGTGTCGAAGATCACCGGAACGCTGCGGGGGACGATCGGGGCGAGCTGGAAGATCCTCTACACGATCTTCCGCTATGCCTTCTCTTCTTCTTCCAGATCGTGAACCGTCTGCATCTCGAGGATCTCGAACCGCTTCTTGCCGGACGGCGTCGTGACCTCGACCTCGTCGCCCTCTTCGCAGTTCATGAACGCCTTGCCGATCGGCGAGGCGACCGAGAGCTGCCCCTTGGCGATATCGGCCATCTCGGGGAAGACGAGCTTGTACGTCCGCTCGTCGTCGTTGTCGACGTCGAGCACCTTGAGCCGCGAGCCCAGGCCCGCCTTGTCCGTCGGGATGCGGTCCATGCTGATCGAGCTGAGCGAGCTCATGCGTTCGCGGAGCTGTCCGATGCGCGCGCGGACGAAGGCCTGCCGTTCGAGCGCCGCCTTGTACTCCGCGTTCTCCCGCAGGTCGCCCATCGCGACCGCGGTACTGATCTCCCTGGGCAGCTCGACCCGAAACTCGTGCTCCAGGGCTTTGAGCTCGGCGCCCAGCTTGTCCAGGATCTCGCGCATTCGATTCTCCTCCCGGCCGTGAACCGCGGTAAATCTATACCGCCTGCAATATACGGGCAAACCGCCCCCCTCGAGAGACGTGCTAATTGCTTGAAGCACCGGGGCTTTCTGACTACTATGGGGTGTCAACGTGGAGACGAATCGAGTGCGTCGATGAACATCAAGTTCCTGCTTCTCGGTGCCGGCATCATCGGTTCGATGATCTTCCTTGTCATCCTCGGCATGGACGGTGACGTCGATTACTACGTCGACGTGACCGAGTTCCTCGCGCAGCCGGATCTGGCCGAAGACGACTACCGCGTCAACGGCAAGGTCGTCGAGGGCACGATCGTCCGCATGAACACCGGCGAGGACGTCACGTTCGAGATGAGCGACGGATCGAGCTCGATGGCCGTCGCCTACCACGGCATCATCCCGGATACGTTCGTCGACGGAGCCGACGTCGTCGTCAAGGGACGCCTGACCGGCGAAGGCACGTTCGAGGCCCACACCCTGCTGGCCAAGTGCCCGTCCAAGTACGAAGCCGCCGAAGACGCCGCGACCACCGCGTCGGGCAACGAATACACCACACCCTAGGAGTCCTGCCTTGAAGGACGCCACGATTCTGCTGGGCCACTACGGCCTGTTCACGGCGCTGGCCACGTCGGCCTGGGCTCTGATCGCCTCGCTGATCGGCGCCGCCGGGGGCGGGCGCGGAATGCAGCGCAGCGCCGAGCGCGCCATCGCCGCGACCTGCGGACTCGTCTCGCTGGCCACCGTCTGTCTCGTACTGGGCTTTCTGCGCAACGACTTCCGCCTGGACTACGTCTACGCCTATTCCAGCTCGTCTCAGTCGCTGCCGTACAAGATCGGCGCGCTGTGGGGCGGGCAGGCCGGCAGCCTGCTGCTGTGGGTCCTGATCCTCACGGTGATGGCCCTCGGCATGGTGTGGACCAACCGCAACAAGAACCGCGGCCTGATGCCGTACGCCACGGCGGTCGTCGCGCTGACGATCGCGTTCTTCCTCGTGCTGCTCAACTTCATCGAGCCCCCGTTCGCGACCAGCGCGGCGCGCCCGGACGGCGTGGGACTCAACCCGCAGCTCAAGAACTTCTGGATGATGATCCACCCGCCGTGCCTGTATCTGGGCTACGTCGGGTTCACCATCCCCTTCGCCTTCGGTATCGCCGCGCTGATCACGCGACGGACGGGCGACGTCTGGTTCCGCACGACGCGCCGCTGGACCCTGTTCTCCTGGTTCTTCCTCGGAACCGGCATCCTGCTCGGCTCGTACTGGGCCTACATCGAGCTGGGCTGGGGCGGGTACTGGGCCTGGGATCCCGTCGAGAACGCGTCGTTGATGCCGTGGCTGACCGGTAGCGCGTTCCTGCACTCGGTGATGATCCAGGAAAAGAAGGGCATGCTGAAGATCTGGAACGTGCTCCTGATCATTCTCACCTTCTCGCTGTCGATCTTCGGCACGTTCCTCACGCGCAGCGGCATCATCTCTTCCGTGCACTCGTTCGCCACGTCGAACATCGGCCCCGCATTCGGCATCTTCCTGGCGGTCGTCTTCTTCGGGTCGTTGTTCCTGCTGATCCTCCGGCTCAACGACCTGCGTTCGGAGGCCAAGCTGGAGTCGGTGCTGTCGCGCGAGTCGACCTTCCTGTTCAACAACATGATCTTCGTCGGCATCGCCGCGACGGTGTTGCTGCTGACGACGTTCCCCATGCTCTCCGAGTGGTTCACGGGTCGCAAGGTCACCATGGGCCCACCGATCTTCAACCTGGTCAACGTGCCCTGGGCTCTCGTGCTGCTGTTGCTGACCGGCATCGGCCCGCTGATCGCGTGGCGCAAGGCCAGCTCGGCGAACCTGAAGCGCAATTTCGTCATCCCCGGCCTGATGGGCCTGTGGGTCGTGCTGTTCATGATGCTGGTGTTCGACATCGGCGCCTTCACCGCAGCGATTCGCGGCGTGGGATCGTCGCTGATCGCGCTCGACGTGCGCGGCGTGTTCGACCACCTCAAGGCGTTCTATCCCGGGCTGACGTTCGGCATCGGCGCCTTCGTCGTCGCCACGGTCGTCATGGAGTTCTACCGCGGCATACGCGTCCGCGTCCGCAACCAGCAAGAGTCGATCCCCGTCGCGTTCAGCCGCATGATCTGGCGCAACAAGCGGCGCTTCGGCGGCTACACCGTGCATGTGGGCGTCGTGCTGATCTTCATCGGGATCGCCGCCTCCTCGGCGTATCAGCAGGAGACCGTGCGCACGCTCGAACCCGGCCAGATGCTGGAGATCGACGACTACTTCGTGCGCTACGAGGGCTATCGACTCGAGGCGGTGGACGATCACTTCGGCGCGGTCACCGAGCTGGCCGTGCTCGACCGTGGCAGCGGTCGACTGATCGGGCAGCTCGAGGCCGAGCAGCGCCTGCATCCCAACCTGATGTTCGCCGACCTGCGCGCGGGATTCCTGATGGCCAAGCAGCTCGGCGCGGACGGATCCGAGCGCTACCCGCAAGGCGTCGCCGCGTTGTACCGCCTCGTCGAGGCGATGGAGGGTCAGGTCGGGCGCGAGGTCAAGACACCGTCGACCGAGGTCGGTATCCTGAAGTCCTGGTC
Organism: bacterium; assembly: GCA_024226515.1. Taxonomy (GTDB): domain Bacteria; phylum Acidobacteriota; class Polarisedimenticolia; order Polarisedimenticolales; family Polarisedimenticolaceae; genus JAAELQ01. The sequence goes on from JAAELQ010000181.1 coordinate 5,929, forward strand.
GCCGCTGGCCGCGTCGCGCATGGGCGAAGACGTCTACGTCATTCCGCTGTGGGTCGACCCGAACACGGGGCGGGCCAACTTCCGCGTCTTCATCAACCCGATGGTCAACTTCATCTGGCTCGGCGGGCTCGTCTTCGTGATCGGCGCGCACATCACGGTGCTGCCGGACTCGCGCGAGAGGCGCCGGCTCGAGGCGGCGATGGAGCTGGAAGAACGTGCGGTTGCCTGACCGGATGCGCCGCGTTGCGCTCCTGCTCGTCTGTTTCCTGGTGCTGTGGGTCGCGCCGTCGGCGGCGACCGCCCCCGAAGAGTACGACAAGGCGATCAGCACGCTGCGCTGCGATTGCGGCTGCCATCCCCAGTCGTTGAAGGACTGCGCCTGCGGCTACGCGGCCAAGCGGCGCGACGAGATCCGGCAGACGATGGAGCGCGAGAACCTCGACGGCGACGCGATGATCGCGAAGTACCTCGCCGAGAACGAGGGCGGCGAGCTGCTGCGCATCGCGCCCACGGCCCGCGGGTTCAACCTGGTGGCCTGGCTCGGCCCGCCGATCGCCCTCGTGCTGATCGTTCCGGTGGCGCTGATGATCCTCAGGCGCTGGCACGGTCCGGCGGAGGCGATGGTGGCAGACGCGGGCGGTCCCGTCGCACCGCCCGCAGACGACGAGTACATGGAGCGCCTGCGTCGCGACCTGGAGGAGCGTCAATGAGCGGAGAGCTGGTCGGTGTGGTGCTGTCCGTTGTCGTGGCTCTCGGCCTGCTGGTCTTCGTCGCCGCCCCGCTGCTGCGGCGCGACGCGTCACTCGACGAGCGTCTCGCCCCCGCAGGCAGCCAGTTGCAAGAGCTGCAGTCGCATCACGAGATGCTGCTGGACTCCCTGCGCGATCTCGAGGACGACCGCGCGACGGACAAGATCGACGAGACCGACTACAAGGACCTCAGCGCGCGCCTGTCGGCCAAGGCGGTCGAGGTGATGAAGAGCCTCGACGCGGCCAAGGCCGATCTCGAGCGCCGCGAGGCCGCAGCGGCCCCCGTGCTGCACCCCAACGCCCGGGGACGGGACGAGTGACCTCCGGCCCCGCGGCCGCGCCGGACATCGAGGCCCGAGGACTGGGACGGCGCTTTGGCCCGCGGACCGTGCTGCACGAGGTCGACCTCGACGTGCTCCCGGGCGAGACCTTCGCCGTCTTCGGCCCCAACGGCGCCGGGAAGACGACGTTGATTCGTGTCCTGGTCTCGGCGCTGAGGCCCAGCAGCGGCGGCTTCCGCATCGCGGGACTCGACCCGAGCAAACGCCCCGAGGAGGTCCGCGCCGGCACCGGCCTGCTGTCGCACCGGTCGTTTCTGTACGACGATCTCTCCGCCCGAGAGAACATCGAGTTCTTCGCACGACTCTACGGCTGCACCGACGGCGAGCGCCGCGCGGACGAGCTGCTCGGCGAGCTGGGCCTCGGGCACCGCGCCGACGATCCCGTGCGTACGTTCTCGCGCGGGATGCAGCAGCGAGTATCGATCGCGCGCAGCATCGCCCACGACCCGCAGGTGCTGTTCCTCGACGAACCGTTCAGCGGTCTCGACGCCGAGGCATCGCACGCATTGGCGGCCGTGCTCGAGCGACGGCGCGACGCGGGTCGCACGGCCGTCCTCGTTACGCACGACCTGCGCCGCGGGCACGAGCTGTGTGACGCGTTCGTCGTGCTGCAGCGCGGACGCGTCGCGGAGCGCGGACGGGCCGGCGAGAGGTCGACCGAGGAGTTCGAGCGCGACTACCTGCGCCGTTTCCGACGCGACCCCGCGGAGCGGCCGTGAAGCCGCCGGGATTCCTCAGGGCGACCGCTCTCGTCGCGGCCAAGGACCTGCGGCTCGAGCTGCGCACTTGGGAGACGTTGGGCTCGAGCCTGATCTTCTCGCTGATCGTCCTGGTGATCTTCAACTTCGCGTTCGGCCTGGACGCCGTGCGCGAGTTCGGTGCGCAGCGGCTCGTCCCCGGCGTCGTCTGGCTCGTGCTGGCCTTCGCCGCCGTCGTGGGCATGGCGCGCTCGATGCAGCTCGAGGTGCAGCACGACACGCTGACGGCGTTGTTCCTGGCCCCCGTGGACCGTGGGACGCTGTACCTGGGGAAGCTCGCGGCGAACCTGGTCAAGTTCACGGCGCTGCAGTGGATCGTGCTGCCGCTCTCGGCCGTGTTCCTGAACTACGACCTGCTGGGGATCGTGGGTCCCCTGCTGCTGGTGCTGTTCCTGCACGGCCTCGCGCTGGCCGAGATGGGCACGCTGTTCGCGGCCGTCGTCACGCGCGTCGGACGCGGCGAGGCGCTGCTGGCCACGCTGGTCTTCCCCGCGGTGTCCCCGGTGTTGATCTCGGCCACCAAGTGCACGTCGGCGCTGATCGCCGGCGACTCGCTGCAGTCGGTCTGGCGCTGGATGGCCATCACGGCGACGTTCGACGTTCTCTACCTGTTGGTATCATGGGTCGTCTTCGAGTACGTACTCGAGGAGTAACGAAGTGAAGAAAGGCATCGATCTAGGGATCTTCGTGTCGTGGATCGTCACGGCGCTTGCCATGCCGGTCGCGATCTGGATGGTCTTCCTCTACGCCGAGGAAGAGGCGGTGATGGGTGCGCCCCAGCGCATCTTCTACTTCCACGTGCCGATCGCGATCGTGACCTTCCTTGCGGTCTACGTCCTCTTGGCGGGGGCGGTCGGCTACCTGTGGACGCGCAAGCCCGGATGGGACCACCTGAGCCGCGCCGCGACCGAGATCGGCCTGCTGTTCTGCACGCTGGTGCTGGTCACGGGCCCGATCTGGGCCAAGCCCGCGTGGGGCGTCTGGTGGACCTGGGAGCCGAAGCTGACGACGACGCTCGTTCTGTGGGTGCTGCTGGCCGCCGCGCTGATGGTGCGCAACTACGCCGAGGACAGCGAGCTCGGGGCCCGGCTGGCGGCCATCGTCGGCATCGTCGCCGCGCTCGACGTCCCGATCATCCATCGCGCCGCCGTCTGGTGGGGCGGGCACCATCCGGTGTTGTTCGACGAGGGGCAGAAGTCCCCGCTGGCCCCGAAGATGGGGCAGACGTTCCTGTTCTGCATGCTGCTGTTCCTGGTGTTGTTCGGCCTGCTGCTGATGCTGCGCTACCGCGCGGCGCAGGTCGAGCTGCGCAGCGAGACGCTGGCCCAGCAACTGGCCGACGGAGAGATGCCGTGAAGAACTACGACTTCCTGTTCTGGGCCTACAACGTGATCTGGATCGGGCTCGCCGCGTACATCTTCTTCGTCTTCGCGCGCGTGCGTCGAGTCGACCGCCGCCTCGACAACGTCGAGCGGTCGCTGGGCAAAAAACAGGACTAGAGGTCGGGTTTCTCGCGAGGCCCGAGATCCAACTGGGCCAACTGATCCCGGCGCCGATCGAGGTCGGCGCGCATGAGCCCGCCCTGCGCCCCGCGCGCGTGCTTCCAGTCGAGGTAGTCGGCGAGCATGCGCTCGTAGGTCGACGCCTCCAGCCCCTCGACGACCAGCGCGCGATCGCGCACGCGCAGCAACTCGGTGTCCGTGGGCCTCGCGCCCTCGATGTCGATCGCCAGTCTCAACGATCGACGCACGCGAACGAAGGCCTCGATCTGACGCTGCGCGTCGCCCAGTCGCGGGGCGCTGCGTGCGGGGCTCGCGGCATCGCGTTCGAGCAGACGGGCGTAGCGTTGAGCCATCGCCCCGAGCACGACGACCGATCCGACGCCGACGACGGCGAGGATGATCAGCGTGCGGGTCTGACGGGTCAAGCGGTTTCCTGTGCGGGAAGTCCGAGCAGCTCGCGGATCTTACCCTCGAGTACGCCGTGCGGTTTGGGGCCGAAGAAGAACTTCACCACTCGGCCCTCGCGGTCGATCAGATACGCGGTGGGCAAACCGTAGACGCGATAGGTGGTCGTGACCTCTTCCGAGCCGAGCAGGTTCATGTACTCGATCTCGTGCTCCTTGATGAAGTCCTGAACCGCCTCGGCCGACTCTTCCATGTCCGCGATGGCCAGGATGCGGAATCCCTGGTCGCCGTACTTCTCGTGTAGCTCGTTGAACATCGGCACTTCTTCGCGACACGGAGCGCACCAGGTGGCCCAGAAGTCGACCAGCCGCACCTCACCCTCGAAGTCGGCGAGCTGAACGTCCTTGCCGTCGAGGCCCTTCAACTTGAACGGCGGCGCGAGCTTGCCGTCGGCGGCCTTGTCCGGCGGGTTGTCGACGGCCCCCGAGCTCTTGACGGAGGCCTCCGTCGCCTCGGCCCCGCGCAGGGCGACATCCCCCTGGTCCCCGCCTCCGCCACATCCGGCGAGCAGGATTACCGAGACGATGCCCGCGACGAACAGCGGGGACGCGAGCTTCCTGATGATCGATTTCATGGGAGTCCTCTCAACTTTTCCGACGCGGCGGCCGAGGCGCCGCGCGAGGTATCGATTCTAGCAAGGGCGGCGCGCTCCGGCCTTTTGACAAGCCATTCCGGCGCATGGTAGCGTCCGCCCTTTCCCGGAGCGGCACGCATGGACCGCGTTTTTCTTCCTATCCGCCAACAACTTAGACACTTCGTCTATTTCCTGCTCGCCACGACGCTGCTGGGCGTTGCCCTCGCGCCGCCGGCCGGCGCGGCCTCCCGCCCACCGCTGCGCGCGGCGAACGGAATGGTCGTGGCCCCGGAGCCGCACGCGGCACGGATCGGCGCCGAGGTGTTGAAAGCCGGCGGCAACGCGGTGGACGCCACGGTGGCCGTGGCCTTCGCGCTGACGGCCACCTATCCCCTGGCCGCCCCCGTGGGCGGCGGCGGCTTCATGCTCGTCCGGCACCCGGACGGCCGCCACACGGCGCTCGATTTCCGCGAGGTCGCCCCGACGCGACTGACCGCCGACCTGTTCCTCGACGAGAACGGCGAGCCCATCCCGGGCGCCAGCCTCGACGGGGGCAAGGCGGTGGGAGTCCCCGGCACGGTCGCCGGCCTCGGCGAGGCACACGCGCGCTGGGGCACGAGGAAGTGGAAGGACCTGGTGCAGCCGTCGGTCCGGCTCGCCCGGCGCGGCTTCGTGGTCGATCCGTTCCTGAGCCGGGTCCTGGTCGCCAACGCGACCAAGGTCGCGGCACACGACGCCACCCGCGCGATCTTCATGCGCGACGGCGCTCCCCTGGTCGCCGGCGACACGCTGGTGCAGGCGGAGCTGTCCGCCACGCTGAAACTCGTCGCGCGCCATGGCCCGGCGGGGCTCTATTCCGGACAGGTCGGCCAGGCGATCGTCGACGCCGTCGAGGCCGCGGGGGGCGTCATGCGGCTCGACGATCTCGCGGCCTACCGCCCCGTCGAGCGCATCCCGATCGAGCGGACGTACCGCGGCTACCGGGTGATCTCGTTCCCGCCACCCAGCAGCGGCGGCGTCGCGCTGTTGCAGATCCTGTCCCTGCTCGACCCGTTCGACTTCTCGACCTACGGCCCCGGCTCCTCGTTTGCGGTCCACCTGCTGACCGAGACGGAACGCCTGGCCTACGCCGACCGATCGAAGTGGCTCGGCGATCCCGGCTTCGGCGAGATCCCCGTCGACGCGTTGCTGGACGAAGACTATCTCCGCGAGCGCGGCCAGCTGTTGCGCACGAACCACGCGACCCGCTCGACGCGGATCCAGCCCGGCGAACCGATCGAGGTTCCGCACGGCGAGACGTTGCACTTCTCCGTCGCCGACCGGCACGGCGGCGCCGTCTCGGTGACGCTGACGCTGAACTCCGCTCTCGGTACCGGCATCGTCGCGCCGGGAACCGGCGTCCTGCTCAACAATCAGATCGACGACTTCGCCGTCGCACCCGGCCTACCGAACCAGTACGGCCTGATCGGAGGCGCGGCCAACGCGATCGAACCGGGCAAGCGCCCCCTGTCGTCGATGACGCCGACGATCGTCGAGCACGCCCAGCCGTCGCCCAGACCGTTCCTCGTCCTGGGCAGTCCCGGCGGAGCGACGATCATCACCTCCGTCGCACAGGTGCTGATCAACGTCATCGACCACGGCATGCCGCTGCAGGAGGCGGTCGACGCCCCGCGCGTGCACCACCAGTGGCTGCCCGACAGGCTGTACTACGAGCCGCGCGCCCTGGCGCACGACACCATCTCGCGGCTGCACAGCATGGGGCATGCGCTGGAACAGCGACAGAAGATGCTGGGCAACGTCAACGCGATCGGCGTCGATCCGGAGACCGGCGACTGGCTCGGCGCTCCGGACCCGCGCCGCGCGAGCGCCGCAGCGGGCCACTGATGCCGCCCGCACCGACGCCCGACGGCGTCGCCGTCTTCGGCTCCTCCGAGCCGCTCGAGGGCGAGCCGGCCTACGAGCAGGCGCGAGAGATGGGACACCTGCTGGCCGGGGCCGGCCACCGCGTCCTGACCGGCGGCTACGGCGGCGTCATGGAAGCGGCGAGTCGCGGCGCGCGCGAGGCCGGAGGCGCGACGCTGGGGATCACCTGCTCGATCTTCTCCTCGCGCGACCCCAACGGATACCTGAGCGAGGCGGTCGAGACCCCGGACCTGTACGAACGCACGCGGGGCCTGATCGATCGGGCCCGGGCCTTCGTCGTGCTCCACGGCAAATCGGGCACGCTGTCCGAGCTGACGTTCCTCTGGGCGCTGCACCGCTCGGGGTGCCTGGACGGTCGGGCCGTGGTACTTTTGGGATCCGCGTGGGCCGACATTTTACGCTGCCTGCGGCGGAACGAGATGCTCGAAGATCCCGAGTTCCGCATCACCGCCGTGGCCGGCTCGCCCCGCGAGGCGCTGCAGCACCTTGAACGATCGCTGAACGACCGCTAGAGGACCCCCGATTGAGCACCGCGACCGAAGGCGTCATCCAGCAGGAACCTGTCGTCGAGGAAGAGTCGTGGCAGAAGGCGATCCTGCGTGACTATGCCGAGACGATCCTGATCTGCGTGATCTTCGTCATCTTCTCGCGTGCGTTCGTGTTCCAGCAGTCGAAGATCCCCAGCGGCTCGATGATGGACACGCTGTTGATCGGCGACTACATCATGGTCAATCGATTCGTCTACGCGCCGACGTCGTTCGACTGGGAGCACAAGTTGCTGCCCAGCCGAGAGATCCGACGCGGCGACGTGGTCGTGTTCAAGCAGCCGCGTCACCCCGAGCAGGACTACATCAAACGCGTGGTCGGACTGCCGGGCGAGACGGTCGAGCTGAGACAGGGCTACCTGTACGTCAACGGACGGCGGGTCTACGAGCCCTACATCGACGACGACTACCGGCGCCAGGACAAGCTGCGCAACTACGGCCCATACGTGGTACCGGACGGAAACTACTACGTCATGGGCGACCACAGGAACAAGTCCGCCGACTCACGCGCGTGGGGCCCGGTGCCGCGCGAGGTGATGAAGGGTAGAGCCCTGCTCATCTGGTGGTCGTTCGACGAGGCGAAGTCCAACCCCGACCCGTTCCCCAACGCCCTCGAGCGAATCAAGTCGTGGGCGGTCAAGGCGATCTTCTTCCTGCCCCGATCGCGTTGGGAGCGCTGCTTCAAACTCATTCGCTGACCCGGGCAGAGAGGACGCGGCGTGGGATCGCGAACAGGCCATACCGACGAGCGGAGTCTGTCGTCTTCGGAGATCCCGGAGAAGGGCACGCTGCGCGAGTACGCCGAGGTCATCCTCACCTGCCTGCTGTTCCTGCTCTTCGCGCGGACCTTCGTGTTCCAGCAGTCCGAGATTCCCTCGGGCTCGATGGAGGACACGATTCTCATCGGCGACTACGTGCTGGTCAACCGCTTTCTCTACGCGCCGACCAGCTTCGACTGGGAGCGGGCGCTGCTACCGATCCGCGACATCCGGCGCGGCGACATCGTCGTCTTCAAGAACCCGGAAGAGCCCGAGCGTGACTACATCAAGCGTGTCATCGGCCTGCCCGGCGATCAGCTCGCGATGCGCGACGGAGCCGTCTTCGTCAACGGGGCGCGACTGGAAGAGCCCTACGTCAACGAGCTGTACCGGACGATGCACGGGTACGGTCCCGTCACGGTGCCCGACAGCAAGTTCTTCCTGATGGGCGACCACCGAAACCTGTCCCGCGACAGCCGCTCGTGGGGCCCGGCGGGGGGAGAGCTGGTCAAGGGACGCGCGTTCATGATCCTGTTCTCGACCAGCACGCCGCCCGACCCATCGAACCCGGGCCAGGTGACACTGCGCTCGCTGCTGTCCAAGGTCGTCAACCTCGTGTTCTACATGAGGTGGGACCGCGCGGGCCGGATGATCCGCTAGCCCTCCAGGCAGCCGGACACCGTTATAATCGGAGCGGCGGACAGCACCGCCCCGCGGACATATATTGGTTTTTTGCCGGAGGTACCCCCGCCATGGCCAGCAGCAAGAGTCGATCGAAGACACGTGGAAGCGAGCCGCCCCCCGGCACGTGGCGTGCGGAATGGCGACACTTCTGGGTCGTCGGCGTACCGCTGGTGGCCGTGCTGGGCACGCTGACTCTGGGGGCCGCGCTGGAGGTCGACTCGGACGCCGCCGGGGTTTCGGTCCTGACTCCGCCGACCGAACCCGTTGTCGAGGGCACGCTGTCGCTCGACGAGCGGCCGCCGGCCGTCGCGTTTCGCGACATGGCGCCCGCCCCCGCCCGGGAAGAAGTGGTCGAGCCCTCACCCTCCCCGACGGAGGTTCGAGCCGAGCCTCGTCCGGAGACCCTGGTCGGCCGCGCCCGCTACGACGCAGGCAGGCTGGCCGCCGCCGGTCCGGGCTGGACCCTGCAGTACCTGCTGGCGTGCGACGCCGACAACGTGCGACAGGTGATGAGCCGCATCGGCGAGCACGAGCAGCTCTACCTGTTGCCGGGCCTGCACGCGGGCCGCTCCTGTTTCCGCGTCTGCTGGGGTCACTTTGCGTCCCGCGATCGCGCGCTCGCTGCGCGCTCGATTCCCGCCCCGCTGGCGGCGCTGAGCGAGCGCCCGTTGCCGCGTCCGACCGAGGCCGTCCTGCCGTGACGCGACGCGCACTCATCGCCGCAGCGCTCGCCGCGTCTCTGGCTCTGCCCGCCGCGGCGGACAGGCTGCTGCTGACCAATGGTCGCTCGATCGACGCCGACGCCTGGTGGTACGACGAGGACTGGCTGCGCTACGAGACGCCCGCGGGGACATTCGGTATACCGCGCGGCCTGGTCGCCGACATCGTCGAGGGTCGGGCAACCAAGCGCCGCGAGGCGCCACGGCCGGCGCCGGTGCGCCTGCCCACGATCGAGGAGCATGAACGCGCCGACGCCGGGGAAGCCCTGGGCGAGGCGATGCAGGCCCTGCAGCGCCGGGACTACGAGGTCGCCTCCGCGCGTTACCTCGAAGTCCTGCGAACGCACCCGGAGGCCCACGCCGCGCGCACCGGATACGTCGTCAGCGAGATCGCCCTGGGCCACGACGGCGCCGCGTTGTCTTCGCTGCTCGAGGGACTGATGCGAGCGCCCGAGCACGCGGACTTTCACGAGCTGCTCGGCGAGTTGCGCTACCGCGAGGAGCGCGTCGAGGACGCGCTGGCCTCGTGGCGCAAGGCGTTCGCGACGACGCCGAGCGATCGCGTGCGCGACAAGATCGTCAAGGCCGAGCGCGAGCTACAGACCAGCCGACACTACGATTTCTCGGCAACGCCGCACTTCAACGTGCGCTACGACGGCATGGTCGACGTCGCGCTGGCCCGCGACGTCATGGACTATCTGGAGCAGAAGTACTGGGAGCTGACCGGCGAGTACTCGCACTCGCCGAAGCAACCGATCACGGTCTTGTTGTATCCCTCGCGTGAGTTTCGCGAGGTGACGCAGTCCCCCGATTGGGTCGGCGGCCTGTACGACGGCAAGATCCGCGTGCCGCTCGGCGGCCTGCGCCGACTCGACCCGCGGGCCGAGCGTGTCCTGACTCACGAGTTGACCCACGCCGTCGTGCACAGCAAGACGCGCGGTAGCTGCCCCAGGTGGCTGCACGAGGGGCTGGCGCAGCGCGCGGAGGGCAAGCGGATACGCCTGGAAGACGAGCGTCGACTGGCCCGCGAGGCCAACGTCGACCCCGAAGACTGGGCGGCGTTCTATCCGACGGCGCTGGCGGTCACGTTGCACCTCGAGTCCCGGCGCGGATTCTCCGGGCTGAACCGCGTGCTGGAGCTGCTGGGACAGGGCCGGAACGAGGAGGACGCGCTGATCCAGCTCTACGGCGAGTCTTTCGAGAAGATCTTCGACCGCTGGGCCCGCAGCGTCGCGGAGGACGAGTCGTGAACAGCACGCCCGCCCTCGAGCACGAGCGCGCGTTGATCGTCGCGCAGCAGGCGCTGGCCGCAGGCTCGGGCATCCTCAGTTGCGTCGGCGGTAAGCTGAAGCGCGTGTTCTGCTTCGAGAACGGCTCGCTGATCTTCGCGGCGTCCAACGTCATCGAGGAGCAGCTCGAGGAGTACCTCGTCAAGCGCAAGGTGATCAGCCGCGGGCAGCGTGTCGTGGCCCAGAAAGAGGCCGAGGAGGCGGGCCAGAAGCTGCTCTCCTACCTGACCTCCAAGGGCATCGTCAAGACCGACGACATGAAACGCGCCCAGACCGACCACTTCCGCGACCTGCTGTTCCAGAGCCTGCTGCGGCCGGACATCGAGCTGACGTTCGACCGCGGACGGCCGGACCTGACCGGCCAGATCGCGACCGAAGTCTCGGCCTTCGACCTGATCCTCGACTACACCGCGGCGTACCCCGAGAACCTCGACGACGTGAGGACGCGTATCGGCCCGCCCGACATGCGCCCCGCCAAGGTCGAGCGCGCGGCGCGGCTGGTCGACGACCGTCCGCTGCCCGCGACGGTGGAACACGTCTTGCGCTCGTCCGACGGAGACACCGAGCTGGGCGAGATCGTCGAACAGTCGCCCGAGTCCGCGCCGGACACCCTGCGCGCGGCGTACGCGCTGCTGCTGCTGGGCGTCATCGAGCCGGCCAAGGCCGCGAAGGACGAGGCCCTGAGCGAGCTGGCGCAAGACAAGGCGTCGCGCGAGGAGACGGTCGCGCGATTGAACAACGCGATGGGGGCCGACCACTACGCGATCCTCGGCGTCGAGCAGACCGCATCGGCGGACGACGTACGCGAGGCGTACTACGTGCTGGCACGCCGCTTCCACCCCGATCGTTTCCGCGCCGGAGCCCTGCAGGACTTGTTGCCCCGCGTCGAGTCCTACTTCACACAGGTCACCGAGGCGTACAACACGCTGCACGACGCGGAACGGCGCGAGGTATACAACGAGGAGCTGGCGGGGTTCAAGAGCGAGGCGGACAAGAAGCAGGAGGCGGAGCAGGACCTCACTTCGCTGGCCAGACAGAACTACGCGCAGGCCAAGGTGCTGATCAACAAGCGGCGCAAGAACGAGGCCGTGGTCTTCCTCGAGAACGCGATCGAGCAGGACGATACAAAGCCGTTGTACTTCCTGGAGCTGGGCACGGTGCTGTTGCAGAACCCGCGGCGGCGGCCCGACGCCGAGCGGCACCTCAAGCGCGCGCTGGAACTGGAGCCGACCAACCCGAAGGGCTACGCCGGGTTGGGCGAACTGTACGCCCGCGCGAAGAAGAAGGCCGAGGCCGCGGAGATGTACCGCCAGGCGCTGAACTGGGATCCGGACAATCCGGAGTACGAAGAGGCGCTGAAGGCCGTCACCGGCGGCGGTCGCAAGAAGGGACTGTTCGGCTGACGCCGACCTGAGCTGGGGCTCCGATGCCGTTCCTGATCGACGGCGACAACCTCCTGGGCACGTGGCGCGGACGCTCGCGCTCGGATGCCGAGCGTCGCAAGCTGGCCATGCAGCTCGGCCGTTTCGGCGCGCGCGAACGACGCAAGGTCGTCGTCGTGTTCGACGGTCCCTCCCCTCCGTCGGTGGCCTACGGCACCAACGTGCAGTTCGCCGGCCACGGCCGCAGCGCGGACGACGTGATCCTCGAGCAGCTACGGCGCGAGAACGATCCCAAGGGCTGGACCGTCGTGACCAGCGACCGCTCACTGGGCGACCAGTGCCGTTACGTCGGCGCGCGAATCGAGAAGTGCGATCGTTTCCGCATCCGTCTGGGGCGGCGCAACGTCGACGAGAAGCCCGAGCGCGAGGAGGACATCGATTACTGGCTGGAGCAGTTCGGCGAGGAGTAGCGCGTCAGCCCGCCCCGAGCAGCCTGCGGTAGATCGCGGCGTCTTCCGGCCCGAAGCAACAGAACGTGACGGTGCGCGGCAGGTCGTATCGCTCGAGCCAGCCCGTCACCGTCTCGAACGCCGTCTCGGCCGCCTCGGTCTTCGGGTAGGCGTAGACCCCGGTCGAGATACACGGGAAGGCGATCGATTCGAGGCCCAGCCGCTTCGCGATGCTCAGGCACTCGGTGTAGCAGCCTGCGAGCGTCTCGCGCTCGCCGCGCGTCCCGCCGTGATAGATCGGCCCCACGGTGTGGATCACGTGCCGCGCCGGCAGGCCGTAGCCACGCGTCGCCCTGGCCTGCCCGGGCTCGCAGCCGCCGAGCGTGCGACACTCTTCGAGCAGCCTGGGTCCCGCCGCGCGGTGGATGGCGCCGTCGACACCTCCGCCGCCGAGCAATGTGGAGTTCGCAGCGTTGACGATGGCGTCCACGCGAAGCTGCGTGATGTCGCCGTCGACGATCGCGATCCGCGCTCCGATAGGGGGCGAAGACACCACCCCGACTCAGCCGGCCTGCTTCCGGCCTCGCAGCCAGCTCTCCAGGGACTGCTGCGATTCGGCGGACCCGCGACCGGCGAGCAGACACTCGACACTGATGTCTTCGTCCAGATCGGGCCACCGAATGCCCTCTCCTCGACCGATCAGATCCCAGTTCTCGCGCTCGGCTGTGGAGCCGTGAGCCAGTCGGGGATACCAGGCAAGCGGTATCGAAAGCGTGCGACCGTCAGCGAGATCCACGGTCAGCGTATCGTCGCTCACACCAACCTGCCGGACCACCGGCCGAGACTCAGCTCGAGAAGAACTCATCCCATGACCTCAACAGCAACTCTGCATGTTCGTCGATTATACGTTGGAGCTTTGCCAATTCCAATCGAGTGAAGCCGCGACTGCTCTGCAGCCGAATCGGTTTCAGCCAGAACTTGGCCGTTTTCTCGTCTCGTTCCACGTGAACATGGGGAGGTTCAACGCGGTCTCCGGAGTAGAAGAAGATCCGATAGGGTCCACTTCGCAGAATCGTCGGCATGACGTGGAACACCCGACCGGGCGGTCAGGGAGGCGGTGGAACCAAGACCGACGACTATTCTATGCCATCCCGCGCGAGGGCTCGAGACTGGTTGTCATCCGTCGCGCAGCTGGGCCAGCACGCCGTCGAGTCCTTCTTTTGCCGACTTGCCGGCGCCGAGCGACAGCGCCTTGCGGAAATGGCCCTCGGCGGACAGCAGGTCGTCGTCGTAGGCGTCGGCGAAGTGTCCCATCTCTTCCCACGGCTGGGGGCTCGAGGGATCGAGCTCGGCCGCCCGCTGATAACTGCGCAGCGCGTCGTCCAGCTCGTAGCCCGCATCGTCCTCGGCCAGCTGGATCAGCGCTCCGCGCAGGCACCACAGCGGCGCGGACCGCGGGTGCTCCTGCAGGGCCTCCTCGACGAGGGACAGCTCTTCGGACGTCGCCTCCTCCCTCTCGGCGAGGCGCTCGCGGATGTCCTGTTGCCATTGCTTCTCAGTCGGCATTCGATTCATCCGCCTTGGGGTGCGAGTCCGCCGGATTCGGACCGGCGCGCCAGTCCATCGACTGCTGCCAGTCGACCGTGGTCTCGTTCGCACCCTCCGGTAGCCTGACGTCCCACTGCGTCAGGAAATCGGGATTCACGATCTCTTCCTCGGTCTCCTTCAGGCGGTACACGCCGGGAGGGGCCACGTGAATCTGATCGAACGCCGGAGGCAGGAAGAAACTCTGCTTCGTCGACGCATCCTCGATCACGACACCCGTCTCGGGCGCGGCCTGCTTGACGACTCCGTGAACCTGCGCCTGACGGATGAACACACCATCGGCTCGATGGAGTGCGATGCCCACCAGAACGACTTTCCCGATCAGATCTCCCGGCTCGCTCATCCTCTCCCCTTCTCCCGTCAGCGACGATCGAGCAGGGCCTCGATCTCGCGCTCCAGCTTGCGCGCCCAGCGCTTCTTGTAGCCGTAGCTGTTACGCACGGCGTCGACTCGACCGTCGCGGTCGACGACGATCTCGACGGGGAGACCCTTGACGCCGCGGACGGCGGGCAACGCTGTCTCGAACTCGTCCGGGTGCCCGCCGTCGAGGACAAGGTAGTTGATCCCCTGCTCCTCGACGAACTCCGTCAGCAGCCGGCGCCGCGCAGCGGAGGCCTCGTCCCCCTCGAAGGCGATCGCCACGATCAGCAGTCCGCGGTCGCGGAATTTCTCCTGCAGCGCGATCAGCGTCGGGATCTCGGATCGACACGGCGGGCACCAGGTCCCCCACAGGTCGACGAGCACGACCTTGCCGGCGAAGCGCTCGTCCGACGCTTCGACGATCTGTCCCTCGAGATCCGGCAGGCGGAACTCCAGTCGCTCCCCCTCGACACGCGGTCCGGCGGACGCGGGAGAGATCGTCGACAGCACGACCGCCGCGGCGACGACGCCCCCCGAAAGCCATGTCAGGCGATTGCGCATCGTGTCTACGATTCTAGCCGAGCTTGCGGCGCGAGCCCTTCGATTGAAGAATTGACAGAATCGCAGAAATTTCTATATTGGGCCTTGGGATGGTGCGCGAATCCTCTTTCCAGCGGACTGCACGACTTTCAGGCCGACGGCCGATTGTCCCGAACAGGCTTACAGGCGACCGGCGGACCGGGCCATGGTGGAGCCCGATGGTCCTGCTGCTGGCGTGTTTCTGCACTCTCAACGCGCAGCCGAGTTCCGCTGCCGGCCTGAAGTCGGTCCAATCAGGGAGCGCGACCGTTGCGAGTGGCAGTACCAGCACCGCCGTGTCGATCTCGCCTGTGGACACGAGCAAGGCGTTCCTCGTGTTCAGCTTGCGGCACGACATTGATAACCCGGCCGACAGCATGGTGATGTATCCTTCTCGTCGGGCGACGGGACGAAGACCGCCACCATCCCCGTGCCCGTCAACACGGACAAGGCCTGGCTGATCTACAGCTACCGCACTGCACTCGGCACCACATCCGACATCGGTCAGAAGGTCGTCAGGGGACGGGTCACCGGACCGACGAGCCTGCAGTTCGACCGAGACCGAACCGGCCAGGCGATCGACCTCGCGTGGCAGCTCGTGGAGTTTCAGGATCTGACCACGGTGCAGCACGCAAACGCGGCCTTCTCGAGCGCGGAGTTGCAGAAAGACGTATCGATCAACGCGGTCGATTCCGCGCGTGCCGTTGCGGTGGGCGGGTATGCGACACGGGGGGGCAAGTCACCCTTCGGCACGAATGACCATACCGGAGTGTGCTGGTTCACTTCAGCGCTGACAAGCGGTACGAATCTGCGCCTTCAACGCGACTTCACCGGTAGCTCCACGGCAGACCTGGGCTGGTTCGTCATTCAGTTCAGTCCGGAGCTTTCGATGGTCAAGCGCGCATTTCAGTCCGACGGGACTCCGGTTGCCAGCGGCTCGACTCTATCCACCGGCATGCCGGTGAAGTTCTTGCTGTACATCAACAACCCCGGGGGGGCGGTTTCGGACGTGAGCATGCGGGACATTTTGGACCCACTCTTTTCTTACGTCGGCGATTCCGTTGCGTACGACAATTCGGTGGCTAGCTGTGCAGCCGCTTCCTGCACCGTGGCTGAAGAGGCGGCGATCCTCGCTGCCGCGGACTCGGGTACGGTCGGAACAGACGCCGTGGATGGCGACGTAGTCAGCCTCACGGGCGCAACCGTGGACATCGGGAACCAGATCGCCGCCAACGCTCAGCTGGATATCGCAGGAAGCAAGGTCTGGGCCGTGGTCTTCACGATTCGGATGCAGTAAGAAGTGGCGCTCTGGCGACACCCACTCTCAAAGCGAATCCAAATTGGTTTCGCGTCCTCGAGCTGAAACCGAACTCTCGATCGAAGAACACCACGAATTCGACTCGATCGCCCAGCCACGCTCCGGCCTCGAGCCCGATCCCGCCAAGAACGCCTAGGCCCTCGTCGGGCTCACCGTCAACGTACTCGAGCCCAAGGCTGACTCGCGGAGCAATATCGACGTATCGCGAGCAGATGAACGGCGTACGCAACTGGAGCCCCGCTTCGTACAGACTGACGTCGTCACTGCGTTCGGCGGCAAGAAACAGCCCGCCACCCATGTTGCACTCGCCGGCGCCCCAGGTCGCGCGGAGTCCTCGCAGCGTCTCTCCGCCCGCGTCTTCACTGCGTGTTACGGCCACCCCTGCCTGGTACCAGTCGTAGCGACGCTCCCACGCCATGGAGTCGCTCTCGGACTCCTCGACACTCGTCGGCGCGCTACTCAGCGCTATCAGGACTGCGGCCACGACGAGCATGACAGTCTCCTCCCGAACCGCCGTAGCGGTTCTTTGCCTGCGCGGTCACGCCGACGATGAATTCCGTCTTGCCCCGTGTGTACGCGACGCGGTCCCGCGGCGAGGTCGAAGCGAGCCGCCTCTTCAAGGTTTCGTAGTCCCGGGCCACGCCGGGGTGCTCGATCAGGAAGTCTCGGAAGAGGAGTCGATCCCAATGGCCGGCAAACTCCGGGCCGGACTCGACCATGTGAATGTGATGCGTGCGGGCGCCCGTTGCGGCATCTCGCTTGATGAACCAAGCGTAGAACGGCGGACCGTCGTCTCCGTGCGTCGGCCGCCAGAAGTAGTCGTAGTGTTGCGACTCCAGGAGTGGCGCGATGGCGCGCCGCGTCGCCTCCAGGTCGGTCACCTCCACCAGCATGTCCACGACGGGCTTCGCGGCGAGCCCCGGAACGGCCGTGCTGCCGAAGTGCTCGATGCGCCGCACCAGGTCGCCCGGAAGACAGGCCCTCAGGTGCGCCTTCTCCCGACGGAAGGACTCCGGCCACCGAGGGTCGTAGGGCGAGATCGCGATCTTCTCGCGCACCACTCGTTCGATTCGCTGCTGGAGCGTTTCCATGGCGTCCGATGAGCCTACCACTGTTTTCGTCGTGGACAGGGCGGACAGGCCCCGGTCTCGCTTCCGCCCACATGCCCGCCTAGCGCGAGCGCTTGAGGCAGCACTTCTTGTACTTCACGCCGCTGCCGCACGGGCAGGGTGAGTTGCGCCCGAAACTCGGCCGACCGCGTGCCATCTCGCGTGCCCGCGCCGCGGCGCGCCCGCTGGGACTCTGATTGAACACGCGCGACAGCAAGGCGTACAGCTCGGGGTGCTTGCGCTCCATCACGCCGGGTCGCTCGAAGAAATACTCGGTGGTGACGGCGAAGAACTCGGCCTCGTTGGTCAGGCCGTACGGATTGATGTCCGAGTCGCCACGACGCATCTCGTCCATCTTTCGTCGCACCAGCTCGATCCACGGACCGATCGCCGCCCGCTCGAGTCCCACCGCGGGCAGACCGTCGATCGTGCCGTCCGACTTGTCCACCAGGTGGGCGAACTCGTGGAGGCCGACGTTGCGTTTGTCCCCGGGGTTGCGGAATCCGCCGAGCAGATCGGGCTTCGAGAGGATCATCAGCCGGTTGAGCGCACCGGTACCGACCATGCCCAGAGTGTGCCGTTGCGCGCCGCTCTCGAACGCGAACTCGTTGTCGAAGCGACCGGGGTAGATCAGGATCTCGCTGATCTGGTCCCACTCCCACTCGGGGAAACCGAAGATGGGGATGATGGCGCTGGTCGCCGCCAGCACGCGCGTCGTCGTGTCCAGCTTCAGCTTGATCCCGGTGATCAGCTTCTCCCCGAGAAACACCTGCAGCTCGCGGCGAAAGCGCCCCTGTTCCGCGGGATCGAGCGCCCGGAAGAACAGGACCTCGCGCTGGAGGACGGCCTCCCATTCGCCGGGAAACGGCTGAGCCAGGATCCGGCGGCGGCGGCGGAGCTTGCGCGTCATGCCGGCGTAGACCAGGTACGCGATCAGGACGGACGACGGCAGCGACACCCAGGCGGAGACCCCCGCCCGCGTGAGCCCGATTGCAAGCAGAACGCTGCCGATGAACGCCAGGGCCGCGAAGACGGTTGCCGTGCGCGCAACCCTGCGCTCCCACACCGTGGACATTCCCCGTCGTTGGATCGTACCGCTCGTTTTCAATTCAGGATGCTCTCGCTCACGTCGTCAGCTTGCCCGACTGCCCGTCAAACATCTCTCTCACCGAATCTCGCATCAGCACGACGATCGTGAACACGCCGAGGACGGTGCCGAACGGCATCAGCAGGCAGGTCACACCCGCCACCACGAGGCAGAACGTGTAGTGCCGTCGGCGTCGCAGAGCGCGACCGCCCAGCGCGATCGCGACGGCGACTGCGAGGCCGAGGACGATCCAGACGCCGGCGAACAACACGAAGAACCAGCCGAAGGCCGCCGGGATCTCATCCCCGTCCGCCGGCTGCAACACCCCCGAGACGATCGCCAGGCCGACGAGCATGTGGATGATCGGAAACAGAGCGAACAACGCGGTCACGCCCGCGACCACGAAGTGGAAGATCGACAGCAGGCGCAGGTGCTCTTCGTCTTTCGTCACGTCGGCCTAGCTATCGTTCTCAACGTACATCGCCAGCGGCTCCAGCACGCCGTGCGCTTCCTTCGACTCTGCGAGCTCGGGCGACTCGAGTGAGGCCCGCATGGCGTCCAGATCGTGGACGTCGACGCTGATGGCCACGTTGTTGCTGCCGTCGGCCGCGAGGTGATCGACCACGTTGGATCCCCAGGCGGCGAACGCCGTCACCCGCTCGGCATGCTTGCTCGCCCACAGGGCTGGATCACGGACCGGGTGCGTGAAGATGATTCGCGGCATGTGTTGTTCTCCTGATGTTCTCGGATCTGCGCCATGTCCGATCGTGAGCTGGAACGCCGCGCGAGCCGAGACTGGCGCGGGCCCGACCGTTCAGCATACTCCGTCACCGGTCGAAGCCACAGCAGATCGCGGAATGTCGCGCTGCGAATGAGTCCGCCAGGGGCGAGCCAGACCTGATTCGTCAAGTCCAACGCCTAGTTAGATTGCCGTTCGCCCTGATCGAGCGGCTCGATCCGAGGTTCCCAGCTTCCTGCAGCCTGTCGATAGCGCAAGGTCGTCCAACGGCTTGACATTACGGGGCATGCGGATCGCTCTTATCGGCATAACGAGTGCTCATTCAGGAGCGGGCTGCGCAGCAGACCGTCTGCTGCAATGAGTAGTTAGCCGGCCGCCTGTTGGGGAGCCGTATGGATAGACAGAGGCGCCCGCTTCGCTACTTGAAGGATTGCGTCTTTAGGAGCTCGCCTGCCTCATCATAAACCTTCCAAGTGCCCCTCTTCTTGCCGTGTTCGAAGCGACCCTCGTCCCAGAGTTGGCCATTGGCATGGTATCGCTTCCATACACCGTGCTTCTGCTCTTCATCGTCGAAACCGCCCGTCCCGCGCGGTTCGCCAGTCTTGAAGAACCACTTCCACCGACCAACGATCTTACCGTCCTTGAAGCTGCCGAAGGACTGCATCTGGCCATTGTTCAGAAAGTACTTCCACTTTCCTGATTTCCTACCGTTGTCGAACTCACCCTGGCAAGAGATAAGGCCGTTCTTGAAGAACAGCTTAAAGGGGCCATGTTTGGGATTACCGTCTTCATCGATTCCTGGGATGTCTTTCATTGGATCTCGCTCCTGGTTGGTACATTTGTTGGGGCCGAGAGGCCTGCTGATGGTGGCGATTGACTGAAGTCGCGCTCCAGCCTACTTGTTCGTGTGGCGTCGGTGAATTGCTTGTCGACCGACAAACGGAGCGCAAAGTCACCGCGTGGAGTCGAAATGCAGCTTGGTTGGCATTGGCTATCCAAGCTGGTCGTCAGTTCAAACAGTGGTGACATGATTCCAGTTTCCAATGTCCGGCTAACGCCTATGCCTGAGCGTGCGGCGGAGCCGTCCGTCTCGAGGCTGTTGTTCTGCGGTGATTGGGGCATTGGGGCGACTCGTGCGTCACGTCGGAGTTCCTGCTGGCTCTCCCTCGACCTCTGGAGTAGTCTCGATGCTGGTGAGCTCGTTTATCGGATACTGATCGAGCGCCATCACGCGACCGCCAAGTAGGATTGCTCCCCACTTGCGGCACACTGGCACGCTGGCGGCCATGCCATCGATAGTGGTCTCCATTGGCTCCCACACCTCATAGCCTTCGTTCATTTCCTCTAGGATGACCTGCTGTCGCTCCTCTGCTGAGAGGCCTAACTGAGGGAGGATGAAGTACAGTGCTCGAGGAGGTGTCATGGGCGTATAGCGCCTCTTACGCATCATCTGCCAGAGAAGAGGAGCACTTGGCCCCAGCACCACTCGGTCGATCTGCTTCATCAGTCTAAGTGCCGCGGCGATTCCTCGGA
>JAAELQ010000182.1 GCA_024226515.1 bacterium
AAGTGACGCACCTCGCAAAGCGGAAGCGTGGCCGACGGGCCATCGGCCTTGCTCCAGTCGTCGAACTTCAGCAACTTCAGCTCGCCGCGGCCGTGGTAGTGGCCGACGCGCGTGGTCACGTACAGCGACTTGGAGCCTGGGTCCACGGCGGTCGCGTCGGGATACTCGCACGGGATTTCGCGGACCAGCTTGCCGGCGGCGTCTTGGATGACGATGCGCTTGTTCTGCCGGTCGCAGATGAACAGCCGATCGTCCGTGTCGACAGCCACGCCCTCGATCGCGGCGTAGTTGCCGTATTTCGCGTCGGCGATCGGCGACTTCGCGCGCGCCGCCAGGTCGGTGATGATCGTATCGGCGCAGAGCGCAAAGACGACCTTGGTAGTGCGCGTCGCGTAGTCGACCTGGTAAACCTGGCCGTCGCGCCACGGGCCGCTGTTGTCGGCGCCGGTGCGGTTTCGACCGCTGTATGGCGATGAGAACACACCGGCCAGGTAGAAGCTCTTGCCGTCGGGCGCGACGGCGATCTGCATCTGCCCGACGAACTCGGGCGCCTTCGGCTCATTGACCAGCGTCCCATCCAGCACGGGGGTCGGCGGGATCGTGCCGTCGGTGTTTACCCGCATCAGTCGCATGTCGGACAACAGCAGCAAGTCGTCATTGCCGGGCGAGGGAATCAGCGTGGCGATGTGGCCGCGTCTGCCGGCGATGAACGTTTTCGTGAGGGATGGCGAGGAGACGTCGCTGTATTGAGGCGTGTAGGTTCCGTCGGCGCGGACATTGATGCCCCAGCCCTTCATCTGATCCA
>JAAELQ010000183.1 GCA_024226515.1 bacterium
CCCCGACCGCACGACCAATGGTAGGACCTGGAAGCGAAGAGTGGGCCAGCGAAGCTGGACCTCTGAGCGGTTGCGCGTGATGCGCGCGACGGCGGCCCGTCAACTGCAGCGACTTGAAACTCATCATGGCCCACCGGTGACGCGTCTTCGCCGTCGCGGCGAGGGCCGTCGGCCGTTCTCTCACCCAAGGAGACCGCGATGAGGTTCTATCAGGGCACGCACGAGTTCTGCGCCGGCGTCGACCTCCACACCCGAAGCATGTACGTCTGCATCCTCGACGGTAGCGGGACGCCGGTCGTGCACCGCAACATGCCGACGGACCCCGCCCGGTTCCTCGAGGTGCTGGGGCCGTACCGAGACGATGTCGCCGTCGCGGCGGAGTGCATGTTCAGCTGGTACTGGCTCGCCGACCTGTGCGCCGCCGAGTCGATCCCGTTCGTCCTCGGCCATGCGCTGTACATGAAGGCGATCCACGGCGGGAAGGTCAAGAACGACAAGGTGGACTCGTTCAAGATCGCCAGCCTCCTGCG
>JAAELQ010000184.1 GCA_024226515.1 bacterium
CCGCCGGACGCGGCTGCCACGACGGACGCGGCAGGAACGGCGGAGGCAGCAGCCGGAACGAACGGATCGTCAACGGCCGGTTGCGACGACAAACGCGGCTGAGGCGGCAACGGCGAATAAACACCGAGCGGGGCTCCGAAGCCATGTGCCATCGCGCTTGCGGGGTCGTCCCGCGCCTCGCCCCACCGAGGGAGCGTCGCCCTACCGAGGGCGTTGTCGACGAGCTGCCGCACGGGGTCGGTCCCGATTGGCGAGGCAACGTGCGTCATCGGACGTCTCGTCGCCTCCGTCGTCGCATCGTCGTGGCCGGCGGGCGCCGAGACGAAATCGAGTTCGTCACGGCGATCCTGGTCAACTCCGGCGCCTCCGCGTCCGAAAGCCGAGCCGACCGGGTAAGCAGACGATTGGCTCCCCACAGGCGCGGAAAGCCACGCAACGGAATCTGCTGTCGAAAATCCCGAAGCGATCTGGATGAGAGTCCCTTCCGTCGTTCGAATCGCGGCCGTGACTTCGGCGATCCTCGCGAAGTCGCGTGCCCCCGGGTTCGTCAGAACATCGGCGTCGCGGTCGAACCCGGCAAGAAGCGAAGCCAAACGACGCGCCGCAACGACGGCCTGCGGGGCCAGACGCGCGGCAGCGAAGTCCCGCAACACACCGAACATAGCAG